>NZ_JBXWOP010000032.1:0-26455 GCF_059610965.1 Ruegeria sp. CDSB136
GGCCGGACACATGACTGCTTCTGACAAATGCGCAAATCAGATCAAAAATGTCTTGCTAGGAAGGAGCCATCCACACAAGCCGTTCGCTGCGTTCTGTCTGAGAGACCGCTTGGCGGACTTTCCGGACCTTTGTGCTCGTCAGCAGAACTGGTGCTCCCGGCCCACAGGAGACATTCGATGAGCCGGCTCTTACTGCGGTGCAGCTTTCGCATTGTTGCCATTCGTGCAGAGCTTTGGCTGAAACTGGTGTTTGGGAGGTTTGAAGGTTGGCGGGACCGATGTCTGTCCTGGCATCACGCCGACGCAGAAACGCTTAGTTGCCGGATTTCATGGCGCAGTTATCCTCTTTCTGGCCTTTCATCATTCCCATTTTTGCGCGCATCTTCTCCATGCGATCCATCATTTCCGCTGGTGCGGTCATTTCTTCACCCGTAACAGCACCGTCACCGTCCGCGTCAAGGTGCTGGAACTTATCCACCATCATTTCGCGGATCATTGCGCTGTGAAGAGTTTCGAATTCCGCAATTGAGAGCGCGCCATCACCGTCACTGTCAAATTCCATCAACTTGGCCTGCAACTGAGTCCGCATTTCATTGGCTGTCACGGTGCCGTCGCCATCCGCGTCAAACATTTTCATCATGTCGCCACCCATAGGACCAATATTGCCCATCATGCCACCGCCCATCATTTCGCCATGCATCCGTTTCATCGTTCCCATCATATCAGGGCCGCCATTTTGCATCATTTCAGCCGGACAATTAGATCCGGTTTTACCTTTGTGCCCGTGATGGGATTCTGCGAAAGAGGCACCGCCGATAACTGTGGCGGCAAGGGCCGTCGCTGCGAGAAGAGTTTTATGGTTCATAGCAAGGTGATCCTCACAAAATGGTTGCGTTGGATCACATATGGCACTGCCCAGTTGGCAACGCATTGATGTGGATCAGTCATCGAGCATCAAATCACCTCCAAGTCAGTTGGAGGCCAAGATCTCTCATCGCCTAAATAAGCGGTGCCATGGGCCGTACGCATCGCTTACTGCATTGCAACGTTGGAAACGGATGGGTTCGGAGACGCCTTCCACACCGCAGAAAGAATCTTCAATCCGTCACCATTTGAATGTCGGCTGTCGCCGTTGACCAACTCTTATCGCGCACCTGCGGCGAATTCACACTTTCCGGCCTTTCGAGGCGGAAACCGCGTGACAAACAAATGTCGTGAAAGGGCTCGGTACAGACCTTCGCAAAATTCGACTGAATGTCTCCTTCGCGGGACGGGGACGAAGCCGCTCGCGCGGCATTGGAGCCTGTGGCAGGCGTTTTGCATTGATCTGACCCCTGTGCATTTGGGAATGGGCGCGGCTGTCTGACGATTGGGACCTCTCAATCGAAAGACAGGAGGTTCCCATGGCGGAGGAGAGAACAACGCCGCTGCGCGAGCGGATGATCGAGGACATGCGGATCAAGGGGCTGGGTGACAAGTCTCAGAAGTCGCACATCCGGGCGATCAAGGACTTCGCAGCGTTTCTGGGACGGTCGCCGGACACCGCGACGCCGGACGATCTGCGCGCCTACCAGCTTCACATGACCGACTGCGGTGTCACGCCGCCGACCTACAACGCCCGCATCATTGCGCTGAGGTTCTTCTTCGAGACGACCTGCGGGCGGGGCGAGATGAAGCGGCACATGCAGTTCCGCACCCAGCCGCGCAAGCTCCCCGTGGTGTTCAGCGCCGAGGAAGTAGCGGCACTGCTGCGGGTCGCGCCAGGACCGGGGCTGAAGTACCGGGCGGCGCTGAGCATCTCCTATGGTGCCGGGCTCAGGGCCTCGGAAGTCTGCAATCTCAAGGTCAGCGATATCGACAGCGACCGGATGCTGATTCATGTCGAACAGGGCAAGGGGCGGAAGGACCGGAAGGTCATGCTGTCGCCGGGATTGCTGAACCTGCTGCGCGAGTATTGGCGCGAGGCGCGGCCTGAGGGCTGGTTGTTTCCGGGCAAGCCCAAGATCAACCCCCTCTCGTCGCGCCAACTCCACCGCGCCTTCAGCTCGGCAAAGCACATCGCGGGGATCAAGAAGCCGGGCAGCACGCTGCACACGCTGCGGCATAGCTTCGCGACGCACCTTCTGGAGGCCGGTACGGATGTGCGGGTGATCCAGGTCCTGCTCGGGCATGCCAAACTCGAAACAACGGAGCGCTACACACATGTCGCCACGAAGCTGATCCGTGACACGGCGAGCCCCTACGAGACGCTGGCCAAGCTGCAGGATCGAAGCCGGGAGTAGCGGACCAGGGTGGTGCCCCGCCCGCGGCTTGAGATCGCTGACATCTTTCGCGCCCATCCGAGAAGCTTGAGATCATCCGACTGGTGGAGGGATCGCACCTTCCAACCAGACGCACGCTGGACAAACTGGGCATCCCGAAGACCACCTTCTATCGCTGGTACAACCGGTATCTGGCCGGTGGTCCCGAAGCGCTTGAGGATTGCTGTCCCAGGCCGTCACGGGTCTGGAACCGTATTCCCATGCCAATGCGCGAGAAGATCAAGGATCTGGCTCTGAAGGAAAGTGAGCTTTCCCCGCGTGAGTTGGCTGTTCGCTTCACCGACACAGAAAAGTACTTTGTGTCAGAGGCTTCGGTCTACCGCATCCTCAAGTCCTACGATCTGATCACCAGCCCAGCCTATGTGGTTTTGTCCGCTGCGGATGAGTTCCAGGACAAGACGACACGGCCGAACCAGCTCTGGCAGACCGACTTTACCTATCTGAAGGTGATCGGCTGGGGATGGTTCTATCTCAGCACGATCCTGGACGACTACAGCCGATACATCATCGCCTGGAAGCTGTGTGCGACGATGAAGACCGAGGATGTGACCGACACGCTGGACCTGGCACTACAGGCGTCGGGCTGTGATCAGGCAACCGTGCTGCACAAACCACGCCTGCTCAGCGACAACGGGTCCAGCTACATCTCTGGTGAGCTTTCCGAATGGCTGGAAGATCAGAAAATGGATCATGTCCGAGGCGCGCCATATCACCCACAGACCCAAGGCAAGATCGAGCGCTGGCACCAGACTCTCAAGAACCGCATCTTATTGGAGAACTACTATCTGCCCGGCGACCTTCAGCAGCAGATCGGTGCTTTCGTCGACCACTACAATCACCGGCGCTACCACGAAGGCTTACAAAACCTCACGCCCGCTGATGTCTACTTCGGACGCGGACAGACCATTCTAAAACAACGAGAAAGGATCAAACAGAAGACAATCGAAACCAGGCGCTTGCTTCACCGCAAATCCGCCGCATAATCAGACCAATCGGATGGGCCACATCCTCTCTTAGATCAGAGCGCCATCTGTCCCAAAACCCCTGACAACGGACACTCTGGAGCTCTGCGTCGCGGCAACAGAGGGTTTCACTCAATGTCGCATTCGGTCAACGGGAATTTCGAGGTGCTGCATGGGCTTTTTCTCGGGTTCCAGTAACAACTGCAAAACGGCTTTGGCTAGAAACCGGCCAGCGTCACTGACATCCTCGAACTCGACGACAATATTCTCACGGAACATTTTCAGGACGGGGATTACTTCTTTTGAATACACGTCGATATCCTCGCCGAGCTTGCGCCCCATCTGTTCAATCGCAACGATTGCCGCAATCGCTGTTTTAGATGACGAACTGACGATTGCATCAACTTCCGACGAGTTCTTTAGCCTGTGTTTTATCCAGTGCCGGAGCTGGTCCGAGGACTGATCGCTGTCAACGTTTTGAGCGATGCGGTAACTCAAGCCCAACCTGCTGCAGGCTTCTTCCAGCCCGCGCTTCATATCCTGCGAATAGTTCTGATTTAGCGGTGGCAGGATCGCATGGATGTTTTCCCGACCTCTTGCAGCCAAACGGTTGATCGCCACACGCATGAAAGCGCTGTTGTCATAGTCGTAGTAGGCGTGCCGCTCGCACCATTTTGTCCGTCCATGCGTTGCAAAAGGGAAGTTGTGCTTAAGCAGGTATTCGACGCGCCGGTCTTCGGGTTCGGTCATGTTGAAGATGACGGCATCAGCAGAGCGTGTCTTGACGATATACTCGATGGGCCGCAGCGAATCTTCGTCGGGGAACCAAGGCAGCACGTTGAGATGAAACCTTGTGCCACGCAGTTCCTGCGCAATCGAACTGGTCAATCTTGATGTGTTGTTGATGACGTCGCCCTCGGCGGGAACAACAAGTGAAATAACATTTGTACGTCCGGTTCTTAGACGCACTCCAGCGCGGTTCGGAACGTAGCCGATGGCATCCGCAACGTGGCGAACAAGCTGTTTTGTCTCTTGTCCTATGTCCGGTGCATCGCCCAACGCGCGCGAAACTGTGGCCACCGCTAAGCCACTGATGCGCGAAATGGTTTTCTGCGTCGGTCGCTCTCCCGGCAGAACTTGAGAGACCAACTCTTCAGTACTTAATTTACTGACTTCGGCCACCGTTTTCTTCATCGACCCTCTCCGTTCACCAATAGTTGGCAACTTGCGCAAGATGTGTACTTCCATCGCGACCGGCTTCGGCAGTACTCAGATGGACTTATAGCGAGTCAAAAAAAATGCTTGCAAGGCATTTCTGTAACGATATAGATTTTTACTATAACGTTATAGTAAGGGAGGATGGCATGAAACGGATAAAATATCTGCTCTCGGCAACAGCGCTTGTTGTGGCGACAAGCGCGTCGGCAACTGAATTGGAAGTGATGCACTGGTGGACGTCGGGCGGTGAGGCCGAGGCGGTCAAGGAAATCGCGAACGCGTTCAACGCAACAGGCAACACCTGGGTCGATGCAGCCATCGCGGGCGGCGACAACGCAAGGCCGGTCATGATAAGCCGTATTGTTGGCGGAGATCCGATGGGCGCGTTTCAGTTCAATCATGGCAGGCAGGCTGAAGAGCTGATCGAAGCGGGCCTGCTCCGTGACATCACCGACATTGCCGAAGCAGAAGGCTGGACCGATCTGGTAAACCCACCTTCTCTACTGGCTTCCTGCACTGTTGATGGCCGCATCTACTGCGCGCCTGTCAACATTCACTCCTGGCAGTGGCTCTGGGTCAGCCACAAGGCATACGAAGATGCAGGTGTTCCCATCCCGACAAATTGGACTGAATTCGTAGGCTCGGCCTCCGCGCTCGAAGCCGCGGGCAAGATCCCCATGGCCATGGGTCAGCAGGGCTGGCAGCAGGCCGGTGCGTTCAGTGTTCTGATCGCAAGCCTCTTGCCAAGTGAAGTTTATAACAGCGTATACGGTGACAAGAATACGGATGTTGCTGGTGGTGCCGAAGTCGCCAGCGTCTTCAAAGCTGCTGCCGATGCGCGGTCAATGGCCGCCAACTCAACGGTTCAGAATTGGAACGACGCGACTGCGCTGGTCATCAAAGGCGAAGCCGGTGGCCAGATCATGGGGGACTGGGCGCAGGGTGAAATGGCAGTCGCAAACGTTACCGCTGGCGAGGATTACAGTTGCCTTCCTGGGCTGGGCATGAATCCGCGTCTTTCAACAGGCGGAGATGCGTTCTACTTCCCTGTTCTCTCGGATGAAGCCCAGATCGCCGCGCAAACAGAGCTGGCTAAACTGATGCTCGATCCCGAAACGCAAGTGGCCTTCAACCTCAAGAAGGGGTCGCTCCCTGTGCGCGGTGACGTAAACCTGGACGCGGCCAATGACTGCATGGCGAAAGGCCTCGATTTGCTCAAGGCGGGCGCGCTGTTGCCCGACGTGAACCAGTTGATCACGCCAGACACCAACGATCAGCTGAAAACGCTGTTCACAGAGTTCTTTGCGGATGCGTCGATGACACCCGAAGATGCGCAGAAAGAATTCGTCAAGATCATCGGTCGGGCTGAATAAACACTGACAGTGGATTGCGGGCTCACTTGCCCGCAATCCGACACCAACAGTTGAAGGGAGGGGGAGCAGATGGCTTCGCAACGCCCAAACCAACTGTTCCGCAACCTGAACGCAAAAATAGCCTCGATCCCCATGATCGTTACCGCTCTGTTTGTGTTCGTTGGTGGGACAGCCTGGACAGTGGTTTACAGCTTCACCAGTTCGGGATTGCTGCCGCGGCTGAATTGGGTTGGCCTTGATCAATACGACCGCCTCTGGGGTACGAAAAAGTGGCTGGTTGCGATCGAGAATCTTGCAATTTATGGCTTTTGTATGCTCGCTCTGGTGTTCGTGATCGGGTTCATCCTCGCGGCGCTGATCGATCAGAAAATACGTTTTGAAAACACCATCCGCACCGTCATCCTTTACCCCTATGCCCTGAGTTTTGTCGTCACAGGGTTGGTTTGGCAATGGATACTGAACCCTGAATTCGGCATCGAAGCCATCGTCAGGGGAATGGGGTGGCAAAGCTTCGAATTCGACCCGCTTTACAACCCGGAAATCGCCATATTCGGTGTCCTGATTGCCGGGCTCTGGCAAGGCAGCGGGCTGGTTATGGTCCTCATGCTCGCCGGATTGCGCGGGATAGATCAGGATGTCTGGAAAGCCGCACGCGTGGACGGCATTCCCGCATGGAAGACTTATCTTTTCATCGTCATTCCCATGATGCGCCCGGTGTTTATTACGACATTGGTTCTGACAGTAACCGGCATCGTCAAGCTATATGACTTGATCGTCGCGCAAACCAGCGGCGGCCCCGGTATCGCCACCGAAGTTCCCGCCAAATACGTCTACGACATGATGTTTGGCGCAAGCAACCTTGGTCAGGGCTTCGCTGCCTCGACCATGATGCTGCTCACAGTGGCCCTTGTCGTCATCCCTTGGGCCATCCTCGAGTTCGGAGGAGGGAAGAAACATGGTTGATGTCATGTCTACGACGCTCGAGGGGCCGCAGGGGCCCAAACCCACCAAGATGCTTTCGCGGAGAAACATCTTTCTCTATGGTACCTTGCTCGTCGCTGCACTCTACTACGCGCTGCCCCTCTACATCATGGTCGTCACGTCACTGAAGGGAATGCCGGAAATACGCGTCGGGAACATTTTTGCCCCGCCGCTCGAAGTCACATTCGAGCCCTGGGTCAAGGCTTGGTCCGAAGCCTGTACGGGCTTGAACTGTGAAGGCTTGAAGGTCGGCTTCTGGAATTCAGTCAGAATAACAATCCCTTCAGTCCTAATTTCGATCGTCGTCGCATCGGTGAACGGGTATGCCTTGGCGAACTGGCGTTTCAAAGGTGCAAACGCATTCTTCACCATCCTGATATTTGGCGCCTTCATTCCCTATCAGGTGATGCTCTATCCGATCGTCATCATGTTGCGAGAAGTCGGTCTTTATGGATCACTCACCGGGTTGGTCATTGTCCACACGATTTTTGGCATGCCCATTCTGACCCTGCTGTTCCGCAACTACTTTACCTCGTTGCCGGAAGAGTTGTTCAAAGCCGCTCGCGTCGATGGCGCTGGGTTCTGGCGCATCTACTTCCGCATCATGCTGCCGATGTCTGTGCCCATTTTCACCGTCGCCGTGATACTGCAGGTCACAGGCATCTGGAATGACTTCCTGTTTGGCGTAGTCTACACCGGCCCGGATACTTACCCGATGACAGTACAACTCAATAACATCGTCAATTCCACGCAAGGCGTGAAGGAATACAACGTCAATATGGCCGCGACAATAATTACAGGTCTTGTTCCGCTGACCATCTATTTTGTCTCCGGCAAACTCTTCGTCCGCGGTATCGCGGCCGGCGCTGTCAAAGGGTAAACCCTCATGAGCAACTCAGTTGAAATCAAAAATCTTGATCTGGCGTTCGGTTCGGTCAAAGTGCTGCAAAACCTCAATCTGGAAATTGGCAAAGGCGAGTTTCTAGTGCTTCTCGGCTCGTCCGGTTGCGGAAAATCCACGCTGTTAAACTGTATCGCCGGCCTGCTTGACGTGACCGCAGGTCAGCTCTTTATCAACGACGAGAACGTGACATGGGCGGAGCCTTCCGAGCGCGGTATCGGCATGGTTTTTCAATCCTATGCGCTCTATCCTCAAATGACGGTCGAGGGAAACCTGTCATTTGGTCTGAAAAACGCCAAGCTGCCTAAAGCCGAAATAGCAGCCCGCATCAAACGTGCCGCAGAGATCCTGCAAATCGAATCCTTGCTTAAACGCAAACCGGCCGCTCTGTCGGGAGGCCAGCGTCAACGAGTTGCCATAGGGCGCGCATTGGTGCGGGACGTCGACGTTTTTTTGTTCGATGAGCCGCTGTCGAATCTGGATGCCAAATTGCGCGCGGACCTGCGTGTCGAGATCAAGCGTTTGCACCAGAACCTCGGAAATACGATGATCTACGTAACCCACGACCAAATCGAAGCAATGACGCTTGCGGATCGTATTGCGATTATGCGCGGCGGTCAGATCATGCAACTGGCATCACCGGAAGAAATCTATGGTCGCCCTGTAAACAAATACGTGGCTGACTTCATTGGATCACCGTCAATGAACTTTCTGGAAGGCCACATCAAAGACGGCGCTTTTGAAACGGGCAACCTTTCGATCCCACTATCGGGGTACGAATTCTCCGCTGGCCCGGCGACAGGTCCTGCGACTTTGGGGATCCGTCCCGAACACGTCATCACCGGCGAACTGGTCGGCAAAGCCCCTTTCCAGACAGATGTTTCGGTCAGCCTTATCGAGCCTACAGGATCAGATACACTCGTCGACTGCGAAATTGCCGGTAGCCCGTTCCGCGTCCGTATGGATGGGCAGGCCAAGATCGCGGTGGGCGAAAAACTGCAGCTCGGGCTCGATCTATCAAAGGCCTCGCTCTTCGACACCAAATCCGAACTGCGGCTGTGAGCCAAAAGCGTCCGCCATCATTGAAACAGTCAGACAATCAAAGGATTGAGTTATGCCTGCCATCTCCTATCAGCTTTATTCTTCGCGCAACTGGGACGTGGAGGAAACCTTTGCCATGCTCGCGGATCTGGGGATCAATGAGGTCGAAGGTTTCGGTCCATACTTTGATGATGTTGAAAAGACAAAATCCCTGCTCGACGCCTATGGCCTGACCATGCCGACGGCACATTTTGCCTTGGATTTGGTCGAAACCGACCCTGATCGTGTGATCGACGTTGCAAAAAAAATCGGCATTCAAACAATTGTCATCCCGTTTGTGGCACCCGAAAATCGTCCATCCTCGGCGCAGGGGTGGAAGGAATTTGGCGAGCGTCTTGTTTCTGCTAGCAAACCTGTCTTGAACGCAGGTCTTGGCTTTGCCTGGCATAACCACGACTTCGAAATGGTGCCCGTCGACGGTCAGACACCTCTAGATCTGATTGCCGCGGCCTCAGAGGATATCCAGATCGAACTTGATCTCGCTTGGGTAAAATTCAGCGGCGAGGACCCAGTCCAATGGATTGAAAAATACTCAGGACGGCTGGTCGCAGTACACGTGAAGGACATCGCTCCGGTAGGAGAAAACGCGGACGAAGACGGCTGGGCAGATGTTGGCTATGGCACGATGGACTGGCCTGCGATCAAGCGGGCGATGGATGCTGCTCTCGTGCGACGTTACGTGATCGAGCACGACAATCCCAATGATCACAAGCGGATGGCTCAACGGTCACTCGCAACTGTTCAATCATTCTGAGGAAGAACGCGATGCAGGTATATGGTGTCGGAATAATCGGGTGCGGCAACATCTCGACCGCCTATCTGAATCTTGCGCCTTTGTTCAACTATATTGAAATCCGGGCAGTCGCGGACCTGAACATGGAAACCGCGCAGAACCGGGCTCAAGAGTTCGGCGTCCGCGCGGATACGGTCGAAGGTCTGCTGGCAGCCGACGATATCGACATCATCCTCAATCTCACGATTCCAGCCGCGCATTTCAGTGTCACAACGTCGATCCTCGAAAATGGCAAGCACGCCTATTCGGAAAAACCGTTTGTATTGACCCTTGAGGAAGCTGAAACACTGCGGAAAATGGCGCAAGAACGAAATCTGCGGATCGGATCAGCGCCGGACACTTTCCTGGGCGGTGCCCATCAGGCGGCCCGTGCGGCAATCGACAGCGGCGAGGTGGGCGAGATCATCGGCGGCACATGCCATGTCATGTCGCATGGAATGGAGTCCTGGCACCCGAACCCGGACTTCTTTTTTCAACCAGGCGGCGGCCCAATCCTCGACCTCGGCCCTTACTACATCTCCAATCTTGTGCAGTTGATTGGCCCGGTTAAAGCCGTGACGGCCATGGCTTCGGCAAGCTTTGCTGAACGCGAGATCGGCAATGGACCACGATTGGGTGAAATGGTTCCGGTCGAGATCCCAACAAACGTTCACGCGCTCCTGGAGTTCGAAAACGGCGCTTTGATCACATTTGGGGCAAGTTGGGACGTCTGGGCGCATCGCCACGACAATATGGAGTTATACGGCACCAGCGGCTCTTTGTTCATTCCGGACCCAAATTTTTTTGGTGGCGAGGTGTTGATGTCAAAGGCGCAGGGCGAAATCACACAAGTACCAGACAACAATCATCCATTATCTGTAGCAAATGGTTCGGATGGATCCGGGGTGCACCGTGCCAACTATCGTTGCGCAGGCCTCGCGGAAATGGCTCAGGCTATTCAGGAAAACCGTCCACACCGGTGCAGCCTTGAGATGGCGACCCATGTTGTTGAAGTCATGACCAGCATTTTGGCCTCAGCGCAGGATCGCGGCTGGGCATCCATGACGACGACCTGCGACCAACCATCTTGGCTTGGCCCCGAACAAGCAGTCCAACTAATGCGGTGAAAACCACAATTTGCGCGATAGACGCAAAGTCAGCAGCTTCCCGCGCGCCGACCATCAGGTGCTAGTCCCTACGATTGTGGAAGCTTTCCGCTGAGTGTTGATTTACTTGTTTGGCCCTTTGTCCGTAGTGCGCTTCTCGCGACACTTTGAACGGGCTGCTTCGGGCTCGGAACGGTCATTCGGGTACATTCTGTGAATTTCTGCCTTGCGGATGGGGTGGATGCAGACGCTATCTCATTCCTCGTCGTCCCCACCCGCGATCATGCTTTTTTTGAGCAAACGCAGCTCCAAGGCCTGTTCGGCAACAACTTCCTTTAGATCACGGGCTTCCCGTCTCAGATCCTTCACTTCGGTGGAAGTTGCCGCACGGGCCGTGTCGCCCGCCAGACGTTTCTTGCCGGCTTCCAGGAATTCCTTGGACCAGCTGTAATAAAGGCTCTGCGCGATGCCCTCACGACGGCACAGGTTGGCCCCTGCATCGGAGGCGTCAGGTTCGGATGACACTTACCGTATCAGCGTCGAACTGCCAGGGGTGGCTGAAGAAGACATCGACTTGAGTGTTCATGAAGGTGTTGTAATGCTGAAGGGCGAAAAGCAAACCAAGCGCGAAGAGAAAGGTGAGACATGGTTCTTCTCCGAGAGGCAGTATGGCTCTTTCAGCCGGTCTTTTCGGCTGCCGCCGGACGCGGATGCCGACAGTGTCGATGCACACCTGAAGGATGGAGTGCTGACCATCAATATTCCTAAGGACACACTGGCAAAGTCGGAAGATACCAAGGTGCAGATCCGCAGATCCTAGGGCCAGCCGAATGATCTCGGGGCTGGTTTTGTAGTACTTTAATGGCGATCTTTTATTCATAAGCTGAGGCTACGAAAGCCCCCTGCTCCGCCTCTAGCCAAGTTCTTCTGACAATTTCAGGCCAACGTTTTCAAAATCTTCAACCGCGTTTCTTCTATCGTACAAGAGGTCTTAATATGGTTCCAATCAATCGGACCCAAGTGCTTTTGCAACTGCCTTTCAAGCACTCTCGGAGTCGCATCAGAAGCTGATTGAGGCCGTGTTTGAACGCGTCGTTTGAGTTCTCCCGGCGCCGCGGTTAACCAGATGCCGTCGAAGCGAACACAAGCTTCCCGCGCGACCTGTTCGACTTCCTCCCTTCGGCCTGGGCGATCGTAAACGGCGTCGACCACCACCGCGCTCCCACCGCTCAAAAGTGAGCCGGCTCTCTGCGCCATTGAACCATAAACTCTATCCGAAACCTCAGGCTCATAGGCATGATCCGGTAACTTGGTGTGTGGATCGCACCCGAACATTGCTTTGCGGGTCTTGTCACTTTCTATCACTCTTGCGCCCGGTGCAGATCCGATGGCAGGAGCAATTGCAATCGACATAGTCGACTTGCCGCTACCACTAAACCCGCCGATCGCGACCAAGCGCGGCTTTGAGGCACAAAAGAGAGACATTGCCAGCTCGTAGTAACTGCGGGCTTCTTGCCGCTTGGCGTTTGCGTCTTCGATGTGTGGGTCTTCGGATTGGGTCGCAAGGACATGCGCTCGGACCGCTGCTCGAAGAGCAATAAAAAACGGCAAACAAGGGTAACCGTCTTCTTCCTCTGTAATATCTAGATAGTGATTTACGACGAGGTTCGCGAACTGTCGTAAATCCCTGTGCCAAAGGTCCATAGCTAGGAAGGCGAGATCGTAAAGAACGTCAACAGTCGCCAGTTGGTCATTGAAATCGATACAGTCGAAGAGTCTCGGGCGACCGCCGAAGAGGCAAATGTTTCGAAGATGAAGGTCGCCATGGCACAGTCTAACGCAACCACGCGCGGCGCGTTTGTCGAGGATAGGTGCCCTCTGCTTCAAGTCCGCGTGAAAAGCCCCGTCAATTAGGTCAACTTCAGCCTTGGAAAACACCGAACTTTGCTGAAACCCCGCATGATTAATTTCCAGGACGGCTTCGATATTTTCACGCCCATTGGCTTGGACTTTTTTTGCCAACTGATGAGCTTTGGCGATCGTCTTGGCCAGGACACTCATTGCGTTGGAGGTCAACTCTCCCCGCACAGCCATTTTGTCCAGAATTGCATCTTGATCGAAGCGTACCATCTCAACAACTGCGTCAACAAACTCGCCCTGCCCGTCCAAATTCAACACTGAACCGCTTCGAGTAATGTGCCGTACGCCGAGATAGATTTCAGGCGAAGTGATTTTGTTAAGTTGCAACTCCTTTGCGCATGCCTCTGACCGAATTTCAGAAGTTGAGAAGTCTGCATAAGGCAAATAGACCGCCTTCTTGAGCTTGTATGCTCGATCTCCGGCGAGAAATACGATTGATATATGTGTTTCGATAACGTCGATTTTCTCATTGATGCCGTACGTGGCTGGGTCCGAAAGGAAAGCCACCACTTCGCTTTGGTCTTCAACAATCATCTTTGCCTCCGGCGACCTAGAAAAGTCTTTTTCGGCTACCGATCAGGGTCCAATAAAGGTTAGCCACAAAAGAAGGAGGCGGCAGTTTATTTTCAACAACTTGCCGACGGCGCCAGCCGATTGCCTCTGTCCAAGCTAACAGCGTGCTGGCTATTACCGAACCTTCTGCTTCCGAAATCACTTTGTCATGGACTCTCTCGAAGAGTCTCGGCACCGCAAGCATGACGGTCGGATGCAGAGCCCGCATGTCTTCAGCCAAGTCTTGAATGGAGCGCGCGAAAGCCACCGGGCTGTTCGCAAGCATGGGACAGATATAGCCCAGGGTTCTCTCGAATGCGTGGGCCAAAGGAAGGACGGACAGGAATAAGTCCTTTTCGGAAATTGGATTGATTTCGCCCACAGTCGCCGCGTTCCAGAGGAGCGCTTTGTAAGATAGCATCACACCCTTAGGAGGCCCCGTAGTGCCGGAGGTGTAAATAAGTGTCGCCAAATCATCTGGCGAACCAAATTCACCTCGATCTTCTTTGTAACTTCCGATCTCTATGTCGGGGCAAACCATCGCTCGACCTTTATTCGGCCCTTCCCCACTGACCAGCCAAACTTGTTTCAATACGGTCAAAGACTTACGTTCAGACCCCAAATCTTCCCATCTATCGATACTGTCGGTCACACATAAAACTGCACCGCTGTCGCGCAGAACGTGGCAAATATTGGCAACACTATCCCGCGTGTAGACCGGAACAGCTACCAACCCCTCGCTCATGGCCGCCAGATCAGTGACTATCCAATCGACACAGTTCGGTAGGAAAATCCCGATCCGATCCCCGGCGCGCAAATCAGCTTGCGCGAAGGCTGCACGGCGTTTGACAACCCGTTCATTCACCATGCGCCAAGTCAGTGTCTGCCAGGCACCGTTCACGAATTGAATATAGGCGGGGCTATCGGGCGTATCGTTGACCCTTGCTTCGAACGCTTCGGGAATCGTCTGGCACAGCGCTACATCCGCCCCGCTGGTTGGCGAATTCTCAAACATGTTCCATCTTCTGAGATCGCGTTCAAAACCTCCATGATTCAAATCAATTTCAATCAACGTTGGGCGGGTTAACCTGTCGGAGTGCGTCTTGAGTTGCTCAACAATTCGAGGCTTGGAAAGAAAGGTTCGACTGATGGCAGGAACTGCTTCTTCACCAGCCGCACGAATAAAGTCTTTGACGAAACTCGTGCAAAACTCAGGGCTGTACCCAAACAACCCTATCGTAAACAGCGCGACGACCGAGCCTGTGATATGGGTCGACGGTCGAGATCATCTGCTGTTTTGCTCCAACAACCTTCTTGGCCTTTCGAACCACCCAGATGTCAAAGCAACTGCCCAGAAAGCGTTGGAGCGCTATGGGCTGGGTTCCGGTGGATCACGACAGATGGCAGCGAACATCGATGTTCATAGAGCGCTTGAGCAGCGTATAGCCGAATTCGTTGGCCAAGCAGACGCTATTTGTTTTGCGGCAGGGTACATGGCTAACGTCGGGGTGATCCCAGCGCTTATGAAAGTAGACTTTCTCCAGTCTTTGGCCGAGACCCATCTTGGCCATCCCGGCCAAGACAAGCTTGGAGAAAATGACGCCGTTGGTTGGGAGGTATTTAGTGAAGAACTGAACCACGCAAGCGTCGTAGACGGTGTACGCCTCGCAAAGGCGAAGATCAGCAGGTTCCCACACAAGAATATGAAACACCTCGCTGAGGCAATTGGCGAGTCGAAAATGCCATCCAAATTTATCGTAAGCGACGGTGTGTTTAGCATGGATGGAGACATAGCACCAATCCCGACGATGGCTGATTTGGCTCGCGAGCATAACGCCATGCTGATGATCGATGACGCACACGGGGTCGGCATGCTCGGGGCTAATGGTCGGGGTAGCCTAGAACACCACGGGGTCGCTTCAACCGACGTGGACTTGCAAATGGGTACATTTACAAAGGCTTTTGGAGGCGTTGGTGGATATGTTTCCGGGGATCAGGAAGTAATCGACTTTTTGCGTATTTCTGCACGGACATACATCTTCTCCGCACCATTGCCGCCAGCCATCGCGGCCGGGGTAACCGAAGCTATCGACATTGCTGAACGCGAGCCCTGGAGACGCGAAAAAGCGCTTGAGAATGCATTTTACTTCAGACGTGAAGTGGAATCCCGTGGGTATGAAACTCTTGGCAGCGAAGCACACATTGTCCCAACCTTGATTGGCGACGAACTAAAAGCGGCCGAGGTTACCCGCCTGCTTAGACATCGCGGTATCGTCGCACCACATGCTCGTTACCCCGCTGTTGCGCTCGGCCAGGCTCGCATCAGGTTTGTAATGACCTGTCAACACGAACGCGAGCAGATTGACTTCCTGCTGGGCTGTCTTGCCGAAATGCGTGAGACCCTGAATCTTTAGGAGCGCGTGACGTTGGATCCGCTAGACAACAGAACGGCGCTCATTACAGGAGCATCTTCGGGGATTGGGCGGGCATTTGCGGAAGAATACGCATCCGAAGGCGTCAATTTACTCATCGTCGCACGTCGGAATGATCCCCTACAATTGTTGGCGTCACAACTGCGATCAAAATACGGAATAGACGTCCAAGTTTGGGTTGGAGACCTTGCTATCCCTGAGACGCCTCAAAGTTTGTTCGATTATCTGATTGAGCAAAACATCCAAGTGGACATCCTTGTGAACAATGCCGGGTTCGGCGTTCCTGGAAATCTGTGTGAGGTGGAATGGGACAGGCATCGAGAAACCATCGAAGTCATGGGCGCGGCTCCAGTGCGACTATGCTATCTTATTGCTCCTGCAATGCAGGAAAAAAGATCAGGGCGGATCATAAACGTATCCTCGCTGGCGGCATTTGTTCCACCTCACGCAGGAGGAACACTGTACTACCCTTTGAAATCGTACCTTGCTCAGTTCTCAATCGCATTGCGGGCGGAAATGAAACCAAGCGGCGTGCACGTTACTGCTGTGTGCCCCGGCTTCACACGCACGGGATTTCAGGCCGCAGCAGGTGGAACAGTAGAATCCGTCACGATCCCAAAGTGGATGTGGAGCGAGCCGAATGATGTCGCGGTTACCGCGATACGCGCCGTAGAAAAAAACCAACCAATCTGTATCCCGGGTTTTTTCAATAAGGCTGTGGCATTGTTCTTCAAGATCATACCCGGTTCGCTGGGACGCAAGATAGTTGGCGAGTGACCAATCAGAAGACGTCACCAGCACTCACCATTACAGGACCGTTTCGCAACTTCGCGATCATATCCTCGCCCATTCCGACTACGTCGATCCTCAATTTAGCTGAGCCTGACATGGCATGAGATAAGAGGCCCATTTTTCCGCATTCTTGAATGCGACGTAAAACGCCGCTTCGTTCATCAAGCATTATCAGGCCAATCTTGGCTTGGTAATGATGCAAGCAGGCTTCCAATAGCTTAAAGAACACCGCTTCCTGTCCCTCTTTCACGACCAGATTTCCAAATCTGACGACCCTAAGATCCTGCAAACAGAAAACGCTATTTAGCCCAGGCAAATATGGGAGAATCCTAAGAAAAAATGCCCCTTGGATTCCGGGCATCGAGACGATCGACCACCTCAACAGTTCTGCCTGAGCAAGCGCTATTATCGCGTCTCCTTCTCTTACAGCAAAACACTCATCCGATTTGAATGAAGAGCGGAAGTCGGTCAATTCGTGGTCTTGATAAGCCTGCTCCAACTCGGCCAAAACCTGTTCCGCTTCCTCGGGACGGACCATGCCCACTTTTGGATCCTTGCGCGGAAAAAACCGCGAAAAAAGAGCCAGAGGTATGTTGGCCTCAACCGTATGACCAATCTGATCCGATAGGTGGAGCGAGTATTCAGTCGTTTCTTCGACATAGGCAAATCCAAACCCCGGTGTCCCGACGGTCGAGGTGCAATAATTCCGAACATGCTCAATCAGCTGCCCTGCAAGTCCCTCGTGCTGTCTATCAGGCCTAGTCGAGGCCATTACAAAGTGGAAACCATGGCACCTTTTCCCCGCTAACAATTTCAGACACTTATCCAGAACGAAAACGCAAAGCTCTTGCCCGGCATCAGACAAAACGAAAAAACTTGGGTCGCGCAACCGAGCCAACTTATTTGGGACATCAATAATGCGGTATTTGGTGGATCGGCTCCCCCAGACTGTATGTCCGAGCAATTCAACGGTTGCCTCCGAAGGTTCATCCGATCGCGTGATCAGTCTGAGTAAGCTGGGGTCTTGCCAAATCACCTCAACCGTCATGAGTTTGACCTTCGTTTGACTGGCTCAAAATCGCCTTGCGCATGTCATCGAACAAACTGGCATCTGTCACGATCCTGGGAACCTTATATTGACCGCCCAAGCCACGACGAGATTTCATCCATCTGAGGAACCCTCCCGAGGAAACGAAATTCACCACTGGTGCTGTAAGAGCGAGACCTCTTGCACGTAACTCGGAATAATCTTCATTTCGGCTGCACAAGACTTTGTCGACTTTTGAAGCGAACGTTTCCGCAGCATTCGGATGAGGTTCTCCCTCTACTTCGACGAGATAGAGATGGCGATTGCGCTGATCTTCGCAGACTGTGCCCACGCTATAGTCGACAACGGAGAGTCCTGTGTTCGATGCGGCCACAGCTACTGCCTCCGCGATTTCCGCTTCAATCAGATGTTCACCGAAGACGGACAGCCCGTTTTCCACTCGCCCGACCACCAACAAGCGCGGTGGCGAGAGATCCAAGAAGCGCACAATATCCCCTACAATATACGACCACAGTCCGGCGGCTGTCGAAATTGCCAAGGCGTAATCAACTCCGGTTTCAATATTTCCAACCCAGTACCGTTCGGGATTTTTGGAATGGAGCTGTTCCGCCGGAATAAACTCAAAAAACACATGACCATTCAGGTGCAGGCGCATACCCTCCCCGTCGCCTCGGTCGGCGTAGGCAAATACGCCCTCGCTGGCAGAGTACATCTCTCGTGTTTCTGCGTGGCCTCCCTGCATCAGCGCCACAAACCGCTGCCGGTACGGAGCGAAATTTACGCCACCGTGAACGATAAGCTCCAGGTTTGGATACCAATCGACTAGTTTTACTCCCGAAGTGTCCCGATCTTTTGCGAGTTCGTCCAAAAAGATAAGCAACCAGTTTGGTGACCCCCCCAAAAAACGCACATCTCTCTGCAAAGATAGGGGTGCCAGACGGCGGATCTTTTCCTCCCAATCTGCGATCCCGGCAATATCGGGGGTTGGCAACACTCGACCCTCAAACCAGTTTGGCATTGCACCGGCAGTGATGGCACTGACGGTACCCACATCCACCTCTGGAGTGGCGTGCTGCAAGTCAGTTGGGCCGGTCAAACCAAGTACAGAGCCCCCCAGCACCCTGCTGCCCGGTCGATTAACAAAGTGGTGACACAAAAGATCTAGAAATCCGCGCGCCGCAGAACGCCGCATCTCGGTCGAATATGGAATGTATTTGGAGCGACCCGTTGTTGTCCCCGAGGTCATTGCAAAATGCGGAATTCGCCCCGGCCAAGTTTGGTCGATGAGATCGGGGTATCTTGCCTGCCACCACTCCTGCCAGAACTCGACGTATTGGCGGATAGGCACTCGCTGCTGGTAGTCTCTGAGTTTGGAGATTTGGTCAAAGCCATGGGCTTGTCCGAACTTCGTTTTAGACGCGCGGCGAACAAGCCTAGTCAACAGCGTCGATTGAACAACAGAGGGGTTCTGTCGATTCAAACTCCAAACCCTAGCCTTCGCGTACCGACGAGCCAATGGGCTGAAGTCGATCATGCGACTGGATCGGCTAATTGCTCGTGTCGGTTGAGGTTTGTTCATCGCCTAGGCTGCCCAGTTCACAAGGTTAATTTGCGAAAACGATTACTTCTCCAGTGTTTCACACTTGCCATTGACTGTCGGCTAGACTCTCCGTTGTAAAATTCGCATAGCGCGGCGCCTTGTACAGCAAAATGTCCGTTTTCCACGAATACGTTGGTCTCGGCCTGCGCTACCGCTGACAGATTTCGGCATATTCTATCGAAATCTTTTTGGCCTCCCAACTTGAGAACCGTAGCTGTTCAACTGGCGCGCCACATTGATTTGGCTCAAGCACCGTTGGCCTGACTTTGCTGTCTGCACTGAACCAAAGAAGTTGAACATTTGCTGCGTGGCCAGCGAACACAGTAGTTGATAATCTTGGTATCAGTTCTGCGGAACCGCCGGTATATTGGTCACCGAACTCCGAGTTTGCTGCGGCTGCTCAATTGTACGTTCTGGATCCAGGCAGGCCTGAATTTCAGAGAAGTCCAGAGTTTCATTTTTTTCAAGCGCTGCAATCAACGTCTCGACCTCGGGCTTGTGCTCTTCGAGAGTGGAAATTGCTCTGGCTTCGGCGTCAATGAGCATTTTCATAACTGCCCGGTCTACTTGTGCTGCCGTTGTATCAGCTATGTTCGTCGGCTGCGCGATTGTACGTCCCAGAAATGGGTGGTCGTCGCTTTGCCTCAGGTCGATTGGGCCGAGTTCTTCGGTCATCCCCCACCTTGTCACCATACTTCTGGCGGTTTCGGTAGCCCGTCGGATGTCGTCGTCAGCGCCGGAACTGACCGTTCCCAGGAACAGTTGCTCTGCCGCTCGCCCCGCAAGCAAAGCAACAATCTGATCTCTGAGAAACGTTTCACTAAGGGTATGACGCTCTGCTTCCGGCAATGAGTGTGTCCCCCCAAGCGCGTGACCTCGCGGAATAATCGTCACTTTGTACAAGGGGTCAGCTTCTGGCGTGAAATAGCAAACGGCGGTGTGGCCAGCCTCGTGCACGGCAAGACGGTGCCTTTCTTCGGGTCGTATCGCAAGAGTGCGGACAGTCCCCATCATCACTTTGTCACGCGCTTCATCAAGGTCGTTGCGAGAAATCAGATCAGCTCTTCGCCGCGCTGCTCCGATTGCGGCCTCATTAAGCAAGTTTTTCAGGTCAGCCCCCGAGAACCCCGGCGTTCCTGCCGCGATCCAACCCAGGTCGCCAGTATCTTCAAGCGGCAGTTTTCTTGCATGTATGTCAAGAATAGCCCGCCGGGCATCTTTCTCAGGCAAGTTCAGTGTTACATGGCGGTCGAAACGGCCAGGCCGGAGTAAGGCTGGGTCCAGCACATCTGGCCGATTGGTCGCCGCCAGCACAACAACAGATTCTCGGCCACTAAATCCATCAAGCTCGGCAAGTATCTGGTTCAGTGTCTGCTCCCGTTCATCATGACCACCGCCAAGCCCTGTTCCACGAGTACGTCCGACGCTGTCCAACTCATCGATAAAAATAATAGAGGGAGCGGCCTTACGCGCCTCTTCAAAGAGTTTACGCACCCTTCCTGCGCCAACGCCGACGAAAATCTCAATAAACTCGGAACCAGATGTCGAAAAGAATGGTACGTCGGCCTCGCCGGCAAGGGCTTTGGCCAGAAGCGTTTTGCCCGTCCCCGGGGGGCCAACAAGCAAAACCCCATGTGGGACCTCAGCGCCGACACGGGCAAAACGCTCTGGGTCGCGTAAAAACTCTACTAACTCTATTACTTCGCGCTTAGCCTGATCCTGCCCCGCGACATCTTCGAAGGTTACCTTTCTTCCAGCTTCGTTTGGTTTTGAGAAACGACCGCTTAGTAGACCACCAGAAATACCTCCCGGACCGCCGGCTATCCCGCCCGTCATTCGTCTTTGAAACCAGAAATACAGGGCCAGGATAAATATCCACGGAATAAGATAGACGAAGACCGAGGTTCCAGATGGTTCAATCGCAGTAACATCAACACCGTTATCTTCCAGCAGCGCCAACAAATCCGGGTCGCTCTGGCTTGGCACAACGGCCCGGAAAGCTTGCTCATCATCCCCGTTTGCAGAGGTAGCGCGAACCGTTATGCTGTGATCACTTAATTCTGCTGAACGAACCCGTCCCGCACGAATGATCTCTTTCACGCCGCTATATGAAATCGTCGTAGCGGTCAGTTCGGTAGGCGGCGCAAAGAAACTTGCGACAATTAAAGTTCCCATCGTGGCAACAAGCGCAACATAATAAATCCACTCTGGCCATTTTGGCCCATTGCCGGGATCTTTAGTTGGCTCTTGTGGCATAAGCGAAATCTTTCAAACAGACTGGTACTTGCGTCCGAAGACAGCACAACCTCAGACCCGCTACCAACCACACAGACTATGCATCCTTGATCAAGGCCCAATCAAATAATAGTCAACTTTGCATTATCTTAGCAAAACCAATTGCAGATTTAGCTGAAGTTACATGCGTTTGAACAAACCGCTTTTCACGGCAAACCTCCAGGCTTCAACACCACTCGAACCTCGATCAAAAGGTTGGCAACGGCGGAAATCGCAAGTTTCGAGTTCACTGAGTCTATTGACCTGCATCAATGCATCTTCCTCTGATACCCGTCAGTCTTGGCCTTTCAAAACGGAGGGGAAACCATGATTTCGAATATCTTGGTCGCAACTGACGGCTCTGAAACAGCTGATCGTGCCGTTGAATTCGCTACAGACCTAGCGCTCAGACTGGATGTGCCAATGACTATCGGCCATGTTCTTCAACATGGCGCTCGCATTGAAGAATTGGGCCGCATGACTGAGGTCGAGCACTTGGTTCAGCAAGTCAAAAGCGATGTGAAGCTTCATTTGGGCGACATTCCATCCAATATTGACGCGGTATTTTCGGGCCCCCTGTCACGCGCAGACAGAGAGCGTATCATCACAGTGATTGGCGAGAAAATCGTTGATGGAGCGGCGCGACGCGCGAAGGATGCAGGCGCGAAGAGCGTTTCGACACGGGTAAACAATGGGGATTACGATGAAGGCATCCTAAAAATGGCCAGTGAAATCGGTGCAGACACAATAGTTATAGGCCACCGCGGCTTGGGCCGGGTTCAACGGATCTTTCAAGGCAGCGTTTCGCAAAAAGTCAATCAGCGTGCAGACTGCACGGTGATTACCGTACGCTAAAATAAAGCAAACGGACCGGATACTATTCTGTGGTACCGACGCATTCAGAATTTCTGCAATGCGCAGCGTCAATGTCAGCAACAAAGGAGATCCAGAGGAAAAAAAGTATGCGAGCAATGGTTTTTGGCAATGCCGTCTCAAGACTGGAACTCAGAAATGTTCCGACCCCGAAACCCGCCGCCAACCAGGTGCTTATCAAAGTTCTGGCATGTGGCGTGTGTCGAACCGACTTGCACGTTATTGACGGCGATCTTTCTGAACCAAAGCTCCCGCTTATCCCTGGGCACGAGATCGTTGGCTGCATCGAAAGATTGGGGACCAATGTCGAAGGGTACCAAGAAGGGCAGCGCGTTGGTGTGCCCTGGCTCGGGCGTACGTGTGGGAATTGCTCTTATTGCCTCGAAGGACGGGAAAATCTGTGCGATCACCCCGGGTTTACTGGCTATACGATCAATGGAGGATACGCCGAGTACTGTGTCGCTGATGCCAAGTTTGTTTTCCCATTGTCCGAAAAAGCTGACCCCGTTTCCCTGGCACCTCTTTTATGTGCGGGCTTAATCGGCTACCGAAGTTTAAAACTCGCAGGCAAGGTCCAGACACTGGGCATCTATGGTTTCGGCGCCGCCGCACACATTCTTTGCCAGATTGCGAAACATCAGGGTATTGAAGTTTTCGCCTTTACTCGAGATAGCGATATAGCCGCGCAAAATTTTGCGCGAAACCTTGGTGCAAGTTGGGCAGGAGGCTCTTCGGAGACGTCACCATCACCATTGGATGCCGCTATAGTTTTCGCTCCAGTCGGAGCTTTGGTGCCTGCTTCGTTAAAGTCTGTGCGCAAGGGAGGCCGTGTTATTTGTGGGGGAATCCACATGAGCGATATTCCAAGTTTCCCGTACGCCGATCTTTGGGAAGAGCGATCAATAGCCTCCGTCGCAAACCTTACGCGTCAGGATGGCAGAGAATTTTTTACTCTTGCTGAAGCTGCAAGTGTTCGGACGGAAGTAATTCCTTATCCTCTTGAGAAAGCAAACGACGCGCTTGATCACCTTCGGGAAGGCAAGCTGCAAGGAGCAGCGGTGCTTGTACCTTAGACGTTCTGCCTGCATTTGTGCGATGTGAATAGCCTGAGTTCCGGAACAGGCGAAGCAGTCAGCGAGAACTGCCGTGCAATGCTCATTTCCTGAACCCATTTTCTCCGGATTTCTATCGCAAACATCGTTCCACAACGGTTCTACCGGAAGCGGACAGTTTCACTGCAAAGTTCGATGCCAAGCTCTTGAAGAAAGACCTCGACGTTTCGAAGCGATATCGGGAACCAAACGTACGGCATCACGGTGAGACAAGTGATCTGGGGGATAATATTGAAACCGTTGAAAGGAAATCGCTTATTCAAGCGCTAAACCTTCGAAAGCCCCGTGCCCGCACTTAAACGCATTTTTCAAAATGTCCCTCAACCTTCGGCGGGCCCACCTAAGCCGTCTACCTCCCAGTAGTGAAACTTTAGAACGAAGTAGATATAGGCAGACAAACCAGCCGCAACGAAGCACCAAATTGACGTGAAGGCATGAGAAGCAAAGAAGAACCCCAAAGCAACGGAAACGACAATTAGATACCCGAAACCTCGTAAGCCTTTATCGCTCGATCCCACAAGCGGAACGCAGATCACCAAAGCGTAAAAAACACGTGCAAAGTTCCTTGTAATCTCGGACGGGAACGTTTCAATGTTTTCATATTGAATGGAGTGTTGAGCGAGGCCAATATCTAGATTTGCTGGTGACAACAACACTGGCAAGTAGAGCAACAAGCCAAGGCAAAAACCAATTCCGCAAATCCCTTGGAATATCAACCTGCGACGCCGGTCACATTCAATCAAAGCCGCGGACAGCGGAACCCAAAACGGCCAAAATAAATAGGAAAAGAAGAGAAACGTCAACGCAGCTGCCGAAGAAGGGCTCGCCGACGGGTCGTCAATGGACACCCACAAGAAGCCTTCGGACAATTGCTGAATCCCAAAGAAAAGTGGAAAGCTGGCTAGCGGAAGAAATCGTTCGCCCATTTGCAACGCCAAACGTATCGTAAGACCACTGCAGGCAATGATCGCTGCACCGGCTACAAAACTGGCTTGTGATGAGAAACACATGCTTAAACCACCTCCACCGTTTTACATAGCTGAAGTCGTTGAAGCAAAGAACACTTTTCATTTCGAAGTACTGCGTTGTGCCGCCTAAAGGGCGCATTGTGTGTTGTCTGGCCAACCATTTAGGAACCGGTGCTGCCAGGTAAATTCGGACCAATCAAATCGGACCAACCAGCGGAATGTTGGTTGTTCAGTGTTGACGATCTCAGCGACCGGGTCTGCGAAGAAGTTGGTTAAAAAGTTAAGTGTCTTTTTGTTTTCTTCCGACGTATCAAGGAATGACGATACTCGTATTTTAACCTGCTTGAGTAGTGTTGGTGCATTCGACTATGTGTGCGGTTGGCTGGGCGTCGCTTTTCTGTTGATACCTTTGCAAAGCTCACAAACCCATTCAGCGGTTCCATCAATCGCTCGACCTGAACCCTTTAGGTCGTGGTGGGAAACAATCCGCTGTTCGCGGCAGAAAGGACAAGTTGCAATCGCATGAAAATCGGGAACATGGACGGCTTTTCAGCCTCAACCGCTGGTGCTAGTGGGCGCGAGATTGCCCTCTCAGAACGCAACCAGCCTAAGAGTGTTCCTGAGCGAATTTTTGACCCAACAATATGTATTGGTCGGTCCACGGGAGAGGCTGAGCGCGAGTGAAATCTGCCAATGCTTCAGCGTGCCGGCTCGCCTCTGTGGGGTCGCGTCCGGCTATGGCAACTTCGATCGCAAGGCGTCTGAACCAGAAATGATTGCGGCTCATCGAGCCAAGCTCTAACACATGCTCACCTTCCTGCAATAACTTCAGCTGGACATCGCGATCGCGCTCAAGTCGTGCCATTTCCGCGAGTACCATTGGCCCACAATAACTCATTCCCGCACGTCGGCATGTCGAGAGAACCGTATCTTGCTGGAAAACTACTACCTGCCCGGTGATCTCAGGCAGCAGATCGATGCTTTCGTCGATCACTACAACCACCGGCGCAATCATGAGAGCCTGCAAAACCTCACCCCGGCCGATGTCTACTTCGAGCGCGGCCACACCATTCTGAAACAACGAGAAAGGATCAAACGGAAGACAATCGAAACCCAGCGCTTGCTTCACCGCAAATCCGCCGCATAATCAAACCAAACAGATGCGCCAGATCCTCTCTTAGCTCAGCCGGCCATCTGTCCCAAAATCCCTGACGACGGACAGGAGGAGAATATGCAGGTTTATCGAGGGATTTTACTGGCACTGTTAGTCACGGGGCCTGCACTAGCGCAGGAGGTCCGCCTCAGTGAGGGAAGTGATTTGTACCGGACGTATTGCTGGCAATGTCACGGTTTCGAAGCGACCGGAGACGGGCCAATGGCCGAAATGTTGGCTATTCGAACACCCGACCTTACCAAATTGGCGGGCGAAAACGACGGTGTGTTTCCGATAGTTCGCATAGCTGAACAGATTGATGGTCGTTCACAATTGCTCGCTCATGGGGGCGAAATGCCAATCTTTGGCGCGGTGTTCGAGACAGACCAGCAAATCGCGGTGGCTTTGCCCAATGGGCAATCTATGATGGTTGGCCTGCCGTTGGCGAATTTGCTCGCTTTTCTTGAATCGATCCAGTCTGAATAGGCGCTGACCAATCCGCTAGTCGGTATCCGCCGTGCGTCTGATCGACATGAGAGTCAACGGCGGCCCCAACACCTCGAAGGCCACAGTACTGGCCAGAGTAATGGCCATGATCGACGCGGCCCAATGCGGAAATTGCTCTCCAGCTACAAGGGCCATTCCGACCGCAACACCGGCCTGTGGCAACAAAGCGGGACCGTACCAGCGGGTCTCACGGCGAGGCAGGCCGCCAAGTCTTGCTCCGCAGTAACCTCCGACCAGGCGGGCCACGGCGCGCAAAAACAGAAAAAGTGCACCAGCCCAGCCCATCAAGCCGAAGGCTTCAATGTCCAACGTGGCGCCAGCCAGCAGAAAGAACAGAATCATGAACGGCCACTGAATGTGCTCGATCTCATGAAAAGCACGGTCGTGATGGCGCGCAAGATTTCCGATAACCGCGCCCGCAACCATGCCTGCTACCAAGAATGAAACCTCCAGCCAAAGCGCGAGGCCCGCTGTCAGAAAGACTATGCC
>NZ_JBXWOP010000033.1:0-25463 GCF_059610965.1 Ruegeria sp. CDSB136
CGGAAAAACGCTTGATCAGGTGGCGCAGTCAGGCGACCTTAACGTCAGAACCCAGGCCACTTGGGGAATGTCGGTTCCAAACCTTACACTCAAAAAACGTGATATGTACATTTTTTCAAACATCGTCGCTTGGTATGGGTTTGATGAAGCGTCGAAAAAACGAACTGCGGCTTCAGCACTGCAGTTGTTTTTTGAGCGCAACGTCAGGGCTAGGGTCGTTTTACTCGTCTGCTTTTTTGTCATCCTGAGACAGGATCGTGTCCGCAATCGTGGTTGCCGCAGTCACAAAGACACCCAGTCCGACAATGATATAGACCATGGTAAAAATCTTACCTAACGCGGTCTCGGGCGAGAAGTCACCGAATCCGACGGTCGAAATCGTCACTACGGAAAAGTAGATGGAATCCAGCCAACTCCAGCCTTCTACATAGTGATAAAAAACAGATGCCCAAAGGATCATGCCTATGGTGAAGGCCAAAAGACTCTTCACCCTGCCGTCCTTCAAGGCGACGCCTATCCCGCGTGTTATTCTGGTTAGTGAGTTCATTACGCCCCCGCCCGCAAAATAAATTCATACATAACAGTATTGGAATGAAATACAAAATTTTGATGAGACCGATCCTGCGACGGCTCAAAACTTGCGTTCAGGTTCTTCGCGAACACGCCGCGCAGGAAACCTTCGCATTGGGATCGGATCGGTGTTCGTCGGGTTTTGGCCGACCTGTCCGGTGGCGGAGCCAGCGCTGCTGTTGCTCGCTCCAGAAGTTTCTGCCGCGCGTCTCTATTGCCGACACGCAGTCAGGTCGCTTGCTTCAAACTTCAAGTCGGACGCAAACCGAGAAGCGTTCGTCTTGTTACCGCTCCGGTTGGGGGTTGGCACAAAAGAAGCTCGAGCGAGGGAAGATTCCCAACCGAAGGAATCCGACAGTGCGATCCGAAGCCTAAGGTGGGTAGCCGTAAACGGCTAAGGTTAGCTGAATCATCCGGCGCGTCGAACTTCGATCACTAGCGTCCATTGTCGCGGGTTCGGTCGACTAAACCCCGAAACATCATCTGGTTTCAATGCTGTATGGCGGGGACGAAGGGAGCCTCTCTTTTCCCTCAACCATTTGTTTTGTAACAGTAAATACATAACCGTTACGCAGAATACCACATTAAATACCACGTGAGAATAGAGGTGGCGCCCAAACCGGCAGTTTGAATGATAGATTCACCGCCCCACGGCATGCCACCCCATTCCTTCATTCACAGTGAGGCTAAATCTAGCGGCAAGCAGCCACCGACTAGACCGAAATCATGTCCTCTAGCTTCGCAACCAAGTTGGTAGCTACTTCAAATTGAGACCGAACTGAAGTGATTGAAACCCCCGTGGTTTTAGCCTCTGCTCCATGCGCGATGTTATTTCGGTTTTTGACGATGCCATCAATCACACCTGAGTGCTTGGGAGCTCCATCATCCATCCATTTTTGAATCTCGCCTTCCCACTTCTCGTCAAACCTACCGAGCATATCCAGAATGTTTTTGGAGTTCATATTCATCGAATTAGGCCAAGTTTTGCCGACGTAGAAGCCTATGCGCCCCTCGGATTTTATCAATGCATAATTGTACAAAACCTCTTTGACAGAGGCTTCCAAATATCCCGACACCAAGACACAAGCGTACTTCGCAAAATGCCCATCTAACTGAATTCCCTCAGGCCCCTCAATCTGCGACGAAGGTGGGTTTTCTAAGAGATTCTTGAGGCGTGCCTTGTAAGCAACCCGGTCGGGCGACCTAGCTTTTTTCCTCGCCATATCAATCTCTTAAAAAATGACGCGCGCGCGTTAGGCGCGCAGTGACTCTGTTCGTGTCATTGACGAATTCCTCAACAGCCCACTGATAGCCCTCATGTGTGTCGTCAGCCAAAAGGTCGTCAATTCGTTCGGAAACCACATTGGCCTGTACTCCCGGATTCAGCACCAACCACTCGGTAAGGGCCACCATAATCGCATCAAAACGTGAAAGGAGGAAAGTCCCCCCTTTCTTAAAGAAGTCATCTCCGCGAGCAGCCTTAACCAGCTCGATAGCCGTCGAGAAGTTTCCAACTAATTCCAGACCATCACCTTCAGGCATACCCCTGTTCTCTTGCATAAAGTCGTCTAGGAACCTTGGCATTGGCGAACTGTAGTCAGCGCCTTTTTTCAGCAGTGCAGTATAGCGTAACAGCGCCTCCATGTCTTTGAGGCGCCCATGTTCAGGGCCAAACATATCACGCCAGGCCGCAACGGCATTCATGTCATGCAAGAAGGCATTCATAGATCCATGCAAGACACAGGATCTCACCTCTTGTGCTTGCAAGGGCTTCCCACTTGTATTCAATCGCTGAAAAATCTGGATTACCGCTTTGTTGTAATTTGTGCCAAATTCAGTGTCATTGGCAGCTGGGTCAGGATTAATGACAATCGCTCGAATAATCGCGTTCTCTAAACTGATCCTGTCAGTTTCATCCAAAACTTTGGATCTCTTACTTGGGGCAACTTCCCTAGAAAAATACCTACCTACAAGATCTTCCTCTAGAGACTTTCCTGAAAGCTTGAACTTCCCTTCAAGAAATAGCCGTAAGGTTATCAAACGTTGCTGACCATCTACGATATTCAGCTTTCCAGTGGCTGAATCCTTCGCCAAAAATATCGTTGGAACAGGCAGACCTAATATCAAAGACTCAACAAAACGGGATTTTTCAGGCCCCCTCCAAACAAATTTCCTTTGGAACTCGGGCACAAAGATGTCGCCACGCTTGATCCTCTTCACCAAGCCCTCCACGTCGGAGTCCCACCCATAACTAGTCACGTTAAATCGAACCGGACCGTCCACGTCTTGGCTGACGTCGTCCTCCACCTCTACGTCTGGGCTGTCATCTTCTTCCATTTCTGCGGGTTCAGCTTCAAGCTGTTCATGTTCGTCGCTCATTTGTGCTCCCTCAATCAATCCAAACTCAAATGCATTTTTGCCTGTCTCTCAACCACTGCAGGTGGTCTCCACTAAGAACCCACAACCTTTTTCTGCAGCTTCATCATTTGGCGACAACTAGTTGGCAAAGTCCACCCAATTGAACACGTGCATCGAGAAAATTCGCTCAAGAAAAGTTAGAAAGAGAAAAAATTGCGATCCTGGGATTTTTCCCTGGTCAAACCGACAAGTATCGCGCTAAACAGAGGCGCACAGGAGGCAGCTAAATGTCACAGTTCACTTACGTAGATCTCTTCGCTGGCTGCGGAGGCTTGTCACTTGGGCTTGAACAAGCAGGATTCTCTCTGGCACTGGCCGTTGAAAAATCGGACATGGCCGCCGAGACCTTCTTTCACAATTTCATCGAACCAATATCGGATCTAGATGAGTGGAAGAGCTTCAGCGCACAAACGACAAGCGTCGAAAAGCAAGCCGAACGGGGCCTTGCAGTCAAACAGTTGAGCGAAGTCTTGGCCAGAAAATCCATTCTAGACGACCTGAGAGGGAAAGACATCGATCTGGTTGCTGGTGGCCCGCCCTGTCAGGGCTTTTCCTTGGCGGGGCGCAGAAATCCAGCGGATGTGCGCAACAAGCTACCTTGGGAGTTTTTGCAGTTCGTAGAAGCGGTTTCGCCAAAGGCTGTGATCATTGAGAACGTTTCGGGAATGAGCCAGGACTTCAAGAAACACGATCAAGAGTCGCCATTTGATCAGCTGCGGCAAGCTCTGATTCAAACAGGATTAGGCTACAAGGTGCAACCGGTCCTTCTGAACGCAATGCACTATGGAGCGCCTCAACACCGACCACGCGTCATGTTGTTGGGTTTGCGCTCAGACATCGCTGAAGCCACGGGCTACCAGTTTAGTGACGTCACATGGCGCTCAGAGTTCAGCCGCGTAGGAAGCGTGGCGTTTTCAGAACGGCCAGGCATTGCACCAGAAACCACCCATTTTGGCGACGATATCCTCACTGTTGCAGATGCTATTTCTGACCTCAGCGACAAGGGTTACCGACGTCTCTCCAACCTTTCCCAGTTTGCGAAAGAGATGCGGGATTGCACCGATTGGGAACCGGTGGGTACTGACCAACTGAGAAAGAAAAAACTGTGTAATCACAATCTCAGAAAACATGCCGACCACATCAAGGATCGATTTAGACTTTATCAGTTTTTTCGCGACCAAGGGATCCACAGTAAAACCATGGCTATACCAAAGAACGCGGACCTTACTGCCGACGGTCAACGTCAAATGCTGCGCGAGGAGTTGAAGGACGCAAATTTCCCATCGGTGGCTCCAGACGGCAAGGTGCTAGCAAGCGACCTTGAAGCTTTGGTCGAGCTGGTCATGTCACTTGGTACAAAAAAGCACAGCCAGCGGCCGCTTTCATGGTCATCACCCAGCCCGACTGTTGTTAGCCTGCCTGACGACTATGTGCATCCAGATGTTCCGCGAACAATGACGGTTCGCGAGATGGCGCGTTTTCAGTCGTTCCCAGATAGCTTTGAATTTAGAGCAAAGGAGACAACGGGCAGCCTTCGTCGGCGATTTGAGGTTCCTCAGTATACTCAAGTAGGCAATGCAGTTCCGCCCAAATTGGCAAAAGCCGTTGGTCTTGCAGTCAAAGAAGCCCTTTCGATTGCCTACAACACAAAGAAACGGCAAGCGAGCTAGACGTCAGCGACGTTTGTATCAGTTTGGCAATGCGCGAGATAGTAGATGGCACTAAGGCAGTTTTCAGATTTCGAGCGTCGGAACTTGGGCGTGCTGACGTTTCTGTCGATTGACGCGACTATTATCCAGCCAACCAAAACCGGGCTTGGAAAAGCAATTCTTGATGCAACGGCTTCAGTTAGAAACTATCTGCGTCGGCATAACTTACACGACTATGATACTCAGGGCACAGGCGCTCGTGAAAATGGTGTCGAGCTGGAATCTTTGCTGATTTCATCAACATCTGAAACTCGCTCAAGAACGTCCCTCTATCGGCCCAAGGCAAAAGGAAAAGGTGGCGACCCTCGAATTTGGTTCTCTGGCCTTCCAGACTTTGCGCAACCAGATGATCTGATTGCTATAGTGGCGCACCGAGACCAACTGGCATGTTTCAACATCACCAGGGATGACCTTGACGCAGCTAGAACATCTATGGCTGAAAGCCCCCTTTCAGAGTGGCTAGAAAGACTTTCAGGCGCTGCAACCGACGTATCTGACGAACTCCTAGAACGGCTCCGAGACTTGGCTGCGCGGGGCCCATTAAGATCTGTTATGCCAGATCGTGCCGATACCGCTATTGGACGGACACTGGAGACCGCACTCGGTATTGAAATTAATTCAAGAAAGGAACCAGACTACAAAGGTATCGAACTGAAAGCGTTTCGAAGGGCTGCGAGCAAATCTAGGGAGAACCGCAAAACACTCTTCGCCAAGGTCGCAAATTGGTCGGAGAGCAAGTTTAAAAGTAGCCGCGAAATCCTCGAAGCCTTCGGTTACCAACGGGATGAAGCCTTTAAACTATATTGCACTGTAAGCGCCATAACGACCAATTCTCAGGGCCTAACTTTTGAACTGGACGAGCGTTCTGGCAAGTTGAATGAAAGGTCTAATCAGAGTCAGATAGGGGTTTTTGCAACATGGTTGCTTGAGGACCTGCAAACCGCTCTAGCCGAAAAGCACAATGAGACCTTCTGGGTCAGCGCCAAGGCCCAAATGATGAACGGACATGAGTATTTTGAGCTAAAGAGCGTGCGCTACACACGAAAACCAATTCTATCTCAGTTCGAAATTCTATTGGCGCAAGGTGAAATCACTATGGATCATCTTATCAAACGGAATGCGCGTGGCCGGGTCGCAGAAAAAGGACCGCTGTTTAAGATCAATAGCTCTTCTTTGCCGCTCCTCTTTCCTCCAAGTGTTACCTACGATCTACATCCAAATTCAAACGACCAACGGCTCATTTGACCTCACTAAGCAGATTCTGCGGCAGCTACTGCTTCGATGATTTTCAATGGATCGCAGCCTATGGCCGCAACAATCTGCACAAACTCTACGACCTCAACCTTGCGCTCTCCGTTTTCATACTTGGCAACGAATGATTGAGGGCGCTGCAGTTTATCGGACAATTGCGCCTGTGTAAGACCTGCTGTTTTCCTTGCAGACTTTAGTTCTTCCATAAGCGCAAGGTGCCCTGCACTTCTGAGTGTTTTTCCCATTCACGAACTCCAGAATAATCCGAAATTCGAATAATCTCAGTCGACAAATATCCCATTTTAGGATATATTCTTTGCAGAAAAGTTCAGCTGAGGTATGAATGTTTATCGATCTACCATCGGGAAAAATTGATCAGAAGTCCGCTGAGTTCTCGAAATTGCAAGCGGCGGCCCAGTCGCGCCTCGAAGAGATTCACTTGCTGTCAGAAGCCCGACTTGGCTCAAGACTGAAGCGTCATACGCGAGCAGGTCCATCGATGAGCTCTCGCTTGAAACGAATTAGTAGCGGATCGCTGGTAGGCAGGTCTCTGGCCTCTGTTGCGTAGTGGCGGAAACCGGCTGTGATGCCTCCTATCTCAAAAATCTCCTCGAGGCATTTGCAAAACGGCCCCGTCGGAGCACCGTGCTTGTCACCGGACCGGGCTGACAAATCACCATAAGTCTCAAAAATCGCCCTCAGGGCTACGGCTGTTCGAAATGCACGGTAATCGCCGCGACGCCCGACCTCTGCGGCAACGCATTGCTCCAGATGCTCAATGATTAGTTGAACTGCTGACAACAATTGGCCCGTTTCACTCGAGCGGATTGCATCAGAAACAAAATAAAACAAAGGCCCAGAAAGTGCAGGAAGCCTTGTGATGATTTTCCTTTGCCGTGAACTAGACAACTCTTGAAACTCACAGTTCCGCAACCACAGTTTAAAACGCCTGAGCAGATCTAATGAATCCTTTGTCTTGGTTTTCCCGTAGCCTTTCCCAAGGTTGATCCATAGGGCATGGTCCGAGACCAGCGGATTAAAGATCAAGGCTGCTGGCACATATTGAACATCACCTTGGAAGGATCGCCCTAGGTGTCGACCGAGAGCTTTCGTGGTGTCATCAAGTACCTGATGCAACTGCATCATAAAGTGCATCACATCCTGCTCTTCGCTGTCCAATGAGAAGTCGCCAGATGGTTTAGAGTGCTCATCCCACGACATGTATTGACCAATTTTTGAGAAGTTCCCGCCTCTTTTCCAATAGATCTGACCTTGCGTATGCTCTTTCGACATCAGAACCAACTTGGTGTGCCAGGCTCATTTCGGCGACTTCCCTAGGGATGCCCGGTTGTTCCGCTGCCCAGTCGCGAAACGTCGAACGAAATCCATGAACCGTAATGCCCTCCACTTTCATTCGGCGAAGCAGCATCAGCATGGCCATGTTGCTCATTGGTCTATGGCGCTTTTGTCCTTCGAAAACGATATCGGACCGTAAGGCTCTGAGTGGCTCTATGATTGCTAACATCTCTGTTGTCAGGGGCACTCGGTGCTCTTGGTCCGCTTTCATCCGAGCCGCAGGCACAATCCAGAGCTGTTGGTCAAAATCAAATTCCTCCCAACGTGCGTGGAGCACTTCGCTTGTGCGGCTGGCAGTGAGGCAAGTGAACATGAGCGCCTTCGCGGCCATCGCATCTTTAGTCGCCAGTTCCGCGTAGAAGGCGGGAACATCTTTCCAGTGCATGGCCTTGTGGTGCTGCACCTTCTGCTTAACTTGCGGCAGCACACGAGCATCGCGGATCGTAGTCACAGGATTTTCTCCGTCACGAAATCCCTTTGACTTCGCCACGTCGAGAACGGCCTTTATCCGCTGCGCGAGACGCTTGGCTGTTTCATGCTTCTCAGTCCAAACAGGCAACAGTACTTGAAGCACTTCCGGTTGATCTATCTCAGAGACTGGTACGCGACCAATTTTGGGAAAGGCATATTCAGCCAGTGTGTTGATCCATTGCTGCCCGTGCTTTGGGTTTTTCCACGTCGGCAAGCGTTCAATGTGAACTTGCCGCGCAATCTCTTCAAAGCAAGGTATCTCCTGTCGCCCGTTGTAGCGAGGGTTGATGCCCTGCTTTGCGAGGCGTCGATATTCCAAAGCTCGGTCACGCGCTTCATTTAGTGTCACAACATCCGCGCCGCCAAGGCCGAAGTCGGTTCGCAAAGGCTTGCCTTCTCGGTTGCGCTGACCTTTTACCGTGACGCGCACAATCCACCTACGAGCTCCCGATGGATCGACCACTAGGTACAATCCGCTTCCATCGCCATGGCGACCGGGGCCGAGAGTTCGGACCAAATTCTTCGTCAGCTTTCCACTTAGCGCCGCCATAATCAGAACCAATGCTTGTGCATATCGGCCAAGAACTCTGGCGTGAGGTCATATCCAGACGCATCCCCAATCACGGAATCGATGCCGCAGTGCGGGCAAAGAGCTGTAGCGCCAAGAGCATTCGAGCGGCGATCAACCCATTCAACAATCTCACTTGGTTCAAAAATCGCTGAACAGTAAAAGCAGCCACACTTCGTGCTTTTCAAAACTTCGTCCCTGTGAAGGCTAGACTTTTGGTGTGCAGCCTCAAGAAAGTCTTCCATATCACCTCTCTAAAATACCACAATTTCTACCACGCAATGAATAGAAACGAGTCTAATCGAAGAGAAACCAAAAGCAACAACGAATGCAGATATATCAACAAAAACAGCCCCATAAGGGGTTGAATGAGTGCCAACAGAATTGAATGAAAATGGTGGGTGGCGGAGACGAAGGGATTCGAACCCTCGAGACCCTTCCGGGCCTACTCCCTTAGCAGGGGAGCGCCTTCGACCACTCGGCCACGTCTCCGCCGACGGGTATATCCGTGCCTGTCACCAAGATACAAGGCGATTTTCCTGCTAAATGGCAAAATTCTGCAAACGGCTGCAAATCGGAATTCCGGGGGGCCGTACATGTGACAGTCTTCGTCGAATAACAGCTGTTTTCTTGGCAGGGAGTGCCGGACAAAAACGACGGTTCAACACGAGGCGGCCGTCACCTGACCACAGTCGTTTTTTGGGGCGGTGATATTAAACTTGCCAAAAACATAAGCATTACTGCATATTTGCCTATATTTAGTCTGCAGATTTATTCTGTTTGTTGTGAGGCATCAATCGGGCTTGGGGTGGTGTGTACCCGGCAGGAACCTTTGGGGGAAAGGGGCTTGGATTGGCTTGGTTAAAAGTGTGTTTGGCAGTTTGCCTTATTGTGATTCTGCCGTCGCAGGTCGTCGCAAATATCGGAAAAGTCGTTAGTGCCAAGCAAGGCGCTCAGGTGACGCGTGCCGGAGAAACACAAGCGTTGCGGACGGGGATGGAGGTCGACTCGGGTGATGCGATCGCGACTGACGGATCAGGCGTGGTTCAGCTTGTGTTTGTCGATGACACGAAAATAGCCATCGGCCCCAATGCGCGTATGGTCATTGATGTCAAAATGCTGCGGAACAACCGCAAGGCCAAGTCCTTTGCGGTACAGGCACTGGGTGGCAGCTTCCGGTTCATTTCCGGAAAAAGTAGAAAGCGGGCTTACTCCATTTCGACGCCATCAGCGACCATGGCGGTGCGCGGAACGACTTTCGATCTCTGGATTGCTTCCGGCGACCAAAGCGCGATGCTGGTTCTGGAAGGCACTGTTCGAATGTGCAGCCTGAACGGGTCGTGCCGATCCACAGGGAGACAATGCAGCCTTTTTGCGAACAGTAAGGGTGGCGGCGTCGGACGGCCGGTGGATCGCGAGCAATACAGGAAGGCGCTGGAAAGCGGTTTCCCGTTCGCGCGGTCGCAGGAAGGGTTGCTTCCGCCGCTTCAGGTCGAATTCGGCGGCTGTTCCGAAAACGCCAGGCCGGTTCGCTTCTTTGCATCACCCGGTCGGTCTGAACCCCGCCCTGCGCCGCCCGGTGAAACGAGTACCAATGAGGCGCGTGCTGTGTCAGATCCCACCCCGCCAGACAACCGCCCGGATCCGCCATCCCAACCGGACCGTGACCCGGAGCCTGAACCCGAGCCGGAGCCTGAACCCGAGTACGATCCTGAACCTGAGTACGATCCTGAGCCTGAACCAGAACCCGAGCGTGATCCTGAAGTCGAATAGGGTCTCCCGGGAAAACGACTCGGACCGTATTGTCGGAACAACGTGACCCCCTTGCGCCCGGAGGCAGAGGTGACAGCAAGAACAAGGGATAAAAACAGCCGAACATGGGCATTCCGTCTATTCGGAATTGTTTTGATCCTGTTCGGTTGCCTGGTTCGTTCGATGGACCCCTATCCGGTTCAGATGTCCCGTCTGATCTACTTCGACATCCTGCAAAGACTGTCTCCACGCGAATACAATCCCGACTTGCCGGTGCGCGTGGTCGATATCGATGAAACTTCCCTGGCCAATTGGGGGCAATGGCCCTGGCCACGCACGTTATTGGCGCAAATGGTGGAAAACCTGGGTGAATATGGCGCGGCGGTCATCGCCTTCGACATGCTTTTTGTCGAGCCGGATCGGTTTTCGCCTTCCCGTCTTCTCAATGACCCGGCGCTTGAAGGGTTGGTTGATATCGAACCAGGTGCAAAGGCACTGGATAACGATGTCTTGTTCGGGTTCGAAATGGCCCATTGGCCAGTCGTGCTGGGCGTCGCGGCGCGCCTGACAGGTGGCGACCGCGAGGTGCCACCCAAAACGGGCATTGTCGAAATTGGCGACTCGCCCACGACCGGTTTGATCTCGGTTCCACACTGGGCGCCCCCCGCCGAGCCGCTGGATCGCGCCGCGGCTGGCATCGGAGGGGTCAATGTCTCGCCATTGGGCGGAACCGGGGTGGTCCGGCGCGTTCCGGCACTGTGGCGCGGACCTGATGGAGTGATGCCGGGGCTGGGAATCGAGGCGCTGAGGATTGCACTGGATGAACCCATCATTCTGGCAGAGGGGTCTCAGGACGAACCCGGAATAATGCTGGGCATCGATGTTGGGGGTTACGCGGTGCCTACAACGGAACACGGTGAGATCTGGGTGAAATACCGGCGCGACAATCCAGATCTTTATCTGTCGGCAGACCGCGTCATGCGTTCGGCCGACGATCCGGATCTGCAGAAAAAAATCGAAGGCCGCATCATTCTTGTCGGCACCTCGGCAGCTGGTCTGTTCGACATTCACCAGACGTCCCTTGGGGAATCGGTGCCCGGGGTGTCCATTCATGCGCAGATTCTGGAACAGATCCTGACAGGCGATATGTTGAACCGGTCAGATGTCATCGCGGCGCTGGAATTGATCGCCTTTGTCATTCTTGGGCTGGTGGTCACGGCAGTCATGTCGAGCTTTGGAGCCGTTGCGTCTTTTGTTGCCGGCGGCATTGCGGCAGCGGTTGTGATGGCGGTTGGCTGGCTGGTCTTCCAGAACCAGCAGATCCTTTTTGATGTGACGTTCCCGATGATTGGCGGAATGGCCAATTTCGGGTTGTTGGCGGGCTACATGTTCATTTCGACAGAACGCGAAAAACGCGCCATTCGAAAGGTGTTCTCGCACTACGTCGCACCCGAAATTCTCGATGAGATGGAAGCAACCGGTCATCAGTTGCATCTGGGCGGTGAAATTCAGGAAATAACCGTTATGTTCTCGGATATCCGCGGGTTCACGCCGCTGTCCGAAGGGGTGACCGCCACCGACCTTGTCGCCCTTCTGAATGAGCTGTTCTCTGAAATCGGGGACCAGATCCTTCTCGAGCGTGGGACGATCGACAAATTCATCGGTGACGCCGTCATGGCATTCTGGAATGCGCCCCTGCCGGTCAAGGATCACCCGCATCGCGCCGCGTTGGCGACATTGAACATGCGCAAAGCACTGGCTGAATTCAACAGATCTGACATCATGAAGGATCGTCCTCCGCTTGCCCTGGCAACCGGATGTGCGACGGGTTGGGCTTGTGTCGGCAATATCGGGTCGCGCAGCCGGTTCAATTACACCGTCATTGGCGATGTGGTGAACGTTGCGGCGCGCATCGAACAGAGCTGTCGCAATGTCGACTATGATATTCTGGTCTCGAACTCAGTACAGGAAGCGACAGAAACGACCCTTGCCACTCTGCGGGCCGGGTTTGTCGATCTGAAAGGCAAATCCCACCCGGAACCCGTGTTTGCGCTGGTGGGCGATCAGGAACTGCTTGAAAGCGAACAATTTCAGAAACTCAGCGCAGAGCATTCGAGCCTGCTGGAAGCCATTCGCAACCGGCAGCCGCATCTCAGGATCATGGAAATGTGCGATAAATGCGCGACGCTTGCGAAACCCGTTGAGCCAGGATTGCTGAGTTTCTACCGCGCGCTTCCAAGGCGTGCAGCAGACTTCCGGCTTGATTTCCCTACCGACAAGATCCTGTTCTCGCACAAAGACCGCGCCTGATTACCAGACGCGCCCATTGTCTGCCAGGTGCTTGTACCCCGGTGACAATTTTCTGATGATATGGGAAAGAACGAAAACGAAGCAGTCAGACAGGCTCGCGGAGGGGTGATACTTCGACCCGGTCCGCAACCCTTCTCTGAAAACAATAACGGGGTAAATCGGATGCCATTCAAACTGGTTTCCTGCGACGGTGGCGGAATTCGTGGATATCTGACGTGCCGTATTCTGCAGAGTTTGCACGAGGAAACTCAGCTTCTGGACAAGGCGGACGGTTTTGCGGGCACATCGACCGGTGGACTGATCGCGGTGGCATTGGCCGACGGACGGACCCAGGGCAAGGATATGGCCACGCTGATCGGAGAACTGGCCGCACACTACCGGGACGACGCCGCCACGATTTTCCGCGAAAACGAACGCAGCCTGCTGGACAAGGTGGCGGACAGGGTGCTGCAGAAATTCAAGCTGGGCGGCGGACCGGGCATTACGGCGGCGCAGTACAATGCCTCGGGTTTGGCGGAAATCGGGCTGTCGCTTGTCGGCGACCGGACCATATCTTCGCTATCACGCGATCTGGTTCTGGCGGTCAACACTGTGTGCCTCCATCGCTGTGACAAGGTAGGCTGGGCGCCGTTCACCATCACAAACCATGACGTCGAGCGCGACGCCTGGCTGGATATGAGTGCGGTCAAACTGCTGGACGTGGCCATGGCCAGTTCAGCGGCGCCGTCCTATTTTCCGCCGCACCTGATCAGGGCAGAGGGGGTTGATTACGGCTACTTTGCCGATGGCGGCGCTTTTGCCAACAACCCGGTGATGAACGGAATTAACGTTGCCATCGCTGCGGGCCGGGCGCCGGGGCTAGACCAGATCGAGGCCCTGTCGATCGGCACCGGGCAACAGCCCACCGACATCTCGGAACAGATGATCCGGGATCCCGACGACTGGGGTCTGCTCAAGTGGTTTGGTGTCACTTCCAACGCGCCTAAGGGTGCCTTGATCGAATTGCTGCTTACAACATCGGCCGAGAACCTGTACTGGATGGCCCACCTGGTTTTGAAAGACCGTCTGGTCCGCATAAACCCGCCTCTGCCGAAAATGGTCGGATTGGCGACGCACAAACCGTCGTCTTACACCCTGATGGACCAGGCATTCGAGGCCAGCAAACAAGGCAGGGATTGGGCCAAGGCCGTCGAGATGGCGCGCCGCTGGTAAGGATTGCATCACGTTCCTGCCGTCGGGGAACCGCGACTAAGCGCGTGCGTATGTGACGTTTTGATTGCCTTTGGGGCCGCAGCCGTTAAGGTTAACACATAGGTATTAGTGATTAATTAACGCTCAGGGGGGAAATATGAGCGCTCCCGGCATTGCCGAGCAGCTGGTTCATGTATTGCATCGACCAGATGGCGATCCCAAGCTGCGACCGGTTCATACAATAGGCATCAGCGCGACAGGTTTCTTCAAGCCCTCTCTGATTGCCCGGAACTTCTGCGCCGCCGACCATTTCCGTTCCGACAAGACGGATGTCATCGTTCGGTTCTCGAACGGCTCGGGATGTGCCGCCGTACATGACGGCTGGTCCGACGTGCGCGGTATGGCTGTCCGGTTTCACCTTTCGGATGGCACCGACACCGACTTGATCGCCATGACGCTGCCCGAGTTCTTTTCGTCGACGCCCGAGAACTTTCTGGATTTCGCCGAGGCGGCGAAACCCAAAATGTACTATGGCGAGTCGCCGTGGCGGAAGATCATCAACCTGCTGCAATTGATCCTGCCAAAACGGGATCCCTACCCGAACGAAACCATCAGCCCGGATGACGGTGCCATCAAGTTCGCGGACGAGAATGCCGAGGCACAATTGGGCGTTCTGCAGGCGGCAGCGATCGGCGCGCCCGTCAGCTATGTTCGCGCGGCCTATCATGCGGTTCATACATTTATTGTCACCGGCGAGGATGACGTAAAGCGCTGGGTCCGTTTTTCATGGCAACCGATCGCCGGTGTTCTCAAAACCGATCCCGCGGAAACCCCGGACGATGACTATTTGCGGCAGGAGCTGAAAGACCGGCTGGCCGTCGAACCCGCACGGTTTTCACTGATGATGGCCATTGGTGAGGTGGGCGACGATTTCGAAAATTCGGCCCGGCCATGGCCGCCGCACCGCAAACGCATCATGATGGGCACACTGACGCTGGACGCGGTGCCCGAGGATCAGATCGAGAATGCGGAAAAGCTCAGCTTCAATCCGGGCCTATTGACGCCCGGGATCGAGGTTTCAGAGGATCCGGTTCTCAAGATCCGCATCGAATCCTACGAATTCTCCAGCCAGCTGCGGGACGCAACCCCCTGCCCATTCCCCAAGAGGCCATCCGATGACACGTAAGGACAGCTGGTTCAATCGCTACGTCAACAGCCTGCCCGAGCGGGGATGGTTCCAGTTCCTGTCGCGCTATGTCGTGGTGCCGTTCTGGATCTGGAAAGAACCCAAGCCTAAGCTTCCGGGCGGGCCCAGACCTTCGCCACAGCCCAGTGAAAACGTCCAGCGCATGATGAACCTGATCATGCCACTCAAGGACCCTTCGCCGGCCGGACGTGCGCATGCGACGCTGGCGATTGCACAGAATGTGGACGAGATCTTTGCCGGGCTGGACAATGTCGGAACCGTTCATTTCGCGCGTTTCCTGCTGATCGAAGACAAGATTTGCATGATCTCGGTCTATGACGGTGATTTCAGCAACTACATCCGCGATTTCATCACCACCATCGGCAGTGTTTTCAACGATGTTATTTCGCTGGTGGACGGTGCCGAACACCTGATTCCGACGGAACACAACGTCGAGGAGTTCATCGATTGGGTGCAGGAACATGACCTGTTCCAGGCCGCCGATTTCCCGACTGATCTGTTCGGACTGCAGGACGCTGCAAAAGGGCTGCCGCCGAACCAGCCGCCGCACAAACTGGCGACGTTGCCGCGTGAGTTCGTTCTGCAATTGCATGCGAACCGCAATCTTTCGTTGGGGGGAGGCTATCGCGCCTATCCCGGAGTTTCCGCCGCGCAGGTGCGCCAGAAGTTTGGACAGGGCTGGTGAACACAAGATTCAACCTCGCAGACATTCAGGGCAATATCCTGCGTGGATATCGCCGCAATCTTGTACGTCATCTGGTTCTTGAGGTCAGCGACCGCGCAGCGGCCCGGCAGTTTCTGGCAGCAGCAGTGGATGACAGCCACGGCGACGTTCCGGCGATTACCCGCGATGTTACCTGGACCGTCAGGCCGCCGTTCTGCTTCAACATCGGAATTACCTTTGAAGGGCTGCGCGCTCTGGGTACGCCGGCTGAGCATCTTAAGACCTTCCCGACGGAATTCGTTCAAGGGATGACCAAACGGGCGATCAAGATCGGGGACTTCGGCAAAAGCGCGCCCGAGAACTGGCCTGCTCCGTTTGACAAGCCCGAGCGGATACACCTGATTGCATCGGTTCATTCCGACACCGAAGACCATCTTGATCAGGTCGAGGCGCAAGTTGCCAAGGCCTTCACCATTCTCGGTGTGCGCAATGGGCGGAATCTGCCCGAAGGGAAAGTGTTCTTCGGGTATGTCGACGGCATCTCGCAGCCGCGCTTCAGGCATGTCACCGATCCAGATCAGGTGGGTGTGGATGAACCTATGGATCCGCTTGGCACGGCGCTGCTGGGATATCCCACCAAACAAGAAGGCGTGCTGTTCCGCGTTCCGTCCCCGCACGAGCTGGGATTCAACGGGTCTTTCAATGCCTTCCGGGTGCTGCAACAGGACGCCGCCGGATTCGAGGCCTATCTGGACAAGGCCGCTACGAAACTGATGAGCCATCCCAAAAGGGACCTTTTGGCGGACCCGAAGAAACTGCATCTCATCGTCAAAGACCCGGATATGCATGGCGCCCTTCGCGAAGTGGTCGCGGCGCAGATGTGCGGGCGCTGGCGCAACGGGACCCCATACGAATTGTCGCCAAACGCCCAATTTCCCGAGGAAGAAGTCTCGCTAACCAATTTCGACTATTCGCACGGCTCACGCTGCCCGGCCGGATCGCATTTGCGGCGCGGCAACCCGCGGGGCGGGCCGATCGTTCAGCGCATTGCGAACTACACGCGGCGACTGGTCCGACGCGGCATGTCTTATGGCCCGGACTTTGACCCCCAAAATCCCGATACCGCAGAACGCGGTCTGTTGGGCAGTTTCATTGGTGCCAATATTGGCGCGCAATTCGAGGCCGTCATGTGCGACTGGATCAATCTCGGTCTGCAGGACCCGAACATTACCGGCGCAAACGATCCGCTGCTGGGTGCGAATACGCCCGAAACCAGTTGGTTCGATATGACCCTGCCGGATGGTGACACGATCCGCCTGCGCGGTTTTCCGCGCCTGATTTTTGCACGGGGCGGTGCCTACACGTTCCTGCCAAGCCTTGCGGCGATCAAGTACCTGTCCGAGTTGAACACCTGAACCGTCTTAACCAAGATCCGCCAACGCCGCGTCTATTCGGGCCAGCATTGGCGTCTGCCCGGCCGTTTCAACAATGACGCGGGCTTTGGTCAGGTGTTCGAAGGCCAGTTGACGCTTTTTTCGAGCCTTGTACAGAAGCCCCATGATCATGTCGCAACGGGCGATGTAGTGGCCCTTGTCGTCAAACTGCGGGTTTTTGCGAATTTCCGCGATCATCTGGATCAGCTTCTTCTCGCCAAAAATCATGACCCAGACAACCGAGCGGAAGTTCTTCAAGAACACGCCAAGCGAGCTTTCGCCTTCGCCGGTGAGTATGGCCAGATACAATTCGCATAAGAACAGCCGGGCCCAGTCGGCAGACACCTGCGTTCCTTCATCCGTGCGCTTCCGGATCGCATTCTCGACTTGTTGCAGCCCGGCAGCCACCTGGCCGTTCAGCGCGTAAGCCACACCCAGCATCGTCGCCGGGCCCATCGTGAACAGGGTCCATCCCTTTTCGGCGCAGTTGTCTATGTGTTTCTGAACAATCTCGATGGCCCCGGGCTTTTGCAGCGGCACCATGGCTGCGACCCGGGCCGCCTCGGCAATGGCGAGTTCAAATTCCACCTGTGAAGCCTTGCGCGCCTCTTCGGCCATTCGAAGCGCCAGTTCGTGGTCGTCCGTGACCATCGCAATCAGCGCCTTCATCGCGGTTCCGTAACCCAGCGAACGTGGGTCATTCTTGGATGTCCCGATCGCAATCATCCGGTCCGATGCCGCATGCGCACGCGCAACACGGCCCCGGGTCAGTTCGTTCCAGCCCATCGTTGCCAGAAAGAAGTTCTGGATATACGCGTCATCGATCTTGCTGAGAATGTCCTCCACCTCGCGCGAGCGGGCGTCGAATTCCGTGTTTTCAATGGGGGCAAAATATATGGAAACCGAAAGCTCGTTCACCATGGCATATGCCTGCGAGGCCGGGTCCCCCAGTCGTTTCGCCATGGCGGTCAGTTCCTGCTGAACCCAATGCGCTTCGCGGTATTTGCCGTTGCACACCAGGCAGGACACATAGTGGTGCAGGAACAGCGCGTGATGAGGGTTGTCACCAACCTGCGCAAGAATGGGCCGCACTGTCCCGGCCAGTTCGATAATCGTCTTGACCCGCAAGGAGATGTTCGAACAAAGCGCGAAACTGGACAGAAAGCGGGCAAAATGCTCTTTCGAGGCTATATCGGGGTCGCGCTGATACAGCTCCAGCGCGGAATCGAAATACCGGTTGGCTTCGTCCAGTGAATAAACGCCAAGGCTCTTGTCACCCGCCATCACGTTATAGCGGAAGGCCTGATCTGTCCGATCGGTCTGCCCGTAGTGAAAGGCCAGCGTGTCCGCCGCTTCCTGCAACCTGTTCGCGTTTCGTAACGCCAGATTATCGGCAATCGCAAGATGCAGTTCAGACCGGCGCGAAGAGACAAGGCTCTGGTAAACCGAATCCCGCAACATCACATGTTTGAAAATGTAGTCCGACGAATTGGGTTCGCGATACAGCACATCCTGTGCCTGCAAACGCTTCAGTGCCGCCCCCGTTTCTTCCGAGTTCTCGACGAGTTGCGACAACAGCCCCGGATCAAACCGCCGTCCAATGACGGCTGCGGCCTGCAATACCGGTCGGTCCTCAGCCAACACCCGTTCCATTCTGGCGGTCAAAAGGCTGCGCATTGTGACGGGCAATCCGCTTTTGCTGATGTCAGCATCAAAACTGGCTTTGCGCCCCTCGACACGCAACGAACCCTGATCCAGCAGAAAGCCCAGAATCTCTTCGCCAAACAACGGGTTTCCTCCGGCCCGTTCCACCAGTTGCGCGGCAAAGCCGTCCGGCAGAACATCGACACCTAGCCGGTGTCGCGCCAGTTGAGCGAAATCTTCGGTATCCAGAGGTTTCAGGGCAACCGTCGTAACGGACACTTCGTCCAGCCATGGCGGCGTGTATTCCGGCCTGCGGGTCTGGATGAGCAGTAGATTCTTCAGGTCGTCCCGAAGGATCAGAGCACGCAGAAGATCCTCGGTCGCGCTGTCCATCCAATGGGTGTCTTCGATCAGAAGTATCACCTGCTCTTTTTCGCAGCGTGCCTTCAACAACAATGGAAGCAGTTCTCGCGTGCGCAATCCGATCAGAACGCCGTCCAGTCCATCCAGCGATCCGGCAGGCGGCGTGAGGCCCAACAGGTTCAGAAGAAGTCCCAGGTTTTCATCGCTATACTGATCCCAGATCCTGAGACCCGCTTCCAACTTGTTGGCAACTTTGACGGGATCATCGCCGTCGCTGATCAGGAAAGCCTTTCGGACAATTTCCAGAATTGGCAGAAACGGAACATGTTGGCCGTCGGCAAAGCAGTATCCCGTCAGAACCGTCGCACCCTCGCTGCCGATCCGTTGCAGGAACTCGAACACAAGGCGGGTTTTGCCAAGCCCCGGCTCGGCAACCAGATTGATCGCCTGAAGCCTGCCTTCCGTCCGCGCCAGCGCCGCTGACATCACATTCAACTCGTTGGTGCGACCGACATAGCTACTGAGACCCTTGGCCATTGAGGCGTCGAACCGGGTGGCATCATCGTGAATGCCCTGCAGTTCCCAGAGCTTTTGCGGAGCCGAGAACCCCTTGACCTCTTGTTCGCCGAAAAAGCTTAGCTCTGTCACCCATTCGACCAGCCCCCGCGTTGTATCGCACAGCAAGGTGCCGCCGGGCGGGGCGAGGTTTTCCAACCGTGCCGCCAGATTTACCGTACTGCCCACCGCGGTCGTTGGGCCATCGTCGCCCTGAACGGCCGCCATCAGGACGTTGCCGGAACTGATACCAACGCGCATGTGGGGGCGAACGCCGAACCGGGCCTCGATACTGTCAGCCTCGGCATGAAACGAGGCATGGATCGTTTTGGCCGCCCGACAGGCCCGCAGCGCGGGGTCTTCCAGCGCGTCAGGGATTCCGAACAAGGCCATGATGCTGTCGCCGGCGAATTCGCGCGCTGTGCCGCCATGCTCTTCGACGCCTTTCACCAGCATGTCGTAAACCAGCCGAACGAACTCCAGCGCTTTTTCTTCGCCCAGTTCAGCAACGATTTGGGTATAGCCGACCATGTCCGCGAACAGTACGCAGACCTGGCGCCGTTCCCCCAGATCAACCGGTCGACGCGTTCTTATGTTGCTGACATCCCCCATTTTGACAGAATGTTTACAACACCTTGGCATCTCTCGCCAGCACTAGGCATCACCTTGCCGTTAAGGCAAGCGTGGCTGACAGCCAAAATGTCACGGGAAATGCTACCGTGGGTTGTGTCCGGCGCGCGTAGGTCAGATTTCGTGCGAAACCTTCAGGCAGTGAAGGCCAGTTTCAGCCCTGGGCGCGGCCATCTGGTTTTGTAGATCTTGCCGGTGCTGGACGCCGTGATCCACAGATCACGCATATCCGACCCGCCAAAGCACATGTTGGTTGTAAACAGATCCGGCACCGGGACATGCTCGGTTGTCCCGTCAAGGTTGAACACCGTAATGCCACCATTGAAAATCGTGCCGACGCAAACGCGCCCGTCTTCTTCCACCCTCAGACTGTCCAGCCACTGATATCCGGGCAAGGTTTGCACGACATTGCCGGGCATGCCGGGAATCGGTCCCGCTTTGACTTGCCCCGGTCCAGTGATTTCCATCGCCCAAAGCCTGCCGAATACGGTGTCCGAGACATAGACCGTCTTGCCGTCTGGCGACAGTCCGACCCCGTTTGGCATTGGGATTGTCGCCGCTTTGATCAGGGTTTTTCCGTCGATTGAGGCATAGTACAGTCCGCCATAACGCGTCAACTCTTCATCCTCGATCCCGGTATCGGTGAACCAGAAGCCGCCAGATTCATCAAAGACGATGTCGTCCGGGGCGATCAGCCGCTTTCCTTCGTAGGAATCGAACAATTGCGTGACGGCACCGGTTTCCAGATCAACGCGGTGAACCGACCCGCCCTGATAGTGCGGACGAATGGGAGCGGGAACCGTGATCTGGTCAGGACCAAATGGAACGAAACTGTATACGCCTCCGTTGTTGCAGACATATGCGGCCCCATCAGGTCCGATCGCAACGCCGTTTGGTCCGCCTGGAATTTCGGCAACCTTGGCAACTTTGCCATCCGTGCCCAGTCGAACCAACGTCTGTTCCTTGATGTCGACGAACAGAACCGATCCGTCGTTCATTGCCACGGGACCTTCCGGAAACCCCAGTCCGCTGCATACTTCTTCCAGTTTCAATGACATTCTCAAACCCCCTGTTCGCGCCAGTTCTGTCGACTGTCATAAATTGTATGACGATGAAATATCGTTACTTTTCAATCTACGAGCCCAGCACGTCAAGACAAACCGTACACAAGGATGGTCCTTCCTGACGGGTCCGTGACGTAAGGTAGCCGTGCCAGATGGGTAGGACATTCTCGCAAGACAGGCCTGTACCGCTCACAACCGCAGGACGACCTTGTTCGGGGTCTTGGCGATCGGGGAGAGGTCCAATGCGTCGGCTTGCATCAGGCGCGGAATTCCAAAGCGGGGTTTCCAGTGGCACAAGTCGGGCGAAATGGCTCGCCAGACAGGCAGGTTGAATTCCGGCCTGGTCAGGTCGACAAACGCAACGCGGATCCCCGCGGCAGACAGCCTGTTTCCAATGCTTCGTGGTTCGTTAGGCAAGGGCGACGGGGCCGGCGATGCAGATGATATAGGGGGCGTGTCGATAGAAACCTCGGATAACCAGCGCGCCAATCCCGGTCGTCTGTGCGCTTCCTGTGCGCCGTTCTTTATCACCAGAAACATTTGCGCCATCTCGCACAGCGCGCTGAGCGCAGCATGTCGATACGTTGGTGCCGAAGCAAAACCAAATGCGATATGCCCCCGGGCGCTGACACCCGTCGCGGCCACGCTGGGAACTTCCAAGTCTGTGGTTATGTTCACAAGCGTCGGAACCATGTCGTGGCTTTTACAGCGCTCGATAAATGCTTCAACTTCACTTCCCAGCAGGCGCGCTTCTATTGTGGGCCGCGACCGGCAACCGTACCACCACCGCCCGGTCGCATCGCGTTCTATCAATTCGAACAAGGCAGCACTTCTTGCTTGGTTGTCGGTTTGTCCTGCCGCACAACCGTTTGTGTCTGTTCTGGAAAACACCTGTGTGGACTCGTCATTGATGAAAACCGAGTCTGCCGGAAGCCAGATTGGTTGGCCTTGCAATCCCACGCCCTGTATCCAATCAATTTCCTCGGATTGGGCATCAAGGATTTCATCGACACCGGAATAGTTCGCGTTGAATTTGTCAGGGCGCGACAACTGAGTTTCAGAAAACCCGCAAAGCATGCGGGGATTCCAAACCTCGCCGGAAAGCTGATCTTCCCTGGCATGCGCAGTTACCAGATCAGGCCACCGGCATGCGCTTGCCAGTTCGATTGCCGACCCGACCCCGCTTTCTATCGAAAGTCCGTGCGTCAACCCCCTGCCAGAGCCCACGCGCCCGGCACCCAGTAACGCGGATTCAGGCCAAAGCGGAAAAGCGTTCAGTGATGTTTCGTTGGGGTGGACCAGATTGCAATAGGCCGGCCAGCCATCCGGCGAAACGCGAACTTCATCGAAATACTTTGAAAGTTCATCTATACTCATGAGGCTAATTGTAAAGAATCCGTAGTGTTTCTGCCATAATGGAACAGATTGAACGCATAACGCCTGTTGTTTTGACCCCGTCGAACAGCGCCTCTGCGGATGTGTCCATACTTTTCCTGGACATGGTGTCCTACAGCCGTCGCGTCGCTGAAAACGAAGCCAAGACACTGGACTTCATGTCAAACTGCTTCGATGCGATCCGTATTCTAGCGCGCCGATTTCGCGGTGAGTTGGTCAAGACAATGGGCGATGGCGCGTTGCTGTACTTCTCAGACGTGGAATGTGCTGTTGATTTTGGGCTGGAACTTCACCGGATAGTTGACAAACAGCAGGTTGAGGAAGCTGAACCGTTCTTGTTCCGTGTCGGAATTCATATTGGGGAAGTAAGGTTCAAAAATGGGGACGTCTTCGGGCAGACCGTCAATATTGCGTCCCGTCTTCAAAGTATCGCAGAACCCGGCGAATGCATAATATCGAAGGACGTTTTTTCCACACTATCGGACAAGAGCAGCCTTCAGTTTGAATCCATTGGCGTTCCGAAGCTCAAGAACATCACAGCCCGCATCCCGGCGTATCGTGTTCTGGACCCGTTGCAACGCAATCGTTTGACTGATTTGCACCGGTTCACCGGCCTCAATCTCATCGGAACGGACGGTGCCGACCCCGCCGCGACATCGAAACCGCTAGGGACCAGGGCGCGCGGTATTCTGGCATATCTTGCGTTGAATTCGGGCGGCTACGAGACGATCGAACGCATCGAAACGCTGTTTGGCGGTAAGGAAGTCGTCAGTGCCGCGCTCACTGATCTGGCGGAAAGCGAAACTGGTCTTGATGTTCAGGTTTTTCCCGATAGCGCGTTGATCCATCTTGATGTGGAACTGGATCGCACGGACCTTGGGGGAATGCTTGGCGATCTAAGGCAAAACAAGGTTCCGGAAAGATTGATCCTGGAGGCCAACTGGCCGCAGGAAATCCTTGCAGGTCTGGACGATATTACCCCACTCCTCGACAGCTGGCTCAGGATTACACGCGAGCGCTGGAAATGGTTGCTGCTGAGTGAAATGGAGCGTTTTCTTGAGCGCACCGATCCCGGAAACGAGCAGCGAGAGAAAGTTGCCCAGATCATCCTGTTACAGGAGCCTGGGCACGAAAGCGCGTCACTTGCGAAGATCGAATGCCGACTGGAACACGAAGACCGGGGTGGAGCGCTCGAGGAATTCAAAAGGCTCAAAAAGTTCCTGTTCGAGCATTACGGGATCTCGCCTGGTAAGCGCATTCGGCAGTTGATACAGGCGATACGAGGGAAAGCACCGGCACCGGAACAGCCACGCACAAGCGACATTCCGTCAAATATCGGACTTAAGATAGTCGTACACACATTCCAAGACGAATGCGTGGATTCAACTGCTTGGGAAGTCTCTTCATTTCGAGACGAGCTAATTGCCAACCTCTCCCGTTTCCGCGACTGGTCGGTTTTGGATGGGTCGGCAAGTTCATCGGACTCAACGAGAGCGTCGGGAAACATGATTTACGATGTCGAGGGACGGCGCCACATGTCCGGAGACCAGCCCATGATGGCTCTTATCCTGAAAGAGGCCGAAAACAGCAGGGTGATATGGTCCGAGGAGTTTTGCTTGTCCTCAGAGAACTGGCACGATGTACAGCACGAAGTTCTCCGATCAATTGCTGCCAAAGTAAGAAGTTACATTTCACTCGACCGAATTTCTTCGACACTCGGTACGTCTGCCGGAGGCAAAGACGTCACGGACATGTGGTTGCGCGCCGATCGTGCGCTGATGGAGTGGACCGCAACCGGGGCGGAAAACGCAGATGCGATTTTTCGTGAAATATTAAGAAACCACCCTGACCACGCACCGTCTTTGTATCGTATTGCCTCGATTTCGAACATTCAGCATGTGATCTGGCCCGGCCGGGTACGCGATCAAAGTGAAATAGAAGAGGCGGACAGTTTTGCCGCACGTGCCGTTGCCATCGACCCGCTCGATGCCAGGGTTCAGCGAACGGTCGCCTGGACGGCCGCAATGAACGGCGCTTTTACACGGGCATCGATGCACCTGGAACTGGCTGCCAAACTCAACCCCTCAAGTCCAGCCACGTTGGCCAGTTGTGCCATGGGCTTCGCCTGGTTCGGCGACTATGACAAAGCCAAATCGACCCTGACACAATGCGAAGCCTTGTCCGAATTATTGCCGTCCTGGTGTTGGGCCTACCACGCCTCAACGTATTTCTTCCTCGACAGACTGGAAGACGCCCTGCGGGCCGCCGAGTTGGGGGGCGACAGTATCCCGGACACACAAGGCTGGCTGGCTGCTGTCCATGCCAGAAGGGGTGACATGGATAGAGCTGGACGTGCATTCCAGGCCTTTTGGCAAAAGGTTTCGGAACATTGGACGGCACAAGATGAGGCGACGCCAGAACGGGTCGCCACGTGGTTCACCCAGGCCTTCCCGATCAAAGAGCTATCCGACCAGCAAAAGCTTGGCGATGCAATTCAGGCGGCACGATTGGCGGCTTATTGACAGCGGTTCAGGAAAATTGCTGCCAGAAGATATTGTTTGGCTTCATCAGTGGCTGCGCCAGCCCCCGAAAGCTGGGCAACATGATTAGCAATAGTCCCAACATATGAGTTCACTAAATCAGGATTCTTTTCAGGAATAGGAACAGTCATCTGTTTTGTGTTCCCATTGCCAAAATCTTTTTCGGGCTTCGGTTTTAGTTCTCCACCGGGGTATTCATATTTATTACCTACTTTACTGAGTAATTTGTCGCCCGAGTCTTTGACAAAAAACTGACGCCCATCGGATCCTTCGACATTTGTCCAAAGGTCGTCGAAGCCCACATTCCCCAAGTAAGTCGCTGTTTCCGCTGTCGTGATCGTGTTATTTCCGATATAAATCATGGTGTTGGTG
>NZ_JBXWOP010000034.1:0-21629 GCF_059610965.1 Ruegeria sp. CDSB136
GCGGAAAAACGCTTGATCAGGTGGCGCAGTCAGGCGACCTTAACGTCAGAACCCAGGCCACTTGGGGAATGTCGGTTAAAGTTTCCGTTTTTGGTGGATGTTTGTATACTTGATTTTATCTACTTTTATTGGTGTCGCAATTTGCTCATGCAGAGGAGAAAGTTAATCAATGCACGAAGATTTCGTTTCTAGGGCCTCCCTATCCGAAACTTTCGTTTATGAAACAACGGACCAGGAAGAGGCGCTCGCTTTTGCCGAAAACTCGATTGCGCCTATGAAGGCTCAATTCGGCAAATCCGGTGGAAATTTTTCATTCCGGATAAAGACGACAAATCTTACCGACATACATTTTCTTCGTCATACGCAATATATCGAAAGCGGGGCTAGATTCGACGTTCAGTACGAAGACGATTACGTGGTATTGGAAATTCCCGTTGAAGGGTGCGCTCAGACCTGTTCAGCTGGAAAAACACATATTCTATCGGCGAACAAAACCGGATGCTTTTTCAATTCCGGACAACGTGTAATCTTTCAAGATACAGGTAGTAATGAATATGAGGCGTACAGCTTTAAAGTAAAAAAAGCCGCTCTCAGGCGTCGATTCCAGCAGTTAATCGGGGCTGATGGTGGTGGAGATATCACGTTTGCTTCATTGGTGGACCTCACCTCGGCGACGGGCAGGGAATTTCTGGCAATTGCTTCAATACCTATTGCACTAAATCTGGATCGGTGCTCAATCTGGAAAAGCCCAGCGTCGGCTGCCTTGTTCGAAGAATTTTTTTTAAATGTTCTGCTGACCAACTTCGCTCACTCTAGAATGGCAGAACTTGAGAAAAAAGTTTCGCTCTCCTCACCTTGCGCAGTCAGAAAATGTGAAGATTTCCTTCAGGCCCATGCAGAAGAGGAGGTCACTATAGGTGCGTTAGCCAAGGCGATTGGTGTTAGCGTCAGATCGCTACAACGCACTTTCCAGCAAAACACCGGAACTACCCCGATGCGACGCCTCAAGGAAATTCGTCTTGAAAAGGCACGCAAGCGCCTTTTGGATGCGAGTGACGGGGCAGGAGTTACACAGATTGCCCTTGGACTTGGGTTCTCTCACCTTGGTGCCTTCGGTGTTGACTATAAGGCCCGGTACGGAGAAAAGCCATCCGAGACTCTTAGAAGGCGTTCTTGACGCCCGAACGATTGTTCTGAAAAAGATCTATTAGCCGTGGCTCAGTAGTCCGGGGTTGCGACAGTTCATTTTCGTTGTCCCACGTCGTCCAATTCCTTTCAGGCAGATTGGCGTTTTTCTGATAGCACTTTGCGCCCATCTGATAGTTGGAGGAAGTTCCTCTCATATATTTTTTGTTGATCCCGGCGAAATAGAGGTCGGGAGATAAAAACCGATGAGAGGGCACCATGACTCAGTTCTTTAACTTAAAAGGAAAGACAGCTGTTATTACTGGAGGGACTTCGGGGATTGGGCTGGCAACTGCCAAACGGTTGGCCGCTTCGGGTGCCAACGTAGCCATAGCAGGGCGTAGATCGGCAGACGAATTGGCCGAGAGTTTTGGAGCGGTGGCATTTTCTTGTGATGTCTCCAAGGAGAATGACATCCGGGATCTAATGCATAACACCCACGACAAGTTTGGCGGACTGGATATTGTCGTGAACAATGCAGGCGTGAACGCTGGTTACAGTGAGCTAACGGAGTCCGAAGCCAAGGATTTCGACTTTAACTACAAAATAAACACGATGGGTGTTGCTAACGGGATCAAGCACGCGGCGCCTTTGATGAACGAAGGCGGCGCTATTGTAAATGTAGCTTCGGTCGCCGGGCTTCAAGGAGTAGCGTATCTGGCACCTTACGTCGCTTCAAAATGGGCCGTGATTGGTTTGACCCGCACCGCCGCCGTGGAATTGGGTGCGCGCGGTATTCGCGTTAACGCGGTTTGCCCTACTTCGGTCAATACGCCGATGGCACACGCTGAAGGTGGAGAGGCACAACTGGCAATGGAGCACAAAGCTGTTCCGCTTGGCCGAATTGCAGAGCCAGAGGAGATTGCAGCACTCGTCCATTTTCTCGTGGCTCCCGATTGTAACTTCGTAAACGGCCAAGCCATCGCAGCAGATGGCGGCTTCACCGCAGGAATGAGCATGACAGCCTACAACACACTGGCTGCCGAGTAATTCAAGCGATTAAGAATAGAAGGAGAATAGATATGGCGGCTGACGGTAAGACAAAGACGACGAATGCAGACTTCTTGCATTACTGCCTCAAGCGGACCTGGATGGCAGAAGGTGCTTCCGATGAACACGGTCAGGCTGTTGCCGATGCGCTTATGATCGGCATCTATCAGGGCAAGCTGAACCAGGGGCTGGGTGTCTACGAGGCGATCGACCTGACCAACCAGATGGGCCTGATGGACATCAAGGCTGAACCGACCATTGTCAACGAAGGCCCGTCCTGGGCGGTCTATGACGGCAAGAAATCGACCGGCTACTGGACCCTTACCAAGATGGCCAACACTGCCATCGCAAAGGCAAAGGAACACGGAATCTCCATCGTTTTCGGTGCCAACCACCACGACGCGGGCTCTTTTGGTTCCTACACATGGCTTGCGCATCAACAGAATTGCGTGGCGCAGACATCAAACAACTCGGTGCCCATGTGTGCCCCGCTGGGCGGCATGAGCAACACGCTATCTGTTCCGCCGCTGGATGCCATCGGCCCCTCGGGCGATAAGCCACCGGTCTGGATGTCGACCAAGCTGTGCGAGTGGTATGACGCTGACACTGCTCAGGCCGTGCTTCAGGGCACCAAGCTGAAGTACAATGCCGTGATCGACCCCGAGACCGGCGAGCTTGGCAATGACCTCGCACCTTATGCTGAACCGGTCGAAGGCTATGGTCGCGTCTATAACCAGTCCTGCTTCCAGGAGCTGCACGAGCCGCGCGTCTACATGCTCAACCTCTGGAATGAGCTGATGACTGCGATCATCAACCCGTTGGGCGTCATCGCCCCGGAAGTTCCCTCGCTTGGCGATATTTTGGACGGAAAGGCAGACGGTACGTCCGTTGGTGGAAGCTACTACATCTGCATCGATCCGTCGAAGTTCGGCCCTCTGGCGGACGTGCTCGCAAAGTCGGACCGCATGGCCCAGGCTGTCGAGGACAGCCCGACCCGTCCGGGTGCCCGTTCACCACGCATGCCAGGTACTGGCGGCTACAAGGGCCTGCTGGCCGGTGCTGAAGAGGTCAAGGTGCTCGACTCGCACTGGGAGCCGTACTTCAAGACCCAGGCCGGCCGCCATGGCTGGACCGAAGAAAGCTTACGCGCCGACTGGGAAGCGCAGCGCGGTTGATGAAAACTGGTCTGCCGCGACCCCTGCAGCAGACCATTTCTAGACGTATAGGAGTTGAAAGAGATGATTGATCTTTCCGGCAAAGTCGCCCTCGTCACCGGCGCGACCAAAATGAAAGGTCTCGGCAAGGCCGTGGCCGATAAACTGATTGCCTCGGGTGCGACTGTTGTCGTCACAGGCCGCGAGAAATCCATGCCCGGCGCAGAGGAAGTTGTGGAGTCTCTCAAATCCGAAGGTGGCAATGCTATGGCAGTTGCCGTTGACGTTGCATATCAGGACCAGATCGACGCGGCAGTCGCTGCTGTGACTGACTCCCACGGGGGCGTCGACATCCTCGTTAACAACGCTGGTATCGGGGCAGGCTCGCCGAGCCTTCTGGAAAACACCGAGCGAGACTGGGATTCTAATTATGCCGTAAACGTCAAGGGCACCTTCAATCTGTGCGCGGGCGTGATCCCGTCAATGCAGGCGCGCGGCGGCGGTTCGATCGTCAACGTGGCCTCCCTGGCCGGGATCGGTGCCTCGGTGGGTATGCCTTATCCTTACATCGCGACGAAGCACGCCATCGTCGGTGCGACCAAGGCGTTGGCACTGGAGTTCGCCTCGAAGGGCATCCGCGCTAACGTTGTTGCGCCGGGCGCGATTGCGACCGACATGCTGCAAACGGCCTATGAAGCCATCGCCTCGGCCAACAATATCAGTGTCGAGGAAGCGGCAAAGCTAGAGAATTCGGGCATTCCCATGGGTCGTCCGGCGGAACCTGGCGAGATCGCCGACGTGATCGCATGGCTTGCCAGCCCAATGTCAACTTACGTGACCGGCATAACCGTGCCCATCGCAGGCGGAATGAGCGCGGGCATCTAAGTATTCAGGAGCGCTCCATAACACATCTAAGCCAACTTCAGGATTGAATATGAAAATTACCAAACAATCCGGCATGTTAATGGGCAGCGAGATCGAACCGAGGTATCTCGATCTGGATGAGGCCCGCGACCGGTTCAGCAAAGTCTCCCAAGACGTGATCCCGGCCCGCTCCGGCAAAGGGTTCGCTGTCGACAAGGGGCAGATCTTCCGCATCATCGAGCTTGAGGGCGGTCAGATCGGTGATGTCTGGTTCATCAACCGCGACGACCCGTCCGAACATCTCATGAGCCACACCACCTTTCTTCACGAAGGGGCGTACCCCAAAAAGTTCAGCCAGTTCTGGTCTTGTATGCCGCATGTGCGGCCGATGGCGACAATGCTGTTAGAGCATTCAGGCAATCCCTCATTGCCCGAGAGCTTCAATAACCACGTTGTGCTTGGCGGTCATTGCACATCCCGTCAATGGGAAATCTTGAACGGTCCGGGCAAGTACAATTCCTGCCATGCCAACGGCATGCAGGCGGTCGCTCCTTTCGGTTTGGGTGAAGAGCATATCCTGCACGACAATTTCATGGTTTTTCAGCCGAGCTTCATTCAGCCGGATGGCTCCGGCGACAGTATGCCGTCGCAAGCAGAGCCCGGCGACTATGTGGAATTCGTCGCTGACATGAATCTGATCGTGGCCGTCTCGGCCTGTCCGGTCGGGGACTATGCGGTGCCCATGACCGAACCCGATAACATCACGGCCCGTCCCTTGGGCTTTGAAATATGGGAGGCTTCGGAATGAGTTTTGACGGGCAGATCGCGCTGGTGACCGGGACCAATCAGGGCCTCGGTCTGGAGCTTACCCGGCAGCTCGCCGCGGCAGGTGCGACCGTCTTTGCTACCGCTTTAGACACCGAAGCGGGCAAGGTGGCGTTGGGGGCGTTTCCGGGCGACATCCGCGTCATCTACCTCGACTTGACGAAGCCTGAGAGCATCACCGCTGCCGTCGATCATATCCGTTCAGAGGTGGGGCGCCTAGATGTTCTGGTAAACAACGCCGCCATACTGAACGACATGATGCAACAACCGTCTGAAGTTTCGGAAGGAACGCTGCGCCTCAATTTCGAAATCAACTTCTTCGGGCCGTGGCAGTTGACGCGAGAAACGTCGGATTTGATCAAAGCATCCAAGGGACGGGTGCTGAACCTCGCAACCCAGGTCGCCACGCTGACGCAGCTAGCCGACCCGGAAAGCCCACTCAAGGACGATATCTGCCCCGCCTATCAAAGTTCAAAGATCGCGCTCAACGCGATGACAGTGCTTTACGCCAAGGAGTTTCGTGAGAGCGGTGCAAGGATCAATTCGGTCTGCCCCGGCTGGGTTATGACTGACATGGGCCACAACGAGGATCTGCCGGACTACGGTGACGCGGCTCGGCCGATGAGCCCCGAAGAGGCCATTGCTGGTTATCTGTGGCTGATCGAACCCGGCGACGGCCCGACCGGTGGGTTCTTCACCAGAAGTGACAAAGTGGATTGGTAAGGGGATTGAAATGAGCGAAAAAGCCAGCCTGAATTTTGCTAAGCCCGAATTCACCTATGATGAGTTGGAGGCAAAGCTTGAAGCCTATGTGCCTCAGCCCGCCTACAAGCATGAGCACGAGGCGATCATTTGCCTCGAGGAATCAATTCGCGCCGGACGGATAGGGAATGTCGCCGTTGGCGGCTGCCTGTTTCACAATGACGGATTGATCCACCGCGACATCTCCAAAGCCGTGGCGCCCTATCACCGCACCGATCTGCACGTGGAAATGGTACTGCTGAACCAGCTGGAGGACCAGCTGTGTGACACGCCGAATCCCCGAATGCGGGACTATACGCTTTTCACCTCGCAGGAACCCTGCCCGATGTGTCTGGCCCGGATATGTTTCAACCAGGTCGGTAAGACTTATTACATCTATCGCGACGGATCCTCGCCCGAAGCGGGCGAGCAGACCAACTGGGAACGCCTGCCACCGGGGTTCCGCGGGCTGGGCGACCGGCTGGTAATCGAAGAGGCCGACTGTTCGCCGGAACTGAAGGAACTGTCGCGCCAGATCTGGCTGATCTCCATCGGCCCGGCCGTGCAGGCGTTCCGCGACCGTTACTGAATTCAACCCCAACTCGAAGGAGAAAAACATGGGTGACAAGGCAATGAATTACCCTCCGATGTCGGAGGAAAAGCTGGCCAAGCTCAAGCATTACTACGAGAACGGGACCAGCTTTGACGGCGTGCCGAAGAAAGTTCAGGACCACCTGCTGCGGGTCAAGCAGATGGGCGGCGGACAGGGCATCGAGTTTCTGTCGAACATAAACAAGGATTACCTTGGGGCTTTCATGGCGCCTTTCGGACGTGATGTAGAAAACGCTGACATCGTAATCGTGGGCGAGCCGCTGGAAAAATCAGCACCGATGAACGCGTCACACAAGTATGGACCCAAGGTTTTCCGTGAGATTTCCAAGAACTATATGGGAACCACCGAACCCTGGTTGGATGGTGATTTTGACGTGCCATTTGATGAGGCGCGGATCATGGACTACGGAAATATTGACACGTACGGCCAATTTGACCTGTCTTCAGAGGTCGAGCACATCATGGAACACTACGACAAGATCGTTAACGAGGCCGGCTGTGCTGTCTTCTCGATTGGCGGTGACCACACGGCGTCCTATCCACCGCTGCGAGCCTTAGGAAAGCGCCACGGTCCACTGAGCGTAATCCATTTTGATGCGCATTACGATCTCGTTACTTATGCGGATTTCCCTTATCCCTACCATTCGGGTGCGATGTTCTCGCGCAACTACGCCGATGGCTATGTGGACCCCAACCGGCATATTGTGATCGGTATTCGTGGTCGGATGACCGGCTTGGTTGGCGGGCATGCTGCTGCATTTGGTGTTACGGCAGTGTCTGCCGATGAAGCTCGAGCAATGGCGGCCAAGGACATGGCGCAAAAGATCATCGATGTTGTAGGCGACGGACCGACTTACATTACAATGGACTTGGATGGCCTGGATGCGATCTATAATTCAGCCTCGTCGGCGGTTGAGCCGTTCGGCCTGGACGCTGGCTGGGTTTGGGACGTGCTACGCGAAGTACGCGCCAGCGGTAAAGTCAATCTGGTCGGTTGCGATATTATGGAGTACGCGCCGCAAAACGATCCAGTCCGCACATTCGGTTACTACGCGACCGCTTTTGGTTGGAAGATGTTGTGTTGGCTAGCCGCCGATGTGGCGAAGCGAAAAGGCAAGCGAGAAGTCACTGTTTGGCCACAGGCCTTTGGCAACGTATCGCTGTGACAACAACATGGCAGGGTGGAACGGAGCTTTTCATACCTGCCTACGATTTTCTTGAATACCAGGAGAACGACATGATCACCGAAAAAGTAAATGCTCCCTTGAGCATACGGAACGACAAGCTTTTTATCGAGGATTGCAGCGCTGACGATCTTGTCGAAAAATTCGGCAGTCCAATTTTTGTGGTTTCCGAAGCAAAACTGGTGGAAAATGCCCGCGCCTACAAAGACAGCTTCGAGAAACACTGGCCCGAAGGTTCGGTGAAGGTCATGGCTGCGGTTAAGGCGAGTCCAATCACTGCAATCCGACGGGTTCTGACCCGCGAAGGCATCTGCTGTGACACTTTCGGGTTTGGAGAATTGGAATGCGCTTTGCGCGGCGGTGTAGCGCCCGAAAACATCGCAGTGAATGGATCGGCCAAAGGGCGTGATATTATTCGTCGCGCAATAGAACTTGGTTGCTACATCGTATTGGATAACCCGACCGAACTGACCTATTGCGAGGAAGAGGCCAAGGCGCTCGGCAAGCGGGCCAAGGCCGTAATCCGCATGAAACCATATCTGGAGGGTTTGGATTCTCTGTCGGACTTCCATCCGTCACGTCTCATCCGCGACATGACCCAGACAGTGAAGTATGGTATCCCTACGTCGGAATTAATGGCTATGTTGCCTAGGTTTGCTGAATGTCCCAATGTCGACCCTGTGGGCGCGCATATTCATATCGGGCGGCATTCCAAGCGTCTGGATGACTGGGTCGCATTCATGGAATCTTATGCGCTTTGGATCAAGCGAGTTAGCGATGGTCTGGGCGGCGGCTGGGCGCCGAAGGTTGTCAGCTTTGGTGGAGGTTTTGCAGCAGAAACGGATATAGAAAGTCGTGTGGCGGTGACGGATTACCAAAGCCCTACTGTCGAAGAATTCGCCGAGACTTGCTGCTCATCATTCCGCAATGCGATGCACTCTCACGGGTTGTCTACCGAGGGCATGGTGATAGAAGTTGAACCAGGGCGAGCGCTGCACAACGAAACCGGTATTCACCTGTCCAAGGTGTTGAACGTCAAGCACGAAACCGAGAACATGAAACGTAGTTGGATCGAGACCGACACCTCTGAGGTATTTCTCGGAATTGGAGGGCTGAACGTCGCGCCTCCATTCCCTTATTTGATCGCCACAAAGGCGGGGCTGCCGGCAACCGAAACCGCCGATATTGTCGGTTTGACCTGCAACTATGAATGCCTGATGGAACAGGGACCGGTACCGGCCGGTGTGAAGACCGGCGATGTTTTGGCATTTCTTAACACCGGCTCTTACATCGAAGTCTACGCATGTAACTTCAACTGCCTTCCGCGTCCTGGCACCGTTCTGGTTAACGGCGACAAGGCCGAATGGGTGAAAATGCCAGAAGATCTTGACCAAGTATTTGCCCGTGACGTGGTGCCAGAGCGGCTGGAGGATGTCTGATGACAGCTGAGCGCACTTCGTGGATGCCGTTGTTTGTCATCATCGGCTCAATGATCATGATGTATGTGACTAGCTTCGGTGTAAATGTCCTGATCGGAGCAATTGTTCAGGATTTGCAAACCACTGTTGCAAACGTCCAGTTCGTGATTGTGTCCGCTTCGCTCATTGCCGGGTCACTGATGGTGACAGCAGGCAAGCTGGGAGATAAGCTCGGCAAAAAAAAGGTGTTTGCGGCTGGGGTTGCAATCTACACTATCGGGCTCGTTGTCGTCCTATTATCCCCGAATATACAAATCTTCACGGTCGCCTGGGGACTGATCTGGCCGTTTGGAATGGTTCTGGTCATTCCCACCTCGATAGCTCTGATTATGTATTTCTACAAAGGCGAACAACGCGCCGCAGCTTTTGGCATCTACGGTGCGGTTCTCTCAATCATTTCCGCGGTTGCGCCCTTAATTGTAGGGGCGCTGTCCAATGAATTTGGCTGGCGGATCGCGCTTGCGATTTCTCCTGTTGCCGGTGTTCTAACGTTCTTGCTGGCCCTGAGCATGCCGGAAACGGATAAGAACGATAGTGTCAGTATCGACATTCAAAGCGTTCTGCTATCGTTACTTGGCTTCGGTATCTTCCTGATCGCGACCACCATGGCCAGCCAGTACGGATGGTGGACAGCCAAGCGACCGTTCGAACTTGGCGGGTCACCGCTTCCGCTGGGAGGACTATCCATCGTCCCGTACCTCTATGCAATCAGTATCGGTCTACTACTGCTGTTTGTCTTGCGCGGCGCGCGGTTAAAAGCGACCGGGAAGAGCCCCCTGATGGATATCAGCATCCTAAGCAACGGAACATTCACCGTCGGGATGCTGATCGGCGCCCTGCTATTCCTAGTAACCGCGGGGACGCTGTTTGCTCTGTCCGTCTACCTGCAGGCGGGCGTCAAGTTTGACAGTCTGTCGACCGCACTGACCCTTCTGCCGTTCTCGGCGGCCTATGCGATCGTCTCTTTTGGTACGTCCAGCCTTGGGGCGAAGATCGCACCAAAATGGATAATAATTGCAGGCAGCGCCGTGACCATTGCCGCCTTATGGTGGGTCAGCGAAGCGGCTTCGATGAAAATGTCCACGACAACCTTGCTGATACCAATGATTGTCCTAGGGAGCGGCATGGGTTCCATCATGGCGCAGATCACTTCCGTGACCATGTCTGATGTCGCCGCGGAGGATTCCGGCGATGCGTCGGGCTTATCCGAAACCCTGAAAGAAATCATCGGCCAAGGTTTTGCCGTTGCTCTCGCAGGGTCGGTTTTGTTCGGGGCCGTCTATGGATCGATGGTGGATCAATTCGACAACATTGAGCAGGTCGAACTTTCGGACGGTGATCGTCAGACGATCATTGTCGAGCTAGAAAACACGTTCCAGGAAATATCCGAAGCTGAAGAAAAGAAATGGGTCGAGGCTCTGCCGGAGAAGACCCGTCAGGCTTACCCGGCAATCGTGAGTCGGGCCGCTGACGCGGGATTGAAAACGGCTCTGATCGTGATGATGATCTGTATGGGGCTTGGCTTGGTTCTTTCTTTTTTTCTGCCAGCCAAGCGACTGGAAGCAGACAGTACGGAGTAAAAAAGAACATCATACCCCTTCTTTTACCGTCTCGCACACAAAGCACGAACAACGCCAAACGCAGGATCTAGTTCACCAATACTTGAGGCGAATGGTAAAGTTGGCATGCCATGAGTTGCGATAGGCTAAGACGCGTCTAAAAGCTCACATCCAGTTAAGAGCAGAATTACCGAACGGTCCGCAGAGCAGACGTTAGTAGTGCCGGCACCGAGTGACAGCATTAAGAAAATTGCCTCCGACCACAACAACTAGACTGATGTGGCTTTCTTGGTTTCGAGAGCGTGAAAATACTTAAACTCGAGTAAACTTGACTTTTGAAATATCTCCGCGTAAAAACTCACCGTGGCGCAAGAGTCGCTGGCCTTGTGCGAGCCCGTTTCAGCGCCATTGGGGGAACAACGCAAAAGCCTACCGCTTCCGGGCACTGGGAGGAAGACATGAAATTCTGGAGAAACACCGTAGGAGTTGCGGTCGGTGCTGGTCTTGCCGGATTGGTAGGATCAACAAGCATGGCAGCAGACGAAACCCTGACAGTAGGGATGCCCGTCGCCCAGACTGAGTTCATGGCGCTTTTTGATCAGGCGCTGGCTGGCGGCTTTCTTCTTGCCGTTGAAGAGATCAATTCAGCCGGGGGCATTGATGGGCGCATCAAAATCAACGTGATCCAGAAGGACACCCGGTCCGACGCAGCCCAGTCGATGTTGTTGTCGCAGGAAATGATCGACGACGGTGCCGAGGTTCTGTTCATCTCGTCCGGTACAGCAGATGTATTCGCGGCGGGCCCGATGATCTCGGCTGCGGAGAAGCTGGCCCTGACGGCGTCGACCAACCCCAGTTTTCAGGCCGTAGCAGGCGACTATGTCAAAACCCTTGGGCCCGGCGACAATCAATCAGGATCGGCGCTCGCGACCTTCGCGCGCGAAAGTCTGGGCATCGAAACAGCCTTTCTCGTCGTCTCGCCAGATGACCCCTTCACCGCGAACTCGCCCCGCTACTTCGCTGAGATCTTCGAAAAGAAAGGGGGCAAGATTGTTGGCGAGGCGTCGTTCAACCTTTTCCAGGGAGAATTTGGCACCATCGTGCAGCAGATCAAGAATATGGAAACTCAACCGGATGCGATCATGACCTACATGTTCGAACCGGATTTCCCGGTCTTTGCCAAGCAATTGCGCGCCGCCGGCATCACATCGAAACTCATCGTCGGAGACGGGATCGACACGCCGTCCGTCGTTCCGCTGAGTGAATCCGTAAGCGGGATCTATCATTTCACCACTTTGCCTGAAGGCATCTCGGATGCCCCACAGTTTGCCAATCTCGTTGGTGCAATCCGCGCGGCATATGGACCTGAGATGACGCTCGATGCTTTCACCGCTTGGGGCTATACTTCGGCCAAGCTGGTTGAAGCAGCTGTGATCGCGACCGGTTCAACCGAGGCACCGGTTCTGAACGATTGGATTTCAAATCTCGAGAATTACGATTCCGGCACCGCCAAGCTGACCTGGAAGGGTATCGGTTCGCAACCGCTTGCCGATTACCACTTTGTAGAACTGAAGGATGGTGCGCGGGTCTATCTAGGATCGGCACGTGTTGATCCGGCAGATATTCCCGCTGCAATCGAGTAAAACCGACTGGACGGATGCAGGCATCGCCCTGCACCCACCACCAATAGCTTCAACTTGTCCAAAGTTATCCCGTCGGGCATTCAACGGCACTGCGATCCTAAGCTGTGACCTATAATGTCCGCGAAGCATGACCAGCCCCGGTGAAGTAAGGTTCAGGAACATGTCGGCGAATAGAAGGTTTACATGGGAACGCAGGCACGCTCGGGCATTGCAAACGACGCTCATCTTGTCTTGCATATTGATCCTGATCGTCCTTGGAGCGGAATGGCTGCGTTCTGGTGGCGTTATTTCCAAAACCGACCGTAGCCAGGTCTGGCTTTTGATCGTCAATGTCATCGCCGTTCTCGGGCTTCAGGTCTATTCCGGCAACACTGGCAAAATGAACATTAGCCATGTGGCGTTCATCGCGATCGGCGCCTATGTGTCGGCCCTGTTCACGATTAACCCGGCGGTCAAGAAATCGGTTCTTAAAGGTTTGCCCGACTGGCTCTACGCCACCAATCTTGACATCGTTTGTGCGATGTTGATCGCCATCTTTATCGCAGGTATCATGGCTTGGCTTGTGGGTTTCATAATTGTGCGACTGGGATATGATGGCGTCATCATTTCGACCTTCGCGCTTCTGCTGATTGTGCAAACAGTGATTTTGGCCGCCAAGGGTTGGACCAACGGGCTGACCTCGATCTACGGCATGCCAAGGTTTTCCTCACCTTGGCTCCTGCTTGGAGTGGCTATTGCGGCGATTGTTGTATCTGTCGGTTTTAAGGAAAGCCGCCTGGGCCTCCAGACCCGTGCTGCGCGGGACGATAAGACATCGGCCGAAGCCATGGGTGTTAACACCAAGCGTCTCAACCATCTTGCATGGGTCATCGGTGCTGTTCTCGCCGCCGCGGCCGGCGCCGCGATGGTGCATGTTGTCGGCGCTGCTAGCCCCCGCAACTTCTACCTGGTCTTCACGATCGAACTGATCGCGATGATGGTTCTTGGCGGGCAGCGCTCCGTCACCGGTGCGTTTTTTGGTGCCGTGCTCGTAACCGGGCTAATCATCTTTGTGCGAGAATTTGAGGGTGGGTTTGTCATCGGATCGTTTGAAGTACCGCCGCTCTTCGGAGCGACCCAATTGGTGCTGTCCTTCGCGATCCTGTCGATCCTGTATTTCAATCCGGACGGCATGTTCGGCCTGAAAGAGGCGGTCTTAGCTCGTCTGCTGCCCAATCCGCCCCGGGCTCTGGAAACCCACGAGATCGACCTGCATTCCAACGGTGAGCTGAAGATCGACGGGCTGACAAAGGAATTCGGTGGCTTGAAGGCCCTAAACGAGGCGAGCTTCTCCGTTCATCCCGGCGAAATCCTCGGCCTGATCGGCCCAAACGGCGCCGGGAAATCAACGCTCATAAATACCACGATGGGCACATATTTCGCAACATCCGGATCGATAAGCGTCGATGGTCTGGAAGCAACACTCTGGCCAGCCTACCGGCTGGCACGAGGGGGAATTGGACGTACATTCCAGCAAATCAAGCTGGCGAACACGTTGACCGTCCTGGAAAACGTCATGTTGCCGCTCGCCGTAATGGCACCGGGTGACGAGGCGATCGAGGCTCGGGCCATGGGCTGGCTTAACCGGTTAAAAATCCGACAGTTTGCGGAGTTGCGACCGAATGAGCTGGCCTATGGTGACCAGCGCAGGGTCGAGATCGCTCGAGCCCTGGCCCTGGCTCCGACATTCCTGTTGCTAGACGAACCGGCTGCTGGGATGAACCACGAGGAAACGGATGATCTGCGGCAGTTGCTCACGAATATCCGTGACGAGTTGGGCATCGGCATCATTATCGTCGAACATGATCTGCCGCTGATCATGACCATGTGCGACAAGATTGTGGTGCTGAACCGTGGCAACCTGATTGCGACAGGCACACCGAAGGAGATCCAGTCCAACCCCGAAGTGATTGAGGCCTATATAGGCCGCGAAGAAGACCAGCCGAAGATGGCCGCCGGAAAGGCAGGTGACCTATGACCAGCCAGCCCATTCTGACCGTCGACGATATCGTCGTGAAATATGGAGCCGTCACTGCTGTCAAAAGCGTGAGCCTGAATGTGCATCAAGGTGAAATCGTAACCGTGCTGGGGGCGAATGGTGCCGGAAAATCTTCTCTCCTAAAGGCATTGGTGGGTTTGACCCCGACCTATTCCGGCAAAGTCAAATTCTTTGGGCAAGACATCACTGGTGCGCACACGGAAAAGCTTGTGCCAATGGGTCTGACCCTGACGCCAGAAGGCCGCAACGTGTTTCCCAACCTTTCGGTGCGTGACAACCTGATCCTGGGCGGGGCAACGACCAAGAACGAGAATCAGAACGAGAGCATGGAGCGGATGCTGGAGCAGTTTCCGATCCTGCGGGAACGCTCGGATCAGATGGCGGGCACCCTGTCAGGCGGAGAACAGCAGATGCTGGCAATCGCCCGATCGCTGATGTCGCATCCCAAACTGCTCATTCTGGACGAGCCTTCACTGGGCCTTGCTCCGGTAATCATTGGAGAGGTTTTCCACCTGATCGACCGTCTACGGGACGAAGGCACGACCATTCTGCTGGTTGAACAAAATGTCGCTCAATCTCTGGCTATTGCGGACCGGGCATATCTTCTGGAACTGGGCAACGTGACACGTGAAGGCACCGCAGCCGAGTTTCTTAAAGGCGTGGACCTCAAGTCGATTTACCTGGGAGGGTAACATGGCAGATCTATTCCAGTTTGCAGTCAACGCACTCAGCCTTGGCGGGACCTATGCCCTTCTGGCGATCGGCATCGCGCTGGTCTATTCGGTAATGGGCTTTCTTAACATCGCTCATGGCGATCTGCTGACGCTTTGCGGTTACGGCATGTTCTTTGCGATCGGTTTCGGCCTGCCTTGGCCACTGGTTATGGGCATCGGCGTTATTGTTGCCGGGATTGGTTCGGTGCTGATGGAGCGGGTGGCGTTCAGGCCGATGCGAGGGGCGAGCTACGATACATTGCTTCTGACCTCGTTCGCTTTGTCGGCGGCCATCCACGTGGTGTTGCAGATCGCGATCGATGCGCGGCCCAAGCCGGTGCCGCTACCATCGTTTTTGTCCGGCTCGTTCAATGTCAGTGGCTTGGTGTTTGGCGCTGGCCAGACCATCGCCATTGTCGTCACCGTTCTGGCCCTGGTCGCACTGACACTGTTCTTGCGGCGCACGACGCTCGGCCTTGCAATGCAGGCGGCAGCGCAGGATTTCGACACCACCCGATTAATGGGCATCAACGCTGACCGGGTGATCGCCACCGCTTTCTTCATCGCTGGTATTCTGGCCGGGATTGCCGGTGTCCTCATAATAGCCCAGAGAGGTTCGGTCGATCCACTGATGTCGATGAACCCGCTGATCAAGGCGCTGATCGCAGCCATCGTGGGTGGAACAGGCAGCCTTTATGGGCCAGTTCTTGGCGGGATCATCCTGGGTGTGCTGGAATCGGTGTTCCAGACCATTCTGCCCGGTGAGGCGCTGTTGTTCCGCGATCCGTTGGTCCTGTCACTACTGGTTGCGTTCCTGTTGTTCGCACCGAATGGCATCACCGGTTCAAAATTCGAACGTGCGCGGTGATGTGGCTGAAGCAAAATCTTACGGGAGTTACATACATGACCACCCACCCCCAAAGCACCGCCTGGGCGCAGGATCGCGACCACCTATTGCACCCCTATGCCGATTTCTCGACCTTCCATGACCAGGGCAGCCAGGTGATTTCTGGCGCGTCAGGAATGCACGTCAACGACGATCAGGGCCGGCAATTCCTTGACGGTATAGCTGGGCTTTGGTGCGTCAACATCGGGCATGGTCGCCGCGACATGGCCGAGGCCATCGCCGATCAGGTCATGCAGATGCAGTATTACAATCCGTTTGGTCATTCGACCAACGAACCTGCCTCGGAACTCGGAGCTTGGCTCGCTGCCCATGCGCCCGGCAATCTGAACCATGTCTACTATACCTGTGGCGGCTCGACGGCCAATGACGCGGCCATTCGGCTCGTACACTACTACAACACTATGCGCGGACTGCACCGAAAGAAGATAATCATCAGCCGCAACAACGGCTACCACGGGGCCACCTATGTGGCCGCAGAGCTAACCGGCATCCATGCCACGAAGACCAGCTTTGATCGCATCGGGCAGGACTTCATTCACCATGTCTCGGCGGCAAACATGTATGCCAAGCCCGACAACATGGCCGAGGGCTCCTATTGCGATTTCCTCGTGCAGGAATTCGAGAACCGCATTGAGCAGTTGAGTCCAGACAATGTCGCAGCCTTCATTGCCGAACCCGTAATGGGCGCCGGTGGAGTACTGGTGGCCCCAAAGGGTTATCACCGTCGGATGTGGGAGGTCTGTAAGAAGTACGACATGCTCTACATCGCCGACGAGGTTGTGACCGCCTTCGGGCGTCTCGGCCATTGGTTCGCATCTGAAGACGTATTCGGCTATCAGCCCGACATCCTGGTGTCGGCCAAGGGCATCACCTCAGGCTATGTGCCTTTGGGGGCGACCCTGATTTCCGATGAGATCTACGAGGTGATTAGCAAGCCTCAATGCGAAGGCGGTGTGTTCTCAATGGGGCTGACCTATTTCGGCCACCCGGTAGCCTGCAGGGCGGCGCTGAAGAACGTCGAGATCATGGAAAAGGAGAACCTGCTGGGTAATGCAGCCGACGTCGGACCATATCTGCAACAGAGCGCACAAAGCCTTTTGAACTCACCTCTGGTGGGTGACGTGCGCGGCGACGGTCTGATGCTGGCGGTAGACCTGGTGGCCGACAAAAGGACTAAAGCCCCAATGCCCGTCAGCGCCAAGACAGGAGACCGGGTGTTCCGCAAATGCGTGGAAAAGGGAGTTATCGTCCGTCCGGTCGGCGACCGCATCGTGCTGTCGCCGCCAATCATCATCGACAAAGTACAGATCGACACCATCATCGCGACCCTATCCGAAGCCCTTTCGGAAGTGCAGGCCGACATCTGAGTGCACGGCATCGGTGCCAAAGGAGAAACACATGAGCAAATCGATCGAAGGCGCCCAGCGGCTGTTGGAGCCTCAGCAGGTCGGCTCGGTGGGTGGCAGCACCGTGATGGTGATCGAACCGTCGATATTAGGCCTGTTGGAAGAAATGCAGGACCGTTCTGATCGTTTAGTGCGTGCCTGCAAGGGGGAGAAGCCACGCCCGGGGGGGATGAAATCCGTATGCCCGGTGAGAAAGGCTGGAAAGAAATGCAAAGGTGGCGATGTGAAAATCCTCCAGTCGCACTGTACGGCCCACCCATCGATTGCAACCAGATCCAACGTCGACATTGAGGCGGAACGAAACGCCTTCAACCCAAACCTAGGAGCGATGGTATGAGCGGTGCGGAACTGACTGGAAAAACGGCCCTGGTGACCGGAGCGGGACGTGCACGCGGCATTGGGCGCGCCATTGCCGTCGCACTAGTCGAGCGGGGCGCCAATGTGGTGATGATCGACAAGGCCGGAGCCGAGACACAGGAGAGCATCAAATCGCAGTTCGGCGAAAGTGCTGGGAAAGTAGTATTCTGCGAGGCCGATGTGACGCGCCCTGCCGATGCCGAGGCCGCTGTTGGTTGTGCCGTTGCCGAGTTCGGCGGGCTCGACATTTTAGTCAACAATGCCGGCGTCGGACGCGGCTCGCCGGACTTTCTGGAACTGACCGAGAAGGACTGGACCCTGTCGCTCGACGTGAATTTGCGTGGCGTTGCCAATTTCTGCCGTGCGGCTATCCCCGAACTTCGCAAGTCTGACGCGGCAGCTATCGTAAATGTGGCGTCACTCTCCGGGCTAAGAGCCATCCCACTGATCCCGGCCTGCTATACAGCGTCGAAATTTGCCGTGGTCGGCATGACTAAACAGCTTGCCCTACAACTCGCCCCCGAAAACATCCGCGTGAACGCCATTTGTCCTGGTTCAGTGCGCACCGACATGATGCAAACGGTTATGGAGGACATTGCTGCGGCAGAAGGCATTTCAGTAGAAGAGGCAGAAGCCCACGAGGCTGCAACAATAGCTCTAGGCCGTGCCGCAGAACCATCCGAGATTGGTCAGGTTGCTGCCTACCTGGCTGGACCAGCTGGGTCATACGTCACTGGAGAAACGCTCACGGTGTCAGGCGGAATGTTCAACGGGCTTTAGCCCGCAACCGCCTGCCAGACTCCATCGCTGATCCCTGCCGACAGACCGCCATCCAGATTGATCGCCTGCCCTGTCAGGAATGCACAATCGTTGGCAACCAGCGCATGCACAAGGGCAGCCACTTCCTCGGGCTCGCAGATGCGGCTAAGGGGAGTTGCTGCAGCTTCGACGGCGAGCAGGTCCTCGCCACCATTCGCAAGCGCCATCGGCGTGCGCACCGATCCGGGACAGATTGCGTTGACCCGAATACCACGCGACGCAAGTTCCATAGCGGCCACCTTGGTCAGCGCGAGAATGGCTGATTTAGATGCTGCATAGGTTCCAAGGCTGGACACACCCAACACTGCGCTGACGGACGAGATGTTCACGATAGCCCCGCCATCCTCCAGCTTGGGGCCCGCGTGTTTCGTGGCGAACATCACACTGTTTGTGTTGACCGCGAAGCACTTGGCCAAATCGGCCTCGTCGGCCTGATCCAGCGTATCGTAGCCACTGTGTACCCCAGCATTGTTTACCACGATGTCCAACCGCCCGGTTTGGACAAGGGCATGGTCAACAAGCGCCTGAACACCATCTTCGCGGCTGACATCAGTCTTTTTCGACATCCTGTCCGCAATATCGACGTTAAGGTCGCCTATGATCACGGATGCACCAGCCTCACGCAGGCGTCTTGTAATCGCCGCACCAATGCCCTGAGCGCCACCCGTGACAATCGCCGTTTTGCCTTCAAGAGAAAACAGCTTTGTCATTTGTCTGATCCTTCATTTCTATCTTTCAGTTCCAGAACCGGCGGAATGAAGTTGGACAAGTAACCGATCATCGCGAGCTTGGCCTCTTCAACGATCTCATCAGAAAGGTTGCCGTTTACATTGTGATCAAGTTCGAAAATCGCATCGATCATGGTAACCGTGTATTTCAGCCTTTGGGAGAAATTCATGATCTTCGGCATCACGAACAATTCGTGAAACCCTGCTTCCAACGTCGCGATATAAGCCTCGACGCTTTCCTTGTCGACGTTTTTGACCTCATGCGGCATCGTCGCTCCAAGAAGGACTTTGCGAGCAACCGGATCGGATCGATATATTGCGGCAGAGCGGTCGATCAGTGAGGCCACAAAGTTCTGCCATGTGCCGGAATTGTCTTTTTCAATTGGTTTGGCGGCTTCTGTCCCGAATGCTTCACCCAATTCCATCGCTAGGGCGCTGAACACGTCATATTTGTTTGCGAAGAAATGATAGGCTGAGCCTTCTGGCACGTCTGCTTTCTTCGCAATGTCCTTAAACGAGATTTCTTGTGGATCCCGTGTCTTAAGGAAGTGGCGTGCCGCTTCGACAAGCCGCTTGCGCCGACGAACACCGCGCTCTTGCTTCGACGATACTTCCCGGCGCAGCCCTATGACTTGTCTTGTGTTCACTTGGGTTTCCTCGCTTTTCTTCAGATACCATCCGCCAAAACCAGCACACCTGACCCTTGCCGTGCATGGCAGCATTTGTGCTCCTGCCAGTGAACTTGGTCTTAGCCCCAGCATTACCAGACCGTCGCGCCGTTTGTAGCGTCCCTTGTCTCGATATTGTCGGAGAGAAGACAAAGCAACTCCAGAAAAAGCGCCGCCACTATGTGGGCGCAGTATCCGTTCTCATCGCGATCGGGGTTTGATTTGACCATGTCTGCCCCGATGACATTCATTTCCCGGGCACGCAGGATCAATGAGCGCACCTGTTGCGGCTCCAGCCCAAATTGTGCCGGACCTGTTTTACCCAAAACCGTGGTTGCCGCTAGTTTCCTGGCACTTTCGCCGATCATGTCCGCCAGGGCCGCATCCACGTGGTCAGCCACATCCTCGAGGTTTCTACCCGAGCGCGGCAGTGAACACATATTGGGCGGCTCGTTCATGTCACGCTCCAAACCCGGTGAAATTCATGCTGCACTCGACTACTCGGCCACCCAGCATCGGAGCCAGTTTCTCCATCGACTTCTCGTTGATCGGTTGTAGAATTATCGGTAGGATGCGCTGGAATTCCTTTCCTTCAATCTCGTCAAAATGCATTGTCCAGTTCATGAGTCCTGAATCGGGGCCTGTCATCTCGACAGCGATTTGTGCAACATAGTCCCTGATTGGAAACCCGGGGCCGGCGGCCTTGTAGATATAGCGGCGCGGCGCATCCCAAAGCATGACCTCTTCGAAAACGTCACCGAAGAAAGTGAACTCCACATTGAAGCGGGTCTCACCGTCGGGGCCTGGTTCGTGGTGATGCACTTGCTTGGCCAATAGGTACCAATCGGTGATCCGGTCAGGGTCACATATGATCTCGAAAACCTCTTCGCCCGTTTTGCCGGAAAATTCAATCACCGCGCGCTGTCGCTCAGGCGCCGTGGTGAAATCTGCGATGGTCTGCTCCCGACCGTGCATCGTTTTCTACCTCATACTGTCGAGAATTGACAATAACAGGTGTTAAGAAAAAATCAAGTTAACTCGAGTTTTACAGGCGGACTCGGAAATTTTAAGGTCTTGTCAGATTAACTTTGCTTGAGGCGGGCACCCGCAGTCGGAGCGTGCACCTCACCTCCTGTCACTGCCCCGGTCTATGGGAGGGATGGTTTGTTATCCGGGACAATCAATTGAGAAACCGTCGCCCCCACTCTTTGCACACATCCCCAATTCAGAAATTTGAGGTAGAGCATGCCAAGACCTAAGACACCTATCGCCAAGGCCAAGCTGACAGGGGCCTATGACAAGCACCCAGAGCGCTACAGAGGCCGTAACGAGCCCCGGGGGCTGGCTGAACTTGGCGAGCCTCCAGATTATCTCAGTGAAACACAGAAAGAAGCATGGATAGCCTTCGCAGAAGAACTGCCGTGGCTCGTTTACAGCGACCGCGCGTTGCTTGAATCGGCCTGCATTCTACGAGCAAGGGTTCGGGAAGAAGATGTGGTGACCGCTTCTGTGCTATGCGAGCTTAGATTGCACGTCAGTGCTTTAGGTGGATGTCCGACGAACAGGAGCAACATTCAGATGCCAGACGACGAAGTCGATGACGAGTGGGCGCAGTTTCTCTAAGGCCGAAGCCTGCTTTGGCTTGCAGAGCGGTCGTTCAAGCAAGTTGCAGCGAATGACATGTGTGGATGGCTCCTTCCTAGCAAGACATTTTTGATCTGATTTGCGCATTTGTCAGAAGCAGTCATGTGTCCGGCC
>NZ_JBXWOP010000035.1:0-20287 GCF_059610965.1 Ruegeria sp. CDSB136
GCCAGATTCTCGGCAATGTCCACGAACTGGCAGCCGCCATAATAGCGCCGCCCGGGATAGCCTTCGGCGTATTTGTTGGTCATCACCGAGCCCTGCGCCTCCATCACTGCGGCGCTGACGATGTTCTCGGACGCAATCAGCTCGATTTCATCGCGCTGGCGCCCCAACTCGGACCGGATCGAGCCGAAAAGCTCAGGATCACGATCCGAAAGAGACTGGGTGAAAAAACCATTTATGCGGTTGGGGGCGTTCACGTGGAAACCTCCTGAAAAGGCCTCCCGACGGGATCACCGGCGGGAGGAAGTGAGGGAAAAGGTCAGATTACGCGGTCCCGGGGCGGGCGGCCGGCAAAGAAGTCACTGAGATTGTCGAGAACCCTGAACCCCATGGCTTCACGGGCTTCGCGAGTGGCGCTGCCAAGGTGCGGCAGCATCACCAGATTGTCGCATTGCAGAAGGTCCGGGCTGATACGTGGTTCGCCGTCGAACACATCCAGCGCAGCACCGCCGATCATGTCGAACATCAGGGCCTGAATAAGCGCCCATTCGTCAATCACCTCGCCGCGCGCGGTGTTGATCAGGAAGGCGTCCTGTTTCATCAGGCTCAGCCTGCGCGAGTTGATCAGGTGGCGGTTCGCCGCGCCGCCAGGGCAGTGCAGTGAGACGAAATCGCATTGCGGCAGCAGTTCGTCCACCGTGTCCACCTGAACGGCGTTGCATTGGCCCAGAACGTCCGGCGATATCTGGCTGCGGTTCTGCACGATGATTTTCATGCCGAAGCCATGATGGGCGCGGCGGGCCATTTCCTGACCGATGCGGCCAAAACCGATAATGCCCAGTGTCTTGCCACTGACCTTGGTGCCAACCAGATGGGTAGGGCGCCAGCCGGACCAACCTCCGGCGCGCAGTTCCCGTTCGCCTTCACCCGCACGACGGGCCACCATCAGCAGCAAGGTCATGGCCAGATCGGCGGTGCATTCGGACAGCACGTCGGGTGTGTTGGTGACAGTCATACCCAGATCGCGGGCTGCCGGTTCGCAGATGTGACTGTAGCCGACACCATAATTGGCCAAGATCCTGGTCTGCGCGGCAGGCACATCCAGCGCCTCGGCGCTGAGTGTGTCGGTCACGGTCGGCAACACCGCGTCATACCGTTTCAGCGCATCGCGGATTTCGGCCGGAGACATGGGTTTGTCTCCGGTATTCAGCACGGTGTCATAGCTTTCGGCCAGTTGCGCCTCGACCGCAGCTGGCCAGCGGCGTGTTACAAGGACTGAAGGTTTAACCATCACGCGGCCTTTCCCATGACGCGGGCGATCGTTTCGCCGATGACTGCGGGGTTTTCCGCCACGGTCACACCTGCGGCAGAAAGGATTTCAACCTTTTCCGAGGCACTTTCGCCAAAGGCCGAAATGATCGCACCTGCATGGCCCATGGTCCGGCCCTTGGGGGCTGTCAGACCCGCGACATAAGCCACCACGGGCTTGGTGATGTGGTCACGGATATACTCCGCCGCTTCGGCCTCTTGCGGGCCGCCGATCTCTCCGATCATGGCAATGACCTCGGTGTCTTCGTCCTGTTCGAACCGTTCAAGGATGTCACGGAAGGACGAACCGTTGATCGGGTCGCCACCGATGCCGACGCTGGTAGACACACCGATTCCGCGTTCTTTGAGCTGCGCTGCAGCCTCGTAGCCCAGCGTGCCCGAGCGCCCGATGATTCCCACGTTGCCCGGCAGGTAGATATGGCCGGGCATGATACCCAGCAGCGCCTTGCCCGGGCTGATTGTTCCGGCGCAGTTCGGCCCGGTCAGCACCATGCGCTTGTCGCGCGGGTAGCGGTACATGTAGCGTTTGACCCGGATCATGTCCTGGGCCGGGATGCCGTCGGTGATGCAGACGCAATAGCGGATGCCGGCATCCGCCGCTTCCATGATCGAATCCGCTGCAAACGGTGGCGGAACGAAGACAAGGCTGGCATCGGCACCCGTGGCCTCGACGGCCTGTTTGACGGTGTCAAAAACCGGCACGCCTTCGACGGTTTCGCCACCTTTGCCGGGGACAACGCCGCCGACAACATTGGTGCCGTATTCCAACATGTCCTTGGTGTGAAAACGCGCCATGCGTCCGGTGATACCCTGAACGATAACGCGGCTGTCGCGGTCGAGAAGAATGCTCATTACACAGCCCTCATCTTGGTGTTTTGGGACAGGTCGTTGCGCCATGCGCCAACGGCGCGTTCGGCGGCTTCCATCAGGGTGGTTGCACGGATGATCGGCAAACCGGATTTGGCCAGAATCTTCTGACCCTCTTCGACATTCGTACCGGCCAGACGCACGATGACAGGAATGTCGATGTCCAGTTCGCGCAATGCCTGCACGACACCTTCTGCAACCCAGTCACAGCGGTTGATTCCAGCAAAGATGTTGACCAGAACCGCCTGAACATTGCTGTCCGACAAAACCAGGCGGAAGGCCTTGGCGACCCGCTCGGGTGAAGCACCGCCGCCGATATCGAGGAAGTTCGCAGGCTCCCCACCGGCCAGCTTAATGGTGTCCATCGTGGCCATGGCCAGACCGGCACCGTTCACGATGCAGCCGATATTGCCTTCGAGGCCGACATAGGACAGGCCACGATCGGCCGCGCGGCTTTCACGGGGGTCTTCCTGGCTTTTGTCGCGCAGTTCAGCAATCTGCGGGTGACGGAACAGGGCGTTGTCGTCAAAGCTCATCTTGGCGTCCAGCGCCAGAACGCGATCATCGCCGGTTATGACCAAAGGGTTGATCTCGACCATGGTCGCGTCCAATTCGCTGAATGCGGCATAGCAGCCCTGAAGGGTGCGGACCATTTGCTGCACCAGTCGCGGCTCAAGCCCCAGTTCGAAGGCGATCTCGCGCGCCTGGAATTCCTGCAACCCTACAGCCGGTTCCACGATTGAGCGTACGATGCTGTCCGGGCGTTCGGCCGAAATCTCCTCGATCTCCATTCCGCCTTCGGACGACGCGACAATCATCACCCGCTGGCTGGAGCGATCAAGTACGAAACCCAGGTAAATCTCGCGGTCGATGGGCACGGCGGCTTCTACATATACGCGGTAGACGCCTTTGCCTTCCGGGCCGGTCTGATGCGTAACCAGCTTGCGCCCGAACAGGTTGTCACAGGCCTCGTAGATCTCGCTTTCAGTGTTGCACAGCTTGACGCCGCCAGCCTTGCCGCGCCCGCCTGCATGCACCTGCGCCTTGACGATCCACTTGTCGCCGCCAAGCTCGCGAGCGCGGTAGGCGGCTTGCTCGGGGCTGTAGGCCAATGCACCCGGCGGGACATCGACCCCAAACTTCGAAAGGACCTCTTTGGCCTGGTATTCATGAATATCCATCTGCATTCCTCCCGTTCATGCAGTGCGATTACGCGGCAATTGATGTGCCGTAACGGCTTTCCAGCAGCGCCTCGATTTCTTCGAAATCGACGGTGCCTCCCAACTCATACAGAGCCTCGGCGAACAGGCGCACGATGCGGCTGACGGCCTGATGGTTGAGCTGGTTCAGAATGCCGATGCGAACCTGCACCGGGGCGCTGAGCGTGGGCCAGATGCCAAACCCGCGCGCCCGGCAATTCTGAACAAGTTCCATTTCACGACCTGCCAGTTCTGTCGGCAGATTGAGAACGACAAGGCTGGGCATGTCCGAGGTCACTTCGCAACCAAGCGCGGTCACAGCGTCGCGCAGAACGCATTCGTGTGTGCGATATGACGCGGATCGCTTGGCCAGCCCCTCCTGAAGGGTCAGGCGCAGCGACTCGTGAAATGCGGCAACGGCGTAGCCCGAATGTGTGCGGTGATAGGTTCCCTTTTCGACATCCTGCCCGTCGACGATGCCCCAGTGGCGGGCTTCGAAAATCGGGTTGTGGACATAGGTATATGCACCCGTCGCCTTCAGCGAATTGATATACGAGTCGGTGAAGCTGACCGGCGCGTAGGTCAGTGGCAAGCAGCACAGGCCTTTCTGCGGACAGGATGCCCAACCTGCGATCCCGGGAAAATCATCAATCCGGAAATCCTCTACGCCCAAGGAAGAAACCGCGTCGATCAGGCCCATGGCCCCATGACGTTCGCAGGCATCCGAGAAACCGCGCAGATCGTTGATGCGCCCCGATCCGGTTTCCCAATGCGCCATGAAGGCCCATTTCGGTTTATGGCGAGCCAGGGCCTTTTCGACCATTTCACCCGTAACCGGTTGCCCATGAGGCACTTCGATCACGACAACGCTTGCCGCCTGCGGGTCCAGCGGGCTGGAGGCGTGTTCCTGCGGTGTCGCGGCCTTGATCCGCAGGGTCAGCGAGTCGATGCCCGAAAACGTACCGTTCGAAAAGGCGACAACCTTGTCGCCTGGCATCACGGCCGAGAACATGGTGTCCAGTGCGCTCCAACCGGTGCCGGCGACGGCGAAGGTATAGGCGTTGTCGGTACCCCAGATTTCGCGCAGCATGTATTTGCATTCGACCATTCCGCGCAAAACATCGCCTTGCATGTGGTCTGCAACGCCTGCGCTGGAAAACGCCTGCAGAACGCGGGCGTCCGTATTGCCGGGGCCGGGTCCGGCCGCCAGGGTCTCGGGGATTTCCAGCGGGGGATAAACCTGGAACGTCATTTGTGATCCTCCTCAGCTACGGGATGATTGGCAGAGCCCGTGTATCGCGTTGGCGATCAGCAAAACTGAAACTTGCCCGAACGCGCAACGTAACTTAATACTGCTTTTGGGCATCTAATTGGGTGGGAAAAAACCTACCCATTAGTGTAAGAATACAAAGGTGTACTGAGATAGAACCTACCGGAATGGGTAGTTTTTGAGAATTTTGGGCGGAAAATCAAATGACTGAAAAACCCCGATACCCGATTGACGTCATGCTGGCCGACAACAATCCGCTCGTCCTGTCTGCGATGTCGGAGATTTTTGAACGTGATCCGCGATTCTCTTTGGTGGCCACGTCCGCCACAGCCGAGGGGTTTCTGGGCGCGGTCATGCGGGTGCCTGTGCAGGTCTGCGTCGTGGCGTGGAACCTGCCGATTTTGGGTGCTGCCAAACTGATCGAGGTGCTGCGTGAACAGCAAAACGCACCCCGTTTCATTGTGTATGGCGACGAGGCCGGCGACGTTCCCAGGTTGGCCATGCAGGCCGGGGCCGCAGGGTTTGCCCCACGGTCAGGTGAAGTGGAGGGTTTGCTTGAAACCTGCGCCGACGTTGCTGCCGGCAAGATGGTGTTTCCCTTCATCGATGTCAGGAAGATGCATCAGGATCCGATTCATGGTCTGTCACGCAAAGAACGCGCGATCCTGGAGGCTTTGGCCAAAGGACTGTCAAATCGTGACCTGTCGAAAGAGCTGCAAATATCGACGAATACGGTCAAATTTCATCTGTCCAATATTTATGAAAAACTGTCCGTCAAAAACCGCGCTCAGGCGATCGCATATTACTATTCTTCGAAGTCAGCGCCTGAATGAGTGAGGCTCGTTTTGCGGCTGATCGTATGGCGTTCGCCGGATAATCCGGCGACGAAACACAGCCATTGCTGCGACGGAGTTCAGGGACCACCTGAACTCCGCTGATTCCGTCAGAATTGCGAAGGGCGCCCAGGCGGGCGCCCCGTACAAAATTTCAGCATCGCATATTGGCGCCGTTGGGATCGTAAAGCGGGCCGCCAAGCACTTCGGCATCGTAGAACTCGCCGAGGATTTCAACCTGAAGGACCGTTCCGGGCGCTGCGTGCTCCGACGCGACATAGCCCATCGCCATGGAATAACCCATCCGGTGCGCATATCCGCCTGAGCTGACGTAACCTACCGCCGCGCCATCCTTCAGGATTGCTTCGTCGCTGGAGACATCGATCCCTTCGACGTCGATTGTCATGGTCACAAGCTTTTGTTTCACACCCTCGGCACGGAAACCTTCGGTCGCCTGCTTGCCGACGAAATCTTTCTTCCAGTTGATGAAGACATCCATTCCGCTTTCCACTGCATTGAAATCCGGCCGGAATTCCGTGGTCCAGACACCCCAGCCTTTTTCAAGCCGCATCGACATGAGCGCACGTGCGCCATACCAGCGATAGCCCAGATCAGCCCCGGCACCCTCGATCGTTTCGGCAAGCCGCAACAGGTATTGGGGGCGGCAGTAGATTTCAAAACCAAGCTCGCCCGAAAAACTGATACGGTTCAAAATGACCGGAACCCCGCCCACGAAGGTTTGTCGCAGATCGCGGAATTTCATGGCGTCAGCGCTGACATCGGTGCGGGTGATACGCGACAACAGTTCTCGTGACTTGGGACCGGACAGCGCTATCCCGTGCCAGTCGTCTGAAACATTGGCGTAAGTGACATCATCCGGCAGATCCTTTTCGAACCAGCGGCGGTGCGCTTCCTGCATCGCGCCCGACCCAAACAGCATAAAGTGATCCTCGGCCAGGCAGGCAACGGTCAGGTCACCGTACAGCTTGCCTTTTGGGGTAAGCATCGGCGTCAGGGTCAGGCGGCCGGGTTTAGGAACATAGCCCGCCACAATGCGGTCCAGATAAGCGCGCGCGCCTTTGCCTTTGAACTCGTGCTTGGCGAAGTTCGCAATCTCGATGCCGCCGACGGCATTCTGCACGGCGTCCACCTCGCGTTTGACATAATCGAACGAGCGGTTGCGCTCGAAAGTCGGATCCTCGTGGGCGTCCTCGGGACCGTCCGCAAACCACTGGGCGTTTTCAAGTCCAAAGCCCTGATCCATCAAGGCACCCTTCGCGACCAGACGATCGTAAAGCGCGGTGGTTTTCTGCATCCGGCCCTTGGGAAGGGTCTCGTTGGGGAAGGTCATGACAAAGCGGCGTTCGTAGTTTTCGGCCGATTTGACGGTTCCCCAGTCCGGCGTCGCAAACTCGCCAAACCGCGCGACGTCCATGGCCCAGACATCAATCGAGGGTTCTCCGTCGATCATCCATTCCGCCATGGTCAGACCAACGCCGCCGCCCTGACAGAACCCCGCCATGACACCCACCGCGACCCAATAGTTCTTCATCCCCGGAACCGGGCCGATCATCGGGTTGCCGTCCGGGCCGAAAGTGAATGGCCCGTTAATCATGTCCTTGATGCCAGCCTCGCCGATTGCCGGTATCCGTTCGAACGACATTTCGAGTCGTTCGGCGATGCGGTCGAGATCGGGCTGCAGCAACTCGTGGCCGAAATCCCACGGGGTCCCGTCGACTTTCCATGGGGTCGACTTCGGCTCATAGGTGCCCAGCAACATGCCCTGCCGTTCCTGCCGGAAATAGATGTTGGCCTCATAATCGATACCCGCAGGCAGGCGACCGGCGTCGCCCATGCTTTCCATGCGCTCGGCGATCATCGGGATCTTGTCGGTGATCAGGTAGTGATGCTCCATCGGTTGTACCGGAAGGTGAATGCCGGACATCTGGCCGACTTCGCGGGCCCACAGGCCGCCGCAATTGACCACCTGTTCCGCATTGATCGTGCCTTTCGGTGTCGTCAGATCCCAGCTTCCGTCCGGGCGCTGGCTCATCGCGGTCACACCGCAATGGGTAAAGTACTGCGCGCCGTGTACACGGGCCGATTTGGCAAAGGCATAGGTCGCGCCCGAAGGGTCAAGATCACCGTCCTGATCGTCCCAAAGGGCTGCGTGGTAATGCTTGGGGTCGATCAGCGGATGACGCTCGGCCAGTTCCCTTGGACTTATGAATTCCTGATTGAGCCCCATGTACCGCGCCTTTGAACGTTCGCGTTTGAGGTAATCGTACCATTCCTTGGTCGATGCCGCGTAGAAGCCCCCAGTGATATGCAGGCCAACCGAGTGGCCCGATGTCTCTTCGATTTCCTTGTACAGATCAATCGTATAGCTTTGCAGACGGCTTATGTTGGGGTCCGAACTGATCGTGTGTATCTGCCCGGCCGCGTGCCAGCTGGACCCGGATGTCAGTTCATCGCGTTCCAGCAGTACGACATCCTTCCACCCGAACTTGGCAAGGTGAAAAAGGATCGAACATCCGACGACGCCGCCGCCAATGACGACAACCTTGGCGTGGGAAGGAAGCGGTTTGCCTGTGGCTGTATCGTCTTTTTGAATTTCGGGCATTGAAGGTGTCCTTGGTTAAGCTTTAAGCGTTTCAAGAAAGGCCGGATTAGGCCCACAATGTTTATTGCGCTGCTCACGCGATCATTGCGGTTTCGGTCGCGACGTTGGCAGGGGGCGTCGCGTTGGCTGTTTTCCTAGTACCAGGCATCGGGCAGTTCCTCTTTGCGTCTGGCGACAAATGCCTCCAGTTCTTCGCGCAGCGCGGCGTCGATCGGAGGTTCCTCATATTCTTTCAGCATCTGCTTCCAGCGACTGTGGGCGCGCTGGCGCATGTCTTCCGAACCGTTTTCTTCCCAGCTTTCGACATTCTCGCTGTCGCTGAGCCTGGGTTCGTAGAATGCTGTCTGGTAGTGGCGCATCGTGTGACCGCATCCCAGAAAGTGCCCGCCTGGGGCGACTTCGTCGTATGCGTCCCGGGCCAATGCGTCGTCTGAAGTGTCCAGCCCCTGGCACAAGACTTTCTGATAGGATCCAAGCCGGTCCGCATCCATGATCAGCTTCTCGAAACCGGTGCACAATCCGCCTTCCAGCCAGCCTGCCGAGTGCAGGACAAAATTTGCCCCTGCCAGCATAGTGGAATGCATGGAATCCGCGCTTTCGTATGCCGCTTGGGCGTCCTCGATCTTCGATGCTGTCAGGGACCCGCCGCACCGCAACGGCAACCCGGCGCGGCGCGCCAGTTGACCTATTGCATAGTTCGACATGACAGGTTCGGGCATTCCAAAAGTGGGTGCGCCCGATTTCAACGACATCGACGACAGGAAGTTGCCCAGCACAAAAGGCGCGCCCGGGCGGATTAGCTGAATATACGCACAGACCATCATCGCTTCGGCCATGGCCTGTGCCACGGACGCCGCGGTTGAGACCGGCCCCATTGCCCCCGAAAGGATAAAGGGCACCACGACCATGCCTTGCCCGCGGGTTGAATACACCCGTGCCGCTTCGGTCACCACACGGTCCACCAAAAGTGGAGAGTTCGTGTTCACGTTCCCCATGATGACGCAGTTATCGGCCATTACGTCAGCGCCGAACACGATTTCGGCCATGTCGACGCTGTCCTGCGCGCGGCTCATTTCCGTAATCGCGCCCAGATGCGGTTTGTCGCTGAGGGTCATGTGCGCGAACAGCATGTCGAGATGCCGTTTGCTGACCGGAACGTCACAAGGCTCACAGGTGACGAAGCCACCGTGATGCAGGTTCGGGTGCAGATAAGTTAGTCGCACGAGATCCCGGAAGGCGGCCATATCGCCATATCGGCGCCCACCTTCGAGATCGCGTACAAAAGGGGCGCCGTAAATCGGCGCGAAGACCTGATGCTTGCCGCCAATAATGACTGATCGGTCCGGGTTTCGGGCCAGTTGTGTGAACTCGGCCGGAGCCTGAGAGCACAGGTTGCGAATCCAATCGGCCGGCGCGCGCACGATGTCGCCGTCAACCTTTGCACCTTCGCGCTTCCAAAGCGCAAGCGCCTCGGGGTCGTCGCGAAAGGCGATGCCCACGTCTTGCAGGATCCAGTCGACCTGTTCCTCAAGCCGAACGATCTGATCCTCATCAAGCACACCGAAATGCGGGATTATGCGACGAATATAGGGTGAGGGCGGTGCGCCAGTTGGCGCATTTCCCCGTGTTCTTGAACTGCGTGTCCGGCGCGCCATGAATGCCCTCTCTGAATCTGTCTATTCTGAAATTATCGCCTGGGTGGGCCTTTGTGACGTTTGAAAATTTCGATGAATTAGATAAACACAGCTTATGCAAAAGCTTTGGTCACATCTGTCCTCACCGCGCCGCCTCGTCTTTTTCGAGGCTGCAGCAAGGACCGGATCGTTCACACGTGCGGCGCAGGAATTGAACGTTCAACAACCAGCGGTCAGTATGGCGATCAAACAACTCGAAAGCTCGCTTGGTGTTCTTCTGTTCCAGCGTAGCCATCGTAAGATCAGCCTGACAAATGCTGGAAGCAAGTTGTTCGCCGACGTGACACGCGCGTTTGAACAGCTTGCGCAGTCCGCCGAATCCATCCGGCAATTTGCCAGCAATGATCACGTGACACTCAGCGCGTCTTCGGCATTCAACAACTATTGGCTTCTGCCGCGCATCGGGTCCTTTCAGCGCATCCATCCTGATATCGACCTGCGCCTGCAATCCAGCGATCGAGAGCCTGATCTGAATGTTGAAACGATCAGCCTGGCCATTCGACTTGGGGCCGGAGACTGGCCGGACTGCGAATGTGCGTTGATCGCCGAGGAAGTGATCTATCCCGTCGCGTCGCCCCGGGTGATGGCGGCAGCGGTGAACCTCAGAAATGTGCCGGGGCTTCTCAGCCAACGCTTGATCCATCTTGAGGAACCAATTCGCGAACGCCCCTCGTGGCGGCAGTGGTTCTGGGAGTTCGGAGTGACGGAAATACCGCCGCGCAGCGGTCTGCGCCTGAATGACTATGCACTGGTGCTTCAAGCCGCCATTGCGGGCGAGGGGTTCGCCTTTGGGTGGGACCACCTTGTCGCGCCTTTGGTTCAGCAGGGCCTGCTTGCCGCGCGGCCAGAGTGGACCTGGAAAACAGGGAAGGGGATCTACCTGGTCTGGTCGAAGTCCCGGGAGCTGACACCCAAGGCCGAAATCGTGCGGAATTGGATATTGTCCGTAAAACAAGGTGCCTGACGAGAGGGTCGCTGGCGGCCATGCAGAGCGTTTTCCGCCACCGGCGACGGGCTGCGGAATAGCTGCTGTCTGAACCCTATCGCAACTGTTCCTGATCTGCGCGGCCTCAGGTGAATTGGGGTTGCCGCCCCTTCCCAAACGGCTGCAAGGTGACACAAAGCGCCTGAACAGGAGCAAAGAACAACATGGCAGGTCAGTCCGGCAATGACGCCGTTTTTCTGAACGGCAGCCTGATGCGGCACGTGACGCGCATGTCCTTGACCACCAGCATTGGTCTGATGGCAATTTTCGCGGTCGACTTTGTGGACATGATATTCATCTCGATGCTGGGCAATGACGCTCTGGCTGCGGCGGTCGGCTATGCGGGGACATTGTTGTTCTTTACCAACGCCATCAATATCGGGCTGTCGATCTCCGCCGGGGCGCTCGTTGCACGTGAACTGGGCGCGGGCAGGCCAGAGCAGGCGCGCCACTATGCATCCAGCGTCGCGGTTCTGGGGCTGATTGGTGGTATCCTGATTTCGGCTTTGGTTCTGATGAACCTGACCTTTCTACTGTCGCTTCTGGGCGCGGAGGGCGAGGTGCTGCGTCTATCGGTCCGCTATGTTTCGATCATCCTGCCGACAATGTGCGTCATGTCCGTTGCCATGACGGCGATGGCTGTATTGCGCGCGCATGGTGATGCGCGACGTTCGATGATGGCGACGATCTACGGCGGTTTGGTGAATGCCGTCCTTGATCCCGTTCTGATCTTCGCAGTGGGGCTTGGACTGGATGGCGCCGCAATTGCGTCGGTATTGGCAAGGCTTTGTATGCTGGCAGCCGCGATACTGCCCGCGTTGCGCGTGCACCGGGGCTTTATGCGGCCATCGCTGTCACAGGTTGCGCACGATCTGCGCCCTGTGCGAACCATCGCAATTCCAGCGGTTCTGACCAATGTCGCAACTCCGATTGGAAACGCCATCGTAGTTCGGGAAATTGCTCAATATGGAACTGACGCGGTGGCGGGGATGGCCGTGATCGGCCGCCTGATGCCGGTGGCGTTTTCTGTGGTGTTTGCTTTGTCAGGCTCAATCGGTCCGATCATCGGGCAGAACTTCGGGGCCGAACGATATGATCGTGTGCGGGCCGCCTTTTGGGCCGGTATCCGGTTTACCGGGATATACGTCGTGGCAATGGCGGCTATCCTGTTTCTTCTGCGTGGACCAATCGCGGATTTGTTTGCAGCGCAAGGCGAAACACGGACGCTGATCTACCTGTTTTGCGGACCGCTGGCGCTGGCTTCGTTTTTTAACGGAGTGATTTTTGTCGCAAACGCCAGTTTCAACAATCTTGGGCACCCGGTCTATTCGACCTGGATCAACTGGGGGCGACATACCGTTGGAACTTGGGTCTTTGTCGTTATCGGATCCAAGCTGGCGGGCGCTTCTGGCGTGCTGCTGGGACAGGCCTTTGGTGGGGTAATCTTTGCCCTGGTAGGATGGGTTCTGGTCGAGCGCGTCGTCGCAGGGCTGGCACACCCGCAGAAGATCGACCCGTTTACAGGGCAAAACCGTATCCACTCGCTGTTCGGGCGTCGCGGTTGGTGATCTGAGGGATCAGTTACCCTGGTTACGGGCCTCCAGCCGTTCCAGATTAACAACCGTCGACAGCATCAGCCGATCATGGCTCCAGTCATGTGTCTGGCGAAGCGAGGCTGATCCAAGCGCAAGCAAGGTTGCAAAAGTCAGTGTCAGACCCAAAAACAGAACCGGCAACGGAGCCGTAGCCACCTGCGTGTCGGTCAGCGCGATCACACGCTGCTGCAATACCCGCTTGGCCTTTCCACCGGAAACCAGCGCTACATTCAGAACCTTCGGGTTCCGCATCGCGACTGTGCGGGCGCAATAATCCAGCAGGCAGGACGTGTAGTCCCGCGCGTCGATCCCTTTGCGGGCAACAACCGACTGATCACAGGCCAATTCCCGCAACCGGTCGAACTGATATTTCAGAAGCTGATAGGCCGGGTTCCAGAAAAGAACGGGGCGCAACAGTTCGAATCCCAGTTCCCATTCCACGTCACCCGCGCGGATATGCTGAAACTCATGTGCCAGAGCAAACCGCATTTCACGCGGCGTATTCAGCAAGTGGCTGGGCAAAACAACGTGACGGCGGCGCAGACCGCGCACCGCGAAGGGAACTGTGATACGGTCCGACAGGCGAATGTCCACTTTGCGCGAGCGGCGCCACAGAAAACTTGTCCCGATCGTGTTGCGAATGGAAATCGCATCACGCACAGCGCGGACAAGATACAGCGCCGAGATCATCGCCAGAGCTATCAGGACAATAATCAAAACCAGAGACTCACCCGAAACGATATGATCGATCCAGCGTTCGCGGGTGTTAAGCAATGCCTCGAACTGGACCGCTGGCATCGCGATTTCGCCGCGCAGATAAGCGGCAACCGCAATGTCACCCAGCGCCACTGCGCGACCGGGCCATGCCAGCCCGGCCAATGCCGAAGCGCCGAGCGCCAGCAGAGGACTGAGTACCACGCAAATGCACAGCGTTTTGAGCGCGCGCAACTGCGCGACAAAGCTGTTTCGCATCGGAGTCTTCGCCAATGTCGCGCGGGCCAGCAGCCAGATAAGGGCGGACAGGCCAAGCACGATGTTCAATTCGAGATATGTATCGAGAACCGGTTTAACCGCTGTCATTTTGCAGTCTCCTCTCTACCAGTGCCCGAATTTCCTCCAGATCGGCTTCGCTCAGCCCCGCGTCATCGACCAGACGCGCCACCAGCGTGGCGGGTGTGTCGTCGAACAATGTGCGGGACAGGTTTTGAAGCGAACGCGCCTGATACCTGTCTTTTTCCAGAAGCGGTCTATAGATCAGCGTTTTTCCGTCTTTGCGGCTTTCGACGAAACCTTTCTCGTCGAGAATGCGCAGGATCGTCGCGCCGGACGTATAGGCCAGATTGCGTTCTGGTGGCAGACAATCAAGCACGTCACGGACCGAGCCCTGACCCAGCGCCCAGAGTTCGTTCATGAACTCGAGTTCTACTTCGGTCAGGAGGTTTGTTGTTTTTTTCTTTCGCATCGGTCTTTCGTGTCGCATTTTTTAGTATGCCTGACAGACAAGCATCCTTTCGCTGTTTCGCAAAGCTTAAACTTTCCAGAAGACAAAAATGCCCCAGCCGATGGACAGGAAAAGTGGTGTCCAGACGGGCTGACCCACCAGGCCCAGCCAGGCAAGGAAGATATAGGCCGAGCCCAGCAGGGTAATAAACAGCCTGTCGCCCAGCGTGGTGGTCAGCCCCAGCACGCCGCGCCGTTCGATGCCGTCGCGGAATTTGAACCCTTCCAGCAGGCCAATCAGCGCAATGGCCGAGAAGATGCCGACGAACACGGCCAGCGTGGCTGGGGTCCAGGCCATCCAGAAGTCCGGCCACAAGGGGTCAGTCCACGAGAATCCTTTTTCCTCTTGCTGGCCGACATTGCCCCAACCGGCCTTCGCCTGTGCAAGGGCCGACGACGGCATGAAGGGAAGGGTGAGAAGGAGTTTGCGCATATCGAACCTCACACACGTCCCATCGCGAAACCGCGCGCGATGTAGTTGCGGACAAACCAGATGACGATGGCACCGGGGATGATTGTAAGCGTCCCGGCTGCCGCAAGCAGGCCCAGTTCATACCCGGCACTTGAGGCGGTGCGCGTCATCACGGCGGCGATGGGTTTGGCCTCGACCGCAGTCAGGGTCTTGGCCAGCAGCATTTCAACCCACGAGAACATGAAGCAGAAGAACGCAGCAACGCCCACGCCTGCCTTGATGTTGGGCAGAAAGATCGTGACGAAAAAGCGCGGGAAGGAATAGCCGTCGACATAGGCGGTCTCATCCAGCTCTTTCGGGATGCCGCGCATGAACCCTTCCAGAATCCACACGGCCAGCGGCACGTTGAACAGCGTATGCGCCAGCGCCACGGCCAGGTGCGTATCGAACAGACCGATCGAGGAGTAGAGCTGGAAGAACGGCAGCGCAAAGACCGCAGCCGGTGCCATCCGGTTGGTCAGCAGCCAGAAAAACAACTGTTTGTCGCCCAGAAAACGATAGCGCGAAAAAGCATAAGCGGCTGGCAGGGCAACGCAGACCGAAAGTACTGTGTTCAGAGTCACATAAGTGATCGAGTTGATGTAGCCCCAGTACCATGTCGGATCGGTGAAGATGGTGATGTAGTTCTCCAGCGTAAAGGTCTGGGGAAACAGGGAAAAGCCCGACAGGATCTCGTTCGTGGTCTTGAAGGACATTGCCACCAGCCAGTAGATCGGCAGCATCAGGAACGCGATATAAAGGATCGGGATGATGGACCGCTTTTTCATTGCGCGTCATCCTTTGTCATCAGAGTGTAGAAGACCCAAGAGACCAGCAGCGTGATGGCGAAATAGATCAGGCTCATCGCGGCCGCAGGGCCAAGGTCGAACTGTCCCAGTGCGATCTTCACAAGATCGATTGACAGCAGGGTGGTTGAGTTGCCGGGGCCGCCACCAGTCAGAACGAACGGTTCGGTGTAGATGTTGAAACTGTCCATGAAGCGCAGCAGCACGGCGATGGTCAGGACGGTTTTCATCTTGGGCAGTTGGATATAACGGAACACAGACCAGGGGCTGGCGCCGTCGATCTTCGCAGCTTGATAGTAGGCGTCCGGGATCGACACCAAACCCGCGTAGCACAGTAGAACCACCAGCGAGGTCCAGTGCCAGACATCCATGACGATGACAGTGATCCAAGCCGATAGCGGCTGTTGCGTCATGTCATAGTTGATGCCCAGAACGTCATTCAGAAAATACCCCAGCAGACCGATCTTTGGCAGGGTGAAGATGTTCCACATCGACCCGACCACATTCCACGGGATCAGCATGGGCAGGGCCATCAGCACCAGACAGACCGGCACCCAGAACCCCTTGCGCGGCATTGAAAGGGCCACGATGATGCCCAGCGGAACCTCGATCAGCAGGATCAGCGCGGTGAACAGGAATTGCCGCCCCAGTGCGGCCTGAAACCGGTCGGACCGCAGGATTTGTTCAAACCAACCAAGGCCTTCCCAGAAGAACTGGTTGTTGCCGAATGTTTCCTGCACCGAGTAGTTGACCACCGTCATCATTGGCACCAGCGCGTTGAACGCGACCAGAGCCAGCACAGGTAGGACAAAGAACCAAGCCTTTTGATTTTCCGTTCTCATTGCGCCCGCTCCTGAGTTGCGATCCAGCCGTCGCGATAGACGCGGGATTGTTCGGGTTTGAATTGCAGGAAAACCTGTGACCCGGGTTCGGGCACACTGTGTTCGGTCACGGCCTTGAGGGCAGTATTGCCGACCATCGCGCTGATCACATAGTGACGGCCGATGTCGGCGACTTTGGTCACGTGCGCGGGAATGCCGGTGTCGCCAAATCCAACATACTCGGGCCGGATACCCAGATCGGTGCGGCCCCCATCACCATGAGTTGGGCCTTCCAGCATGACCTCATGGCCTTCGAAAACCGCTCGGTCGCCTTTCGCCTCGCAGGGCAGCACGTTCATGCCGGGTGAGCCAATGAAGTGGCCGACAAACGTGTGCTGAGGGCGTTCGAACAGTTCGACGGGCGTGCCAATCTGAACCACTTCGCCTTCCTGCATCACCACCACCTCGTCCGCGAAAGTCAGAGCCTCGGTCTGGTCGTGGGTTACGTAGATCATTGTCGCTTTGACGCGCTGGTGCAGTTCTTTCAGCTTGGACCGCAGCTTCCATTTCAGATGCGGGTCGATCACGGTCAAGGGTTCATCGAACATCACCGCATTCACGTCATCGCGCACCAATCCGCGGCCCATCGAAATCTTCTGCTTGTTGTCCGGGCTCAGACCCGAGGCGCGGGTGCCCAGCATATCCGTGACGTCCAGCATCTCGGCAATTTCATCGACACGGCGCTTGATCGTGGCAGCATCCACGCCCCGGTTCTTCAGCGGAAAGGCCAGGTTCTCGCCCACGGTCATCGTGTCGTAGATCACCGGGAACTGGAACACCTGCGCGATGTTACGTTGGTCGGGGGGCAGGGCCGTTACGTCGCGGTCGTCGAACAAAATCTGCCCCTCGGACGGCGTCAGAAGGCCCGAGATAATGTTCAGCAACGTAGACTTGCCGCAGCCCGACGGGCCCAGCAGCGCATAGGCTCCGCCATCGCGCCATGTCACATCGATTTCCTTCAGCGCATAGTCTTCCGGGCCTTTCGGCGCGGGCATATAGCTGTGTCGAAGGTTTGAAAGCTTGATCTGTGCCATGTCAGGCTACCCTTTTGCCGTCTTGGCCGAAATACCGGCAATGGGCCGGGTTCATGTAGAAACTGTGATCCTCGCCCACCCGATAAGGGTGCACACCGGCGGCCAGCGAAACCCAAGCGTCGTTCCCATGTTGGAAATGCGCGCTGGAATCCGAGCCCGACAACTCTGTCACGATCACGCGCCCGGTCAGTTCCACATCCGCGTCTGTGGTGCGGAACGGGGTCACACGGTGCGGGCGCACGGCGACCATGTAATCTCCGTCGGCCATGTCAGTGACCGGCCAGCCGCCGCCGCCCGCCAGATGTGCCTGGGCACCGGAAACCGTAATGCGCGCCACATTGATCGGCGGGTCCGAGAAGACACGCGCCGCGGCGATGTTTTCCGGGTTGCGATAGATGTCGGCGGTCGGCCCAAACTGGGTCACGCGGCCATCTTCCATGAGGGCGGTGTAGCCGCCCAGCAGCAACGCCTCTTCGGGTTCCGAGGTGGCATAGACCACGACCGCGCCACGCCCTGCAAACAGGTCGGGCAGCTGTTCGCGCAGTTCTTCGCGTAACTTGTAGTCCAGGTTTGCCAGCGGTTCGTCGAGGAAGACGGCGCGGCTCTCTTTCGCAATGGCACGCGCCAGTGCGGTCCGTTGTTGTTGTCCACCTGACAACTCATGTGGGCGGCGATGTAGCATCGGGCGCAGTTGCAGCAGGTCGGCTGCTTCTTCAACGCGGCCTTCGATTTCGCTTTTCGCCATACCCGCCACGCGCAGCGGCGAGGCGATGTTTTCGAAAACGGTCATATGCGGATAGTTCACGAAGAACTGGTGCACCAGGCTGATCTGACGCTTCTGCGTGTTCAGTCGCGTGACATCCTGCCCATCCATCAGGACCTTGCCCGAGCCGATCGGGTCCAGCCCGGCCATCATCTTGATCAGAGAGGTCTTGCCCGAGCCGGTTGCACCCAACAATACATTGAAGTGGCCTGTATGAAGGGTCAGGTTTGTGGATTTGATATGGATGACGTTGCCGACCCGTTTGGTGGCATCTTGAAGTTCGATCATCTGGGAAACTCGCGGGGCATTTTAGGGTAGGCCGGGCTTGAGCCCGGCCTACGATGTTGCTGTTACTGGGACTGCCAGCGCTTAACCAGTTCGTCATAGTTGACGGTCTGGCCCTGCGGCTTTTCGTTCTCCAGCTTGGCTTTGGGCGAACCCGCTTTTTCCAGCCAGAAGGCAGGATCCTGCGGCTCGTTCAGGCGCGGGCCGCAGCCACCGTAGACACCGGCGCTTTCATCCGCGGCCTGCATACGGGCCATGGTGATGTCCATCTCTTCAGCCAGACGGTCCATCGCCTCTTGCGGGGTGAAGGCGCCCGAGTTCACGTCACCGATTTGCTGCCACCAGATCTGGGCCAGCTTCGGATAATCCGGAACGTTGATGCCGGTCGGCGACCATGCCACACGGTCAGGCGAGCGGTAGAACTCGACCAAACCACCCAGCTTGGGTGCGCGTTCGGTGAACGACTCGTGGTTAACCGAGCTGTCGCGGATGAAAGTCAGACCCACATGGGACTTCTTCACATCGACAGTCTTGGACGTCACGAACTGGGCATAGAGCCACGCTGCCTGAGCACGATCCTCGGGGGTCGACTTCAGGAAAGTCCAGGAACCCACGTCCTGATACCCAACCTTCTGGCCTTCTTCCCAGTAGGGGCCGTGCGGGCTGGGCGCCATCCGCCACAGCGGTGTGCCTTCGTCATCCACGGTGTTGTTGCCTTCGGACTTCGGCTTCACCATGTCGGCGGTGAAGGCGGTGTACCAGAAGATCTGCTGGGCCACGTTGCCTTGGCTCAGCGCCGGCAGCGACTGGTAGAAGTCATAGGACGCCGCACCCGGAGGCGCATAGTTGCGCAGCCATTCGTCCCATTTGCGGATCGCGTAGACCGCAGCAGGACCGTTGGCAGCTCCACCGCGCGACACCGAAGCGCCAACTGGGTTACAGGTGCCCGCTTCCATGCGGATGCCCCATTCGTCGACCGGAATACCATTAGGCTCACCGACGTCACCTGCCCCGGCCATCGACAGCCAGGCGTCTGTCATACGCCAGCCCAAGTCAGGCGCGCGTTTGCCGTAGTCCATGTGGCCGTAGATCGCGACGCCATCGACTTCTTTCACGTCGTTGGTGAAGAATTCGGCGATGTCTTCGTAGGCCGACCAGTTGACCGGAACACCCAGGTCATAGCCGTACTTTTCCTTGAACGCGGCCTTGTTGGCTTCATCGTCGAACCAGTCTTTGCGGAACCAATAAAGGTTTGCGAACTGCTGGTCGGGCAGCTGATACAGCTTGCCATCCGGACCGGTGGTGAACTGAATGCCCATGAAGTCATCCAGATCCAGCGTCGGCGAGGTTGTCGCCGCCCAGTCGCCGCCCATCATGTCGGTCAGCGGATAAGCCAGTTGCAGGCGGGAATGGGTGCCGATCAGGTCACTGTCGTTGACGTAGCCGTCATAGAGGTTCCGGCCGGTCTGCATCTGGGTCTGAACGGCCTGAACCACTTCGCCTTCACCAAGGATCTGGTGATTGACCTTGATGCCGGTGATCTCTTCGAACGCCTTGGTCAGAACCTCGGATTCATACGAGTGAGTGGGGATGCCTTCAGACAGGACGTTGATTTCCATGCCCGCGTAAGGCTGTGCAGCTTCGATGAACCACTGCATTTCAGCCATCTGTTCGTCTTTCGACAGGGTCGATGGCTGGAATTCGTCGTCGATCCAGCGTTGTGCTGCGGCTTCGTCGGCCCAAGCAGGACCGTGCCCCGCAATGACGGCAGCCGCCGCCACTGCGGAAAGTAGATGTCTCCGCATCTGTCTCCTCCCAAAAATTTATGGTTCTCCGGTGGGAACCGGATGTCAGATACCATCAGCGATTTTTCGCGCGCCTGTCAAACTAATTTTTTAGTAAATGAAAATGCAGATGCGTAACTCGTTGTTTTTATTATATTGAAAGAGGAATTCGGGAGGGGTCACGGCAAGGATTGCTGACTTCGCCGGAATCGGGAAAGAGCACTCAAAGTCCGAAGAACAACTGACCTAACCTCAAGTGAACCTGCGACCAGGCGCCAGATATTTGGTTCTGAAACTTTGATTTAGGAAAGTGTAAATGGCAGCCCGTAGGGGAATCGAACCCCTCTTTCCAGGTTGAAAACCTGGCGTCCTAACCGATAGACGAACGGGC
>NZ_JBXWOP010000036.1:0-19917 GCF_059610965.1 Ruegeria sp. CDSB136
TGAAGTTCTCACGTCAGAGCAGGCTATGGAACATACTTCGACCCAGTGATTTCCCTTTCCAACAACTTGTCGCGGGGAGCTTGGCGGGCAGAGCGATTTTACTTTGACTACCGAGACCGCCGACAACGTGGGATGGCCGAATGAAATCACTGGCAAAAGCTAGAGCAAACTCTGGAAAGAGGGCGAGTAAGTTAAGTCTAAGCATCGCGCTCTCCCAACGACTGATCCGTGTAAAGTGCCTTCCGGCTGCCAGCACTCACTCCAGCGGCCGGAAGGGCTCGGCAAAGCGAGCAGCAACGACAACAACGGAGATAAAATGAAAGTTGCGTCGAATTCGCATGTTTGAATCTAATTTTTAATAAATCAACATTTTTTCCGCGCGTAAAATTCACCGCGCTTTCGTGCGATAGGCTTCTGCTTTCAAACAAAAAGGTAAGTGGGAGCGTCCATATGGCGACTACAGCATCAGCGGAGTGGTCGTTTAGTTCCGGGCCCAATCCCAATGCATTTATTCAATCTGGAAACATGACGCTGGAACTTCAGTGTAACCGTATCCGCTTTGCACCGGCTGGATATGAGGACAGCCAGGACATTGTGGAGAAGCAGGGGCTTTCCATTCGATTTTTGAAGAACGGCACCACCGAAGTTGGGGCATTTCAAGTTGGCGCAGAAAACGCGGCTTTGCAGATCGTCGACAACTTTCCTGTCGAGGTCAGTTTCAATAGTCAGCAAGACTATGGTTTTGTGCTGGACCAGCTTGCGGCCAATGCATCGGTTAATTTGTCGATGATTGATCAAGATGTCAGCTACGGAATCTTTGACTTGAAGGGTTCCAGCGCGGCAATCCGGTCCCTTCGTTCCGCCTGCGAGTCAGATATTAACCAGGGGGCCTCCTACGAAGCGCCCGAAGGCATTGTCTATTGTGGTGGCGGGGCGATAGAGCGCGTGATCGAACCCGTAATTTTGGACAATCCAGAGGGGGAGACGCTTCGCAGTGCCGCGCTCAGCTGGCTGTTAAGCAGAATTCAGTGAATGTCTGCATTGTGGACACTTCCACAATTCGTGAAAAAGCTTGGTGAATTTGCGGTTTGAACAATTGCGTTGAGGCCAGAGAGTAACTCCAGCGACAAGTCTGACTTGTTTTCAATAAATTACTCGCGCGACATCTGTGAATGTCCGGAACCAATTGGGAGGTTGGCATGGCGGAGCTACGCGAAATTGGTAAGACAGGGATTAGGGTTCCCCGCATCGGGTTTGGATCGACGGGGTTGGGAAGTATCCCGGAAATCTACGGGTATGAGGTTGATGAAGACCGCGCGATTGATACAATTCGGGCAATTCTTTCGCAGCCAAATGCGTTCCTGGACACATCCCGTTGCTATGCCATGGGTCGAAGTGAAGAGCGCATAGGAAAAGTCATTCATGAGCTTGGTGGGTGGCCGGACGGGCGGGTGCTTTCCACCAAAATCGACCGGGATATGGAAACTGGTGCTTTTGATGCTTCTCAGGCACGTAGATCATTCGAGGAAAGTCTTGCGGCCCTCAGCGTCGACAGCGTTGATATACTCCACGTCCATGATATCGAATACGCAAATGACCTATCAGAGGTCAAAGGGCGAGGTGGCGCGATTGAAGAGTTGTTCCGTATCAAGGAGGAAGGCCTGGCCAAGGCGGTCGGAATCGCGGCGGGACGTATCGACTTGATGATGCCAATTTTGGAGAGTTGGGATTTTGACGTGGTCCTGACACACAACAGGCATACGCTGGTAAACGATAACGCGGCACCTCTGATGGAACTCGCGAAATCACGTGGCGTTTCGATATTGAACGCAGCACCTTATTCCGGAGGTGCACTTGCCCGAGGCAGCGCGATCCATCGCTTTTATGTCTATCGACCGGCAGATGATGAAAGGCTTGCGCCAATACGTGCTGTTGAAGAGGTATGCGGGCGCTACGATGTCCCAGTCGGGGCGGTCGCGTTGCAATACTCGTTGAAAAACGACGACATCACTTCGACGATTTGCGGAGTGACATGGCCTCAGCATGTTCAACAGGCAATGGAATGGGCAGAGTGGTCCATCCCTGAAGGCGTTTGGGAGGATCTCGCTGAGCTCGAAAAAACTTCGAGCAACCCAGAAGCTTAGACTCGATTTTTGGATAGGATACTGTTCTGCCAATTGACCGCTTTGGGCTCAGAGCAGCCGTTCGCTGCGTTCCGTCTGAATGACCGCGGAGCGGACCAAGCCGACGTTCACGGCGGGTGTCTCGGCTGTTGCTTCCTCGTCTTGCCCCCGTTCCAGTGTTCAGAACGCAATTCTTGTGTTAACCTTTTTACAATTTAAACGCCGCTTTTTTGCCGATGCCGACAGGATACCCACATTGACGATTACATCTCTCAAATGGCCGCCCGACGAGTATCAAAAGGATTTTTGGCCTCCAAACTGGCTACGCGAAGAAGATGGGTATCCGGGATCAGGTCGTCCGTCGCGACTGATCGCACACAAAAATGTGCCATACATTGCGATTATAACAGGTGAAGACGACTTGGAAGCTGCGCTGAAAACCGTCGCGGCTCGATACGTCGAAGCAATTCGCGATCTGCTGGACTCTGACTGGAAGTCATCTGACCCTACGGAAGAAAAACCAGTTGTAACTCCGTTGATGCCGACGAGCTGGCATGATGCGCTTGGTCCTGTGCCCCCCCCGCCCCAGCCCGGTCTCATTAGCTGGCTCGACATCTGGCCTGCCATTGGCTCAGCAGTCGGTGCCAATCCGCCGACACTTGCGTCGTGGAACCTGTCGCGGCAAGAAAACGGCGAGCTGCCAGCCACAGTGATCATGACAGCCGCAGAAACCTATTCCGTTGTGGACAAGGTGGCGTCTTACTCATTCGGAGTGCGCGTTCCCATGTCGGTGACGTCCTACGATGGCGGTTTCCGCGTAACTGTCCGCTCTGTCACGGTCGAGCGTCCTGCTGAAGGCTATATCAGCGCCAGCGAACTTTTGATGAATGGTGACCCTGACGAAGAAGCATACATTCAGGCACTTCTGGCTCGTAGCGATGTAGGCTCATTTCAGTCGATCTTGGGTGAACTCACGGCATTAAGTGCCAAAGATGCGTTTGTTGACGAAAATACAATGAACGCGGAACAACTTCTCATACCAGCAGTTCCAGTCGGGACAAGCGAGACCCAGGTATTTCGATTTGCCTTGTCTTCGAAAGCCAATTCCGCCCCTCAGAACTCAACGCAATACAATGTGCGACCGGGCTATCCAATTCCTCAAAGCTATCAGATCGTTTCCGATTTTGAGCTTTCGTTGCCTCTGAAACCTGAAGACACACCCATATCTACCGAGGTCGGCCCGCTGGTTTCTCATGGCGCGGACCCGGGGGCCGCGGAGGTTTTCGTAAAAACACCGCCAGGTTGGATTGAGGCAGATGGTCAGCTTTACAAGTACACGCTGAGACGTCCCTCGCGCGAAGACAAGGTCCTTGAGGCGTACCGTGTCGCCCGCGACATCGGGCCTGAAGTGGAAATGGAGCTGGAAGATGACGGTTTTGAAGTCCGCCGCTGCCCGGACTACGTGATTGCAGACAAAGAGGACGGCCCCGGCGTGAAAACTGTCCCGCTTCCAGGCGGAGAGGACCCTGCGCCACGCCGCAACGACTTTTCTGCGATCATGACCTATTGCCACAGCCTCGATTTCTTTCACTTCATGGAAGCAGTCGGGTTGCCGCCGGCTCTTTACGCGGTGCGCGCACAAAAGAAGGTCGAGATTTTCTATCGATACGGAATTTTTCCGGGCCCAGGGCGGGACGGCAAAACGGTCAATGCACAGGTTGCATTCGATTGTGCTGAGGCCTCACAAGGTGTTCAGCCAAAAGTACAAATCCGGCTGGCATTGGCCAATCTTAACCGTTGGGCACGGCCAGAGAACCCCGCCGCCACAGGGTCGACACATCCGGACAAACGATTTCTGCCACTTGAGCCATTTGGAATTGCATCCAGTGGGCGCTGGATGCTGCACGAAATGGGGCACTATCTGATTGCCGCGCGTCTCGGCAAACTGGAATTCGATTTCGCGCACAGTGCGGGAGATGCGCTGGCGGCGGTTTGGTATGATCCCTTTTCTCGGCTGGGTGGTCCGTCAGACGGTCTCGGCCCACAGTTCCGGGGAATCACATACCCCTTTGTTTTCACAACACGAAGACATGACCGGTCCCCGCTACTGGGTTGGGCGTGGTATGGAGCCCTCAATCGCTCAGTGATTGCCGCACCTCCAACCAGCTGCGATACCCTTAAAGGGTATCTGAGCGAACAGATTCTGTCCTCTACTGTCTTCCGGCTATATCTCGCACTTGGGGGCGACACGGTTCAGGACGGCAAACCAGACCGCTACATCCGCTATCGTGCTTCCTTTATGACGCTCTTCCTTCTGGTCCGTGCGATAGCATCCTTTGCGCAATCCCCGTCGAAAGCGGAGATGCTCGAGCTAGCGATGGAAGACGCGAGCCTGTTAATGAACACAGCCGTCGGCATTCCAGCACCGGCACCGGGTACACTCGACACCACACCCGCGCTGACAGCCGGGGATACGTGGTCGGGCGGGATATCGCATAAAGTCGTGCGGTGGTCCTTTGAAGCGCAAGGCATGTTTGTTGAAGAGGTCAAGCAAACAACAAACGGCCCGGGCCGCGCTGCACCCGTTGATGTCTATCTGCGGGACGGCAGACCAGAGGAAGACGACGTGCTCGGTGGCACCTTGCACTACGGGCCAGGCAGCTACGCGCCCGTGTCTCTCGACTGGACCGGGGAACGTGCGTGGATGGTTGACCCAGCACAAGGCTTTGTGCTCGGAAACCGCGGGCGCGTGGCTTCAGGAGAAGTTCGCTTGAGGATGTGGCTCGGCATTGTAACCGGCGATATGACCGAGCCACATTGGGATCTCACGAACAGCATCAATTGGATGCTTGTTGTTCCACTTCCTCCCGTTCCAAACTTGGACCCAGAATCAACTGAAGTGGTTGGGATTCACGACGACATCAACGTAGCGATGGGACAAGCAAGTGAAGGCACGACATTCATCTGCCTCCTTGAGAGCAGTTGCGACGACGATTTGGCCAACTCGGACCCGCAGGCGTTGTTGGCCGCAGAGATCCCGGACCAAGCAAATCCACCAAGACAACCACGAGCGCTGACCGATCTGGTGGCGGGCGACAACAACCTTGGTCTGATGTTGTTATAGCTTCCCTGTTGCCTTAGGGGCCTACAGGCGGAGCCCACGAATCTGGCCATTCGCTGGTCGCATGCGAAATAATCGCGTCAAGTGTCGGACAATCAATCCGTTCTGCATCACCGAGCGGTTTCATGAGGAGTTCCCAGATCGCCGCCGCCAAGTGGCGGCTGGCGTAGCTGTCGGAGGGATAATGCACCCCGATCCGCTCACGATTTACAGCGATGCGTTGCGCGATCGTAAAAATAGGCGAGTGGATCACTTTGCGTTCAGTCAGATCGCTCCTCGCAGGTTTCCTCAACAGATGACCATCTCCCTTAGTCGTGCCTGTAGGCTGGACGCCGTAACGCGCTGCGATGCCAGGAATTTCACACAGGAGCAATGAGATTAAATGCGCAAGGAAGGAATGGCCACTGGGAAAGGCCGGATGCGCAGGAGGGCCGAAAGGAACGGTAAGGCCGGGACGCAGGATCGAAGGTCGCACCCGTTTGTAATGCGCTTTGTAGGACATGTAGGCCACGTTCCCCAGCGCGAGACCTATGTCGATCAGTTGCAACGTATAAGGATGGTCGAAGGAATTGATGCCAAGGAAATGGACCAGATAGTCGGGCAACCCATCCGCTTGGATATCTGATTCCACGAGGTAGCTCTGCCGGTCATCCTCCATGTAGTGCTTCAACGCTTCCAACTCGCCTTTTATGATCGAAAACGCTTCGTTTTTCTCCGCCTGTGAATTCCCCGACGGCCTCCACTTCAAATCATCATCTTCCAACCAGTCTTCTCCCCCCGGTTCCGGATTAAACCCAACAAGTGGGTTCCACTTGTCCGCCTGCCCAGCAAACTCAAGAGCGGCAAGCGTGGCCGGCTCGGACCGGTCTGCCGCACGCAACCATTCCGTCAGATGCTTGTCGAACGGCAGTGCCCAGAAACGCAAAGCCGGGTCCCAGTCCTGCGTTGTCCACTCCAGCCAGGGTCGGTCCGGTTGATACGGGCTGATGATGTAGTCCAGCGGAAAAGATGGGTTGCCCGCATTGTCGGGAGTGAAGTTCAGCGCCCAGGGTAAGAGAGCGAGTTCAATGGGTGTTGCGTAGTAGCTGCGGACGAACCCGATGCCCCCATCCGCGCCGACCGGGATTTCACCCATAACAGGATCGGTACCCATACCGGCCCCCATGCCCATACCCATGCCGGTTCCCATGCCCATACCCATGCCGCGTCCCATACCCATGCCGCGCCCCATGCCCATGCCCATGCCGGTTCCCATGCCCATACCCATGCCGCGTCCCATACCCATGCCGCGCCCCATGCCCATGCCCATACCGCGTCCCATGCCATTTCCTGTATTCATGTTCGATGTCATCTGAAGTCTCCCTAGAAATTGATACGGAAAAAAATTGCCCGTGAAACAATCAGTCAGCGCGGCAAGCCCGCGATCAAGAGCCCGCTTTTTAAAGCCCGTTTGTGTTCGCTATGAACGAAAGGATACCATGAAACAAAATGATCGACCGAGAATTTTTCGTCGAGCCTCAATAACTCATTACCGACTTCTCGTGCTTTATATTCTTCCCCATTCATCGCGAGACTTGCGGCCAAAATCCTCAACGTCGCAATGAATCGCGGATTTACTTGCCGAGCCTTTTCCAGCCAAGAAATGGATTCGGCATAATTCTCAGACACAAACTCCGCAATTCCGGCGCCGGTCCACCATGTAAAATTTAGATTGTCAAAAGGACTGAGCTTAAAGGCATTTTGAAACCTGTGTATCGCGTCCTCACCGCGGCCGAGGTAGGACAGAGTAACCCCACTCCACGCCCAACCCAAAGCGTTGTTTTGATCCAGCGACAAAGCCAAATCGAACATGGACAGCGCTTGATGCGGTTTTCCTTTGAGCAGACTTGTCAAATGACCTGCCACGACCTGACAAAACGAGTCTTCGGGATCAAGTACGATTGAATACTGAGCATGTTCAATGGCCAGTTTTTTGTCCCGCTCAGGATCGTCCGAGCGCCCTTCGCCAAACAGGTAGTTCAGGCGCCATGCTGAATAGGCATAGGCCTGCGCATATGTGGGATCGAGTTCGATCGCCCGTCGCAACGCAGTTCCGGAATTCCGGTACCCATCTTCAGTGAACCGGTACAGTTCCGAGGCCGCCTTGAGAACGCAGTCATATGCGTCGAGGCTTTCCGTAGAGCGATTTCGAACGCGCTTGATACCATGCGCTTTCAGGCGCGGTTCAAAAGATCCAACAACTGCTGCCACGATGGTGTCTTGGAAGTCGAACAGGTCATCGGCGCTTCCGTCGAACGTCTCGGACCAGATCGATCGGTTCAAGGCGACGTCGACCAGTTCCGCCGTTATCCTAAGCCGATCGCCTTGGCGACGCACGCTGCCATCCATCACGTAGTTGACCCCTAGCAGCGAGGCGACTTCCTGCAAGTCCATCAAACGTTTTGCAAATCGCAAAGTCGAAGCGCGCGCAATGACGTGAAAGGCGTGGCTGCGCGACAGACCATTGATGATGTCTTCGGTGATGCCAGACCCAAAATACTCCTCCATTTCATGGCCCGATGACGCGCGAAACGGCAGAACCGCAACGGTGGGGCGGGAAGTCCACTCGATAAAAGGTTGGTGCAACCGCGTCTCTTCTTCGGACGCTGCTTCTGAAGGAATCACCTGAAACACGTGCACAATGCGTTTGATATTCTTCAGCCGGGGCGTCCCGAGATCTTTGAACCTGACATTGGCTTTGTTGGCAGCCAATTCCCGGACGATGCCTGTAGCTATGATTTGACCGGGGGCCGCTGCATCATGAATGCGCGATGCGATATTTACGCCGTCGCCCAGTATGTTCCCATCTTGCACCAGGACATCTTCGACATTTACTGCAATGCGCAATTGCAAATTGCTTTCACTGCCCGCATCCATACCAGCCTTGAGTTGCGGGGTATTCTGTGCATCCACCGCCCACTCTAGGGCCGCAACAACACTTGTAAACTCGACAAGGATTGCATCTCCGGCGGTTTCAACTAGCCTTCCGCCATGTCGTTTCAGCAAGGGCAGCAAAACATGTTCTTTGAGCGATTTCCATTGATTGCCTGCGCGAATATCGTTTTCTGCAACAAGACGCGAAAACCCTGCAACGTCCGCAAATGCTACAACCGCAAGCCGACGCGTTTCGGCCGCGCGAGGTCTGTCAGTCTGCACCATCCAATAACACCCTCGAAAACACTCATAATTGGCCAAAGTAGATCGGCACATTCAGAAGCTTAACGCCACACTCTCTGTCGGTCTATCTTATCACTTTTCCAGAAGCCTCCTTCGGCAGAGTCGCTTTGGTCGGTAGTGCACTGTAAGGGCGGGAGGTTTTAATGCCGCTGAAGCCCGACTTGGTGCGAATGCCTGGATTTAGGTGGCGACCGTTGATGGCAGGTGCTCTGGAATACAGCTTTTCAAGCTTCAACGGGGAGAAAACCCGACCTTCGTGTCAGCCTGTATGAAGTGTACGTTCGAGCCAAAAAAACTCATGCGGCATTTCAGAAACGTGTCCAAAGTAATTGCAATCTGAATGTCCGCATCCAGATCAGTGTTGAAGTCAGTGCGCACATGCAGAAAGTGACCGCTCTCCGCCTCTTTGGGGCCAATTCCGCACGCATCCCCAATGTCGAATTTGGACTGATATTGTTGAAAAACTCCAGTTTTGGCCAAAACCGTTGAAAAAATTACCCATTGAGAGGCGGTTGAAGTTTTTGGCCAGGGGGTCGGCCAAAGCATTGGTTCCGCGATGTGCGAGGCTGTCATGGCCTGCGCTGGGCAAGTGGCGTCATTATTGCTGACGCGATGGAAGTAGGCGAAAAAGCGAGTGGGCCGAAATCTCGAGTTTTTCACCAATATGGGCTCTTTGCGGTCATTCGCCGAAGATGGCCTGATTGACTGCTGTGCGGACAATCCTGCCGTTAGCTCATCTTCAGTTGCAGAGTCGATCAGGTCGCACCGACCATCCTAGCCGCTGTGCTTTCTCCCGCCCTGTACGTCATCTGAATAGAACCAGTCGTCGGGATATGGATACCACCAGTCCGCCTCCTTCGCCTTCGGATCAATCACGACCATCTTGGGCCGTCTGAAAGCCTCGAGGCCTTGAAGGCCCAGCGTGCGCCCAAGCCCAGAATTCTTGACGCCGCCAAAAGGCAAGGCATCGTTGTCCACGAGCGGGTTGTTGACCCAGACCATCCCCACCTGTAGCTTATTCACCCCTTGAAATGCCTCATCCAAGTCGCCGGTAAACAGGCATCCGCCAAGACCGAATTGTGACGCGTTTGCCAGTTCAAGCGCTTGGTCAAAGTCGCTCACCCGAATGACCGAGGCGACTGGCCCAAAAACCTCTTCCTGAGTTAACGCCATGTCCGTCGTCACGCCGGTCAGGATCGTTGGTTCGAAAAACCAACCCGGCCCGGCGTGATCCGGGGTACCGCCTCCTACCTCAACCACCGCGCCTTTCTCAGTTGCATCACGCACCAGCCGCTCGACCTTGTCGCGTGCCTCCTTGGAGGCCAAAGGTCCGATTTCCGCCACCCCCATTCCGTCGCCGATGCGCAGTTTCCGGGTTCGGGTCACGAATTCATCGACAAAATCGTCGTACACGTCATCCACTACAAAAATCCGTTCCGACGATGTGCAAACCTGGCCCGACTGCAAAAATGCAGCGGTAACCGCCCCCGCAGCAGCGACCGCGATGTCGGCGTGTTTACTAACGATCAGTGGATCGCTTCCCCCAGCCTCGATCACTGCGGGTTTTAGGTTCTCTGCTGCGGCCACTGCGACTGCACGACCTGTCGGCACGGACCCTGTAAAAGCGACCACATGGGTTTTGGGGCTGGCAATCAGCTGTTTGCCCACGTCTGCACCACCCGGCAGGCAAGCAATCAGGTCTTGGGGCAACGCCCGAAAAAACTCCATGAACGCCATCGTGCACAAAGTTCCTGCGGGTGAGGCTTTCAACACTACACCGTTACCTGCCGCAAGTGATGCGGCCATCGACCAGCAGCCAAGAATGAGGGGGAAATTGTACGGAACCACATGCACGGACACGCCGTAGGGCTCGTATGTCTGATACTGAAATGATCCAGTTTGCATCGTGCCGGCGATCTTGCCCGCGTCATCGCGCGCCATCTCGGCATAGTAGCGGAAAACCGGCGGGATGTTCGCAATCTCGCCAATCGATTCAGGGTAAGGTTTGCCCGTTTCCAATGTCATCAAGCGGGCGATCTCAGTCATGTCGCCGCTTTCGATGTCGTTGGCGATCTGGTGCAATACCCGCGCGCGAGATTTGCAGTCCATCGCAGACCACTTCTTTTGCGCCGCATTGACCCGGTCGAGAACCTGGTTCACGATCTGCGGCGACGGCTCACCAAAAACCCCGACGGGCTGCAAGGTAGACGGGTTGACCAGAGTGGTCCCACCACCCTCCAAAGGCACATGCTTGGGGTTGAGGTAGTAGGTAGATTTGAACGGGTCACGCATTGGGCAGCCCCCTTGTCTGACAGGCATTGCGCCGTTAGCGGATCATGTACACTTTCTTGACCGTCTCGTGGACAGTGCAAACGCCTTTCCAGTCCTGCGGAAAAAAGGCCGCCGTATCGGGCGTAATCTCAATTACCTCGCCGCTTTCATGGACATAGGTACAGCGGCCTTCCAGAAAGTGGCAGAACTCGTCCTTGGTGACGTGACATTCCCACTTACCGGGAGTGCAGACCCAAAGGCCGCATTCGGACTGGCCGTCAGGCCCCTTGTGGATCAGCTTTCCCGAGGTGCGGGATTGCCCTTCAATCATCGTCGGGATTACCCCCCAATCGACAAGATCAGTCTGCTGGAGCGGGTTTTGCATACGTGGCGTGGTCATGTTTCAGGTTCGCGATCCGTTAGGTAGTAGGTGTTGCGCAATGTTTCCTCGACCGTGCATTCCCCTACCCAACCGGCGAGGAATAGTACGGCCGTTCCGGGCGTAACTTCGATGCTTTCGCCTGCATCCGACCGATAGACCGCGCGGCCCCGCACAAAATAGCAGAACTCGTCACGCGGTATCGTTAGGCGCCAGCGGCCTGGAGTACAGACCCATGCGCCGATCTCCGGCCGGTTGTCAGGACCCTTGTGAACCAGCATACCCGATGAATGCGACTGGCCTTCAATCATGTCCGGCTGTAGCCCCCAGTCCGTGAGGTCGGTACGGGTCGAGATTTCCGAAAGATGCGGGGCGCTGCTCATTCCGCGGCTTTCAGGATTTCGTCGAGAATGCCAGCTGCCTTGGTCGGGCCATGCCGTGACTGCATGTGAGCAGAGGTTGCCGCCATCTTCGCCTGCATTCCTGGATCGTTGATACATTTGTCGAGGGCAATAGCCAATTCATCATCGGTCCAGTCGTATCGGTGAAACCCGAACCCGTGGCCGGTTTCCTGAACACGGGTGGCGTTATCGTGGCCGTCCCAGACATAGGGCATAATGATTGCTGCTTTGCCGAAATATAGGCACTCTGTGAACGAGTTGTTACCGCCATGATGTATCACCGCGTCAATCTGCGGAATTACCGAAGGCTGGGGATACCAGCTCTGTATGTGCACGTTGTCGGGAATGTCTGTGTATTCGTCAATGTAATCCCCGACATTTACGAGCGCCCGGTAGGGCAACCTGGAAATGGTCGAAATGATCCTCTTTAGCAGGTCGGTGTCGCCTGCGCCAAGCGACCCGAAAGATACATAGAGAAGTGGTTTGTCAATGTTGGACTTAAACGTTGGCACCTCAAACGGTTCTTCTTCGCGCACGCAACCTTCAAGATACTGAAACCGGTTTGGGTCCAGTGGGTTCTGCCGTTCGTACTTTGCCGGTTCGGGATAAAGCAGAAGGTTCATTGTGGGCGACGCTTCGAAAAACTCTCCAATCGGATAGGCGTCTTCGTTGCATCTGGCTAGGAACGCATTGTAGTCGTCGTGGATCGGCTTGATCACCTCGTGGAATTTAGCCTCATAGGCCGCCATGCCCTCGCGGTCATCCACCCGGCAGCCTGACAAATGCGGCGGCACAATCGGGTCAGGGATTTCGTTTTCGGAACATGAGATGATCCGCACCCACGGTACGCCGAACTGCTTGATGGCTGGGAACATAATGACATTATCCACGCAGATCATATCTGGTTTGATTTTTGCCAGTACCTCGGGCAGATCTTTTTGCGCCCATTTTGCGCTGTCGACGATCGCCTCCCAGCAATCCTTGACGTAGTTATCGATCTGGTCAATCGGGCTTTTGCGAAAATTTGGGATGTGACCGTTGATGAAATCTTCCCAGAACTTTGCCATCGCCTCGGGTTCCATCGGCTCGGACAGGGCTACTGGATGTGCCTCGAACCCATAACCTTCATATACCTCGACAAAGCCGGGATCGCTTAGAAATACAGCCTTATGGCCCAGTTTCTCGCAGGCCTGCGCGATGCCAACCGAATTCAGCGCAGGGCCAAAGGCAGCTTCGGGGAAGAAGGCGATGGTTTTCTTTGACATTGTAGGTCTCCGGTTAGATTTGGCTTAGCAGTTGGGAAGGATGCGGGAATGTTTCGCGTCCCATACGCAGTGGACATCCTGACCCGGCTGGATATTTTCACGGTCGGCTTGGCTGGCAGGAACGCGGGCGGAAAGGGTGCTCCTCCCGCCGCGAACGCGCACATGCACACCCAGGTCTGATCCGTGATAGGCGACTTCTTCGACAGTGCCGGGAAGGCAGTTGCGCCCATCTTGAGGGGCGGTCTGCATCAGGCTGACCCGTTCCGGGCGCACAGCAATCGTGGCAGCACCGCGCAGCTCGGAAACGCCCCTCAGCACCCCCGCCCCGTCGACATCGACACCGCCGTCGACGGCGTTACCATCCAGAAAGTTCATCACGCCGATAAAATCTGCAACAAAGCGCGATCCGGGGTGTTCGTAGAGCTCGTGAGGAGTACCGACCTGCGCCAGCTTGCCATCATTCAAGACCGCGATCCGGTCGGCCATGACTAGAGCCTCTTCCTGGTCATGAGTCACAATCAGAAATGTAATCCCCACCTCGTGCTGCAACCGTTTGAGTTCCAACTGCATCTCTTCTCGCAGCTTCTTGTCCAGAGCCGAAAGGGGCTCATCTAACAGCAGGACCTTTGGCCTTTTGACCAGCGCGCGCGCCAAAGCGACCCGCTGTCGCTGCCCACCGGAAAGCTGATCCGGCTTGCGTCCAGCAAAGCCTGAAAGCTTTGCGCTTTCCAGAACCTCGGCCACCCGCATGGCGATTTCTTCCTTGGGCAATCTCTCCATCTCTAACCCATAGGCGATGTTTTTTTCGACGCTCATGTGCGGAAACAAGGCATATGACTGGAACATCAGGTTCAGGGGCCGCCTGCTGGGGCGTATGTTTGTCACGTCCTGCCCGGCAACTATAACCTGTCCTTCCTGTGGTGTTTCGAACCCCGCCAGCGTCCGCAACAATGTGGTCTTGCCGCAGCCCGATGGGCCCAGAAGTGCAAAGAACTCGTTATCGCGAATATTCAGTGAAACGTTGTCGATCGCAGTCATCAAACCGTATCGCTTGGTTATATTCCTGAGTTGAATCCCTTGGCTCATCGGCTGAAAACCTCTTTGTCGGCACGCTGCGCGAAGAAGACCAGCGTGAACGAAACGAACATGACGATGGTAGCCATCGCGTTGATTTCCGGCGTAACGCCAAATCGGATCATTGCGTAAATCTGCATCGGCAACGTGGTCGAGGATTGCCCAGCACCTGCGGTGAAGAAGGCAATAATGAATTCGTCCACAGACAGGGTAAAAGACAACAGCGCCCCGGCGATAACCCCCGGCGCGATGGCGGGCAGCAGAATGCGACGAAAGGTGGTGAATTCGCTGGCCCCAAGGTCGGCACTGGCCTCAAGTATCGAATGGTCGAAATTGCGCATCCGCGTTCGCACCACGGCGACAACAAAGGCTATGTTAAATACGACATGGCTGAGGATGATCGAATGAAGCCCCAGCGTCATGTTGAGTAGGGTGAAAAAGGACAAGAGCGCGATGGCCAGAACTATGTCGGGGATGATCATCGGTGCGAACAGAACCGCGTCTAGAACTGAAGAATTACGCCGTGTCTCGACACCGACCGCCAAAAGCGTGCCGATTATTGTCGCCAGAACGGTCGAGGTTAAGGCCACGATTAGCGTGTTGCGCGCTGCCGACAGTATTGGATCCGCGGTAAACAACTTGCCGTACCATTCCAACGAAAACCCGGTCCATATAGTTGGAAGTCCGGCCCGGTTAAAGCTTAGCGCCATGAGCACAAGGATCGGCACATAGAGAAAGGTGTAAAACAAAACCAGGTGCAGCTTTAGGCCCATGTTAGATCGGCCCCGCATCAGTCCTGCCCTCTCTGTCCCGCTGCGCGATTGGCCAATACCGCCTGTGCGAACAATAGCCCCATCATAATCGCAATCAGGAACATCGACAGCGTTGCTCCGAACGGCCAGTCGCGGGCGCTCAGGAACTGGTCATAGATCAGGTTTCCAACCATCTGAAATCGCCCGCCACCAAGCAAATCGGGCGTTATGAAATTGCCGATCGACAGCACAAAAACAAAGACACCACCTGCCGCGATGCCGGGAACGGTCTGTGGCAGTATCACCCGGTAGAAAGTGGCCCAAGCGGGCGCTCCAAGATCTTCCGAGGCTTCTATGGTTTCGACATTTATGCGGTTCAGCGATGAATAGATCGCCAAAACCACAAAGGGGGTGTAGTTGTAGACAAGCCCTACGATCACAGCGAAATTATTATAAAGCAGAGACAGCGGTTCATCGATCAAGCCTGCCCCCTGGAGAGTATTATTGATTAAGCCCTCGCGGTTCAGCATCACGATCCAAGCGTAAGTGCGGATTAAGTAGTTGGACCAGAACGGCAGGATCACCAAAATCAGCAAACCGGTCTGCCAACGGTGCGGCGCCAGCGTGATGGCATAGGCAGCCGGATAGGCGATAAGGATCGCGATTATGGTGGCCAGAAATGCAATCTTGGCCGAGCGTAAGAAGATCCCGAGGTAAAGAGGATCGGCGGCTCGCACAAAATTTTCAATCGTAAAGACGTGGTCGATGCCGCCATAGATACCGCGTTCAAAGAACGCATAGGTAAAAATAAGACCACACGGCACCACCATAAGAAGCGCAAGCCAGCCAAGGCCCGGCCCCAGCAAGATCACCGATTTAAGTCGATTGGGCATATACTTGGCAATCTGTGGAGTGATGTCGTATCGGCCCGACCCTTTGTTCGGGTCGGGTTTTGCTCAGGATTTGATCACTTACTGTGCGGCCATGATTTCAGTCACGGTCCGTGCAAAGGGTTTCTGGCCATTGCCGAGATCGCGCAACTGCTCGTACTTGGTAAGGTCTGCAGGCGACATCCCCATGTTCGGGAAGGTTTCGATCAAGGACGGGTCCAGCGCCTCCATCGCAGCCTTGTTCGGCGTTTTGTAAAGGATATTGCTGGCAACCCAGACACCGACGTCCGCGCCCAAGACATAGTTCAAAAAGGCATGCGCCGCGTCTTTGTTTTCAGATGCCTCCGTGATGACTAGCGCATCTACCCACAGATCCGATCCTTCTGATGGTATCGTGTACTTGATGTCCGCGTTTTCACCGATGCCGTAGTTACACCAGCCATCCCAGGCGTGAACCATCGTTGCCTCGCCCGATACCAACTTCAGATAAAAAGTTGCGTCGTCGTAGGCCAGCAAATCCTGCTTCGCCGCAACCAGCAGGTCCTTTGTAGCCGCCAACGTCTCATCCGACGTATCGTTCAGCGACTTTCCGAGAGCTAGCGCAGCAGCCCCCATCAGCCAGCGATCCGTCGAGAGCATTGTCACTTTGCCTTTAAGGTCGTCAGAGGGTTTGAGCAGATCGTTCCACGAAGTTGGCTCTGCCATCAGGTCTGACCGGTAGCATAAGCCCGTCGTGCCCCAAGCGTATGGCATTGAATAGTTGTTGCCCGGATCATGGGCTAGTTCTTTAGCTTCGTCATACAGGTTGGAGGCATTCGGAACCTTGTCGTGGTCGATTGCAGCCACCAGCCCCAGGTTGTTTAACGCCTCGGCAAAAGGCGACGAGACGAAAAGAACGTCGTAGCCCTTGCCTCCACCGGCTACGACCTTGCCCATGATTTCTTCGTTGGTGCCATGCACCGAGAGCTCGGCCTCGATACCGGTTTCCTTGGTGAAATTCTCCAGCAGGTCCGGCGGCATGTAGCCGTCCCAGTTCGAGATCACGATTTTTTCTGCTTGGGCCGCTCCGGCAAAAACGCTGAGTGCGCAGGCCGCCCCGGCGGTGAGCCAAGCAAATGGCAAACGGAACGAATTGGTGAACTTGTTGGTCATGTCTTCCTCCCTTGACATCCGCGCTCGCTTCTGGGGCGAGATATTTGATGCAATCACGGTATTTTTTGATGAAATAAAACTCAACAATTTTTTGAATCACTTTTGTATGGCCCGGCCAAGCCATTTAAGATACCGTTTTTATTGTATATTAATTAGGTATGACGAAAGCCGTCTTCTTATGCCACCAAGCAAACACTTGAAACTTGCTCAAAAAATACTGGATGTTGCGATGGATCTCGATTTGCATCAGGGCGACAGACTGGTGGAAAAAACCCTTGCTGATTCGTGCAGCGTCTCTCGCACTCCGGTTAGATCCGCATTGAGACTGCTGGAAAAGGAGGGGATGGCACGCAAAGCGGCAGAAGGCGGGTTTGTCCTAGAATGCGAACCCGAAAAGGGGCATTCGATACTCAACCAACATGCGATCGGAGCAGGTGTGGATCTCGCTGGTGCCATCCTACGAGATCGCGGTGCCCGACGCCTGGACGGTGCCATAAATGTCACAGACCTGATCCGCAGATATTCGGTTTCCCGCAGCGCTGCACAGCGTGGGCTCGAAGCCCTCCTGGCCCAAGGTGTGATTCAGAAAGCCGAAGGTCAGTCCTGGGTTTTCACGCGCATGCCGGGAGACCGCTCCGGACGAATAGAGAGCTACGAATTTCGTCTGATACTGGAACCGCAGGCCATTCTGTCCGACGGTTTCAAGTTGGACACCAAGCGCGCCGATCTGGTCCGCAGCCAGACCGAAGCGCTTCTGGCGCAGTCGGAAAACTCTTTCAATAGCCAGGATTTCCAAGACGCGGATCTTGCCTTTCACAAGCTCATCGCTCGATCGTCCGGAAACCAGTATCTAGCTTCTGCTCTCATGGCCCATCATGGGTTGCGCCACCTGCCAGGCGGATCATTCGGTATGATCGACTTTCGGATGCGGCAGGCGCTCGATGAACACGTGCGTATACTTGATTTCATCGAACAGGGTCATTTCGATCTTGCGGCGGATCAGATGAGGGTGCATTTGCGGCTTTCAATGCACCAAAGGCCCAGCGTAGCTAATCGTGGTGCTCCGGCGCTAGTCCAAGCAACCCGCGGGTCAATCCGGTGAGTGAATGATGAACCGCAAGGAAGCACCCGTAATCGCGTTTTTCCCCGAAGCTAGTTTTGGGGCTGCACTGAATTGTGTGGGGATCGCTCAGGAACTTCGCGCTATGGGTGCACACCCCGTTTTCCTGACCCACGGCGGCTTTGGTGGCGTATTCGCAGACTACGGTTTTGACGAATTCGCTGTCCCTGTTCAGTCAGAGTTGACAGAAGAAGAAACCCAGACCTACTGGCAGGAATTCCTAAGCCATCATCTGCCGCATTTTAACATGCACCCAACTGACCAACTGGCCACCTATGTAGAGCCGGTTTGGAACGCAATCGTCGAGACAGCGGAAGCGGTCGAACAGGGGTTGGAATCGGCGCTAGAGCGTATCAACCCGGATGTCGTCGTCCTCGACAATGTGATCATGTTCCCTGCCATCGTACGCTCCAAGTGCCCATGGGTCAGGGTCATTTCTTGCGCGGAAACCGAGTTGCCAGACAAGTGCCTACCGCCGTACCTGTCCGGCCTGCCGGCATCTGACGTTGCCGGGTGCGCGACATTCCGCGGCCAGTACCTGGAGACCCTTGGCCCACTTCATGCTCGCTACAACAAATTTCGCCAGGATCGCGGGCTTAAGCTATTGCCTGAAGGTGAGTTCCTGGAAACATCACCACATCAAAACCTTCTTTTGGCGCCGTCTATCATTCGCCATGATCGTGAGCAGGCGCCGGACCCGAGACAATTCACCTTTCTCGAAGGCTGCGTGCGCCAGGAAGGTCCCTATCGTGTACCTCAGATGCCCCGTAACGAAGGGCCTCTGGTGTACGTGAGTTTTGGCAGCCTCGGTGCCATGGATGTCTCATTCTTTGAAAGCCTGTTCGACGTATTCAAGACAATGGACATGCGTTTTCTGATCAATGTCGGCGCCCAGATCGATGCCTATTCCAGAGCGCCAGACAATGTTCACCTGCAGGAATGGTTCCCGCAGCCTTCCGTGGTTGAACAATGCGATCTATTTATTCACCACGGCGGCAACAACAGCTTTTGCGAAGCACTGTATTTCGGGGTTCCGTCGCTGATCCTCCCCTATTGCTGGGACGGACATGACAACGCTCAGCGGGCAGTTGATACCTGTGTCGGTCTCAGGCTAAACCGATGGGATTGGACACCGGATCAGTTGGAGAATGCGATTAACCAACTACTGGGGAACACAGAGATGAAGGCCCGACTGACCGAGAACTCAGAGATCATGCAGTTCAGAAAGTCGGTTCAGTTAGCTGCTCAGAAAATCTTGGATTGTGTGGAACATAACTGAATCTAGTTTAGTCCCGTTGGTCATCCGCTTCGTCAAGACGGATGGAAGGGTACATCGCAACGGCCTCTAAATCACTGAACCTAAAGTATCGGTTTGGACTCGGAGCGGTTGTTCGTTGCGCAGCGCATCAATGACCGAGTTGCGGACGGAGCAACCATCGTCTGAAGTTCAGTAGCTTGCTGTGTCGGTAAAGAAGCCACAACCGCACAATAGTCCACAAAGAGGTCCAACTAACGCCAAATCTATGTGGTGACTGCACAATGCAGAGGTCAACTCTGCATTCTCCCTATTGGACTGGCCGGCGCGTTTGCGCCGGTCTTTTTCCTTTTCAGTCACGTGCCCCTATCGAGGTTGTGACAGTGCAACTAGGGATGAGTAGCGGCCCCTGACACTTGCTGTCGGATATGATCATGCCAGACCAAGGCGTATCGTGCAGGAATTCGCTCGCTCTTGTTCAGCATACTTTGCAAAAAAGGGCAAAGAATACTGCGTGACCATGTCCGATCTTTTCTGGGTGAGGGACGAGTAGATGGCGCGTCTAAGACCCTTTTTCGCAAAGTTTCACGGGAAGCCTCGTGTTGATGACAGGCGGACCTTGAGTGGGATTATTTCCATCAATCGCAACGACTTACATGGCGCGAGGTACCCAAGGGATATGGCCCGAACAAGACGCTCTACAATCGTTGGAAAACTAACCGGTTTGCGTTGGCAGGTCGGGCTTATAGAAAGTGACTTGCGTCGCGCTTTAACGTGACCATTACCTATCAGGGCACGGCCGCAGGTTTTTGACGCCATTGGGCTCTGTTGCACAAATCGGCTGAACGCCGAGGTTCCCCTTTCCCCGAACGGACTTATCCCACAGCTCCCGTGACGG
>NZ_JBXWOP010000037.1:0-17604 GCF_059610965.1 Ruegeria sp. CDSB136
TATCCAGGCGCTCCGGGGTTTTCTCGATGCCTGACAGATAAGGCGCGCGGCTGGAGGCAATGGCTCCTTCGTCCGCAACTTGGTCATTCCCGCAATAAATCTGAATGTCCGCCCACCCTAAAAACCGAGCAACCTCCTGCATCTAAATAAAGAAGCAAATGCAGGAGTTTGATCCATGGACGAACAACCCGATCCGAACTCCGACCACGTCAAAGACTACATCATCTGGCGGCAGACGGCCCGGTCCGAGGCGTATCTTCAACGGCTGGCGGAACATGAACGGAGAACAGGGCGAGAGGTGGTGCCGTTCGAAGCTCAAAATTGACGCTGCAGAAATAAGTGGGCCGAGTTATCGGACAGACGAAGGGTTGAATTGTGCATAAATCAGTTTCTAACACTCCGTGAAGTCACAGGAAGCTATTGCTGTGATCATTCAGTTCTTTCATCTTCAATTTTGTGACCTGACGTTCACTTGGAGCGGTGCGAAGCTAAAGCCTTTGCAAAAACGCTACGGATACTCATTTTGGCAACCCTGCTTTTAACCAACCTTCGCGCCAACTATCTGCACAGGATGGAACAGTGAATATTGGCATTTGTGTCTGCGCTGAGGCTGCAGTCAGGCCCGGGCGCAACGTCTGAAGGTCCGCTACCGCTTTGCGAGCTGCAGCATCATCGGTGAGGTGTCCCAAAGCAGCAATCAGCATAAGATGGCTCATTACGAAGTTTGAGCGTACAGATAAAGCTTCTCGGCAAGCCTTAGCCGATTCTTCATAACGCCCAAGGTGAAAAAGCGCGCTAGCCTGAGCAAGGTAAGCAGCGTGGCGCAATGGATCGTGAGGGCTGAGCTCAACAGATTGAACCGCGTGACTTAGTGCTTCCTCTGGACGATCAAGAAGAAAAAGGTTGATGGAGCCCAGCATATGGACCGTTGCGGCATTTGGATTTTGCTCAAGAGCTTGTTTGAAAGCAACCCGCGCGCGTGGCAGGTCTCGCGCCAGCATAGAGATTGAATGCGCAGCGTACGCCAACGCGATGCCGTCTGCACGATCGCTCAACAGAACCCGCTCGGCTGCCTTAATAGCCTCTTTCGGCCCTTCACCAATTGGCTCAAGCCCTTGAACCATTCGCTGAATATGCAACCAAGCCAACAGCCCTGACGCGGATGCGTATTCTGGATCACGCCTCAATGCGAGGTTTGTCAGACGTATGGCCTCTCGATTGTCTTGATCCGTTAAAAGATGGAAATGCGATTGTGCTCGAAGATATAGTTCATAAGCTTCCAAATTTTCCGTAGGTTTTGCCCGCGCTCGGTTAGTTTCGGCGTGCCTTAAAGACGGTTCAATCGCGGTTACGACCTCCAGCGTTACTTTGTCTTGAAGGTCAAAAATATCATCAAGCACGCCGTCGAAGCGGTCTGCCCAGAGATGACTGCCGTCTTCCGCATCAATCAACTGCCCTGTAATGCGGACTCGTTGACCTGCTCGTCTGACTGAACCCTCGAGAACGTAGCGCACTCCAAGAATGCGACCCACTTCGCGTATGTCCGTGCTTTTTCCTTTGAATGTAAAAGATGAATTTCTTGCCACGACCATCAGCCAACGGAAACGAGACAACTCTGTGATAATGTCTTCGGTGATGCCGTCCGCAAAAAACTCCTGTTCGGGATCACCAGACATATTGTCGAATGGCAGCACTGCAATCCCGGGTCTGACATCTGCCTTTTCTGACAGATTGGCAAAAGTGCCCTTTGGCCAGCACCAAACACCAATGCGGCGCGTGATGTTTTTGAGTTCTGTCTGCTCACCGCCATCGAATTTGGATGCGTCACCTCGGTCAAGACTGTTGTGAGATGTGTCCGATATCAAAACCTGATCCGGTTCGGCCAGCGCTTCGAGACGAGCGGCGACATTTATTCCGTCACCAAAAATGTCATCGCCTTCTGTAACGACCTCGCCAGTATGAATGCCAATTCGAAGCTTGATGCTCTCTGGTTTCTGCGCTGACTGTAATGCAATAGCGCAATCTGCAGCGTCTGATGTGGACTTAAACTCGGCAATCCAACCGTCGCCCAAGCTTTTGATCAATGTCCCCCTGTGGGCTTGCAGCAGCGACTGAAGTGTATCTTCACGGAATGATCTAAGCGCAGCAATCGTACCTTCACGGTCATGATCCATCAGTGCTGAATATCCGACGATGTCCGCCGCAAGCACTGTGGTAAGCCGTCTGTCCATTCGTTCCCCCGTTTTGAGGAACTTAGCGCGACACTCAACTTCTGTCAGCCCGACAACTTTGCCTTTGAGCGTTAAACCCTAAGTCCCAAACTGCTCTCAAAATCCATTCCATGCTGGAGATCATCCCAGATGCGGTCGACCAACTCTGCCACCTCTGGATGGTCCGACCAGCGATGAACGTCGATTGGCCGCGAGTGCCATGGGTCCTCTATCTCCCCCATAACCTCCTCCTTCCTCAATGTATTACGGATCAGGAAGGAGGATACTCGGGTCTCTCTATCCTCCTGTTTCTATTCATTACTTATACCTATTCCCCACCCCCATAGAACTCCTGCTAGAGGTCAGGAAAGAGGAGGAGTCAGGGGGAGTCAGAACACCCGAAACCACTGGGGCATAAACGGGGGCATTTCTCGGAGGGTTTAGCCCCAAGTGCCTAGTCTCGTTCCATGTTCTGATGACCTGGCTGGGGTGGTAGGAATCCTTTCCCACCGATGAAACCTATGGGCTTGTCAGCGAAGCCCGAGAAACTGGGGCGGTTTCGGGAGCATTTAGAGGGTCAGCATGGGGCATTCTCGACCGCTGGAGTACCCGTTCACTGCCGCTAGAGTGACCACTAACTGGCGCTGACGGCGTCCGTAGGACTGGTTCAGGGGGCTGACGGGTGGTCGCTGGCGGTTGGGGGGGACGTTCAGGTTTAGTGCAGCGAATGACTGTTCTGAGCTGATAGTGTTGAAAAACTCGATGCCGCTATATTTGCCTCAAAATCTTAGAACAAATTCCTTCCAACTTGGCACTCAGAAGATAATGTTTGAAAAAGTGAGATTTGGCGGAAAAATGTTTCCCCAATTTGGCCTAATCGGTTCGGACACGAAGTTTTTCAACACTGTCAGCCCTAAGCCGACACCATCAGGTCACCCACAAGCAGACGCCTGAACCGCTTTGTCGTTGCGGCGAAGCCAACGTTTCAATTCAATTTGACTTGTGTCAATGCGGTACCGTTCTCAGCCGAGTTCTTTTTTGTTCCACGAAGAAACTTCAGCGAGGGGTGGTTGCAGGGCAATGCTGAATCTCAGATCAATTGCGGCAAAGCGGTCAACGTCAGCACTGAGTGCGCTTGCCTGCCTACTTTTCCTGTCAGGCTGCGAAGAAGCGACACCGCTGGCCGCAACTGCTCTAGTCTACCCTGGGGTAATCGTTGCAGCGCCGGTTCTAATTGCGGCCAAAGACGGGGATATCAGGCAGCCAGTTCTGGTGAAAACGTCTTCGGGCGCTCCACTCACACCAGATTTTAGCGGTGCGGCACGTGCGACGTACACAGTTGAAACATCGACGGTTGTTTGTACTGGAAAACACAAGCTTAACGAACGCACTGTAGTTTTCGACAGCACTGCAGCGAGTGGATACAAGAAGCAATACAAAATACCTCTTGCGTGCAACCAAGGACTAAAGGGGCTTGCATTCTTTGCGCCAAGAACTCCTGCGGACGATGGGCCGGTCACAACGGCCAGCGTGAGCGTCGGACCGAAGAACGTTCCTCTGGACAAGTTTGAAAGACTAGGCGATGAACGGTTTGGTTGCTACGGACCTTTTCGAGCGCGGGGCGCTAACGTCGATCCATTCAGCGTGAAGTGTTACGATGCTGGAAAACCTGATAGCCGCTTAGGCGACTTTTTCAGCGTTTTCGCGCAGACGGGGAACACCAAGAATACAGACGAATTTACCGTTTGGATATTTCCCCCATACTAAATACTGGAAATGATTGCTGGGGCCACAAAGCAGCCCTTCCGAAAGTTGCCACATGCTGCGCTGCCGTGAAAGGCCGGTTTGTCCGGATAGTGTTGAAAATCTCCAGTTTTGGCCCACTCGCTTTTTCGCGATTTCCATCGCGTCAGCAATGTTGGCACCACTTGCCCAGAGTAGGCCATGACAGCCTCTCACATAGCGGAACCAATGCTTTGGCCGACCCCCTGGCCCAAAACTTCAACCGCCTCTCAATGTGTAGTTTTTTCACCGGTTTTGGCCAAAACTGGGGTTTTTCAACGATACCCGCCCGAAGCAGACGTTCGGTACAGGATCGGCAAGCCCGCAAATCATAGCTGGTTTGAAGATCACGCGGTATCATCACTTGGTGGCCTCTTCCGGTTGCACCGGGTAGCCAGCAAGGGTCAGGCCTTCCATTATTTTGTCAATAAGCTCTTTGGGCATCCCACGTGCGCGAAACGGTGCACGCGGATCTGACTGGTATTCGGGGAACTGCTGTTTGATATATTCTACGGTCTCTTCAGCCTTCTTTTGCTGCCCGTTTAGGGCATAGCTGGCCGCAAGACTTGCTTTGTTCATGGGCAATCTACCCGCCGCAGCCAACTGTATTTTGATTGCTTCCTCGTAATCACCGCGAGAAATAGCATCCAGATGCGCCGCATAGGTATAGCCCGAATGCAGTTTTGGGTTGAGCGCCCGTGCCCGGTCGATCCAAGCCAACCCCGTTTCAAAATCACCTGAATAGGCAAAGAAAATACCCAGATCAGCTAGAATCCAAGAGTCATTCGGGTTCAGTGCCACCGCACGCTCAGCATGTTTACGGTAGACATCCATGCTCTCACCCAGCAACCGGCTCCGTACTGCCAGTGCGTAATATGCATCTGGGTTATCGGGATCTGCTTCGATGGCATGTTGAACCGCGTCAAAGCTTTTCTGAGCCCAATCGGGATCAAGGTCGTAAGAGTTCTTTTTTGAATCAAGGTAGTTGTACGCGAGGCGCGACCAACCCAATGAATAGCCTGGCTCTTCCCGCACGGTCCGCAGCAGACAATCGCGTGCCTTTCGGTGCTCGGGCAGTGCAAAGGTCTGATAAAACCAGTGTGCGGTCATAAAGCACTCATATGCATCGAGGCTTTCGGGCGCCTTTTCGCGGATCGTTTTCAGAACATCGGCCTTGAACAATGGGGCATCGCTCGATCCGATAAGCGAGGCAATCTTGCTGGCGACTTCCACCTGCACGTCCAGAACGCTCGCAAGGCTCAGGTCGCTTTCAAAGGGGCCAGGAGCCTGAAGCTGCAGACAAGTTTTTGCATCGGTAAACGTGGTGGTGACGCGAAGCTTGTCGTCAGAACGCTGCACCGTGCCACCCAGTATGTAATCCACAGCCAGCTCATCGCGGATCGCTTGGCAGTCCGCATTTTCTCTGAATGCCTTGCCGGCCCCTGGCGCCAATACGAACAGGTTGGTGAACTTGGCGAGCATCACGTTAATATCGCGGGTCAGGCCATCGCTGAAATAGTCGTCCTGCGGACCGCCGCCGACATTCTCGAAGGGTAGGATCAGCACCTTTGGTCCGGTTGGCAGGGCATAGGCCTCTTCTTTTGGGTAGAACTGGTACGCCAAACCTGCAAGCGCCAGAACAGCTGCAGCAACCACGGCGCCCAATTTTCGACTATCACGCCGCGGTACCGGCTTAACCGCCTTGTCCGCTGGCCAAGTCCAGAGTTCCACGCTTCGAGTGATGTTCTTCAACTCGTGGATGCCAGAATGCCCGAACTCGACATCCAGCTTTCCTATGACCATTTCGGCAACCGGTTTCGATACAACGATCCCGCCGGGGGGCGCCAAGGCCTCGAGCCGCGCAGCAACATTGACCCCATCACCCAGCAAGTTATCACCCCGGACCATTACATCACCAAGATGAATACCAATGCGAAACTGCAGCCGTTTGGGCCCTGGGCTTTCCGCGGCGCGCCGGGCCATATCCCCCTGTGCAGCCAATGCCGCCTGTACCGCTTTGACCGGGCTGGAAAATTCAGCCACCACGCTGTCCCCGGCACTACCGAAGATCCGACCGCCATGGCTTGAAATTTGCGCGTCAATCAGTTCCCGGCAGACCGTCAGTTCGGCCAGAGCCGCTTCCTCGTCCTCGCCCATTAGCCTTGAATATGCGACAGCATCCGCAGCGAGGATTGTGGCCAACCGTCGTTCCATAAGAACCTCTCAGTGACTGAGTTTAGCCTAATGGTGAGATTTTTCTATGCGCGTTAACGAGCAGCTTCGAATGTCGACTCTGTCCGCACAGCGGTCACTGATGCTCTGCGCAGCGAAGGTCCAGATAGAGCCCAAAGTAGTCGTTTATTCTTTCGGAGATTCGCTGGTACTTGCCGCTGCAACTGCCGCAAATTGCTCAGCGCTCGGTCGATCGCGAGTTCCTTCAACTTCTGGCATCGCGACCCGCACCTCTTTACGGGCAAAATTTATACCTGCATCGTCGAAAGCAGCCTTTACACGGGCCTGCAGTTCCGCGCGGATAGTAAATTGTTCACCAGGCTTAGTCATGAACTTGCCTCTGACAACCATACCGACATCGTCGAAATCAAAAACTCCCTGGCTCTTAAAGGGTTCGATAAAACTACCCGCGAAAGCCGGGTCGTTCACCATATCTTCGCCGATCTCCTTAAACTTCCGTTTAATGACTTTCGGATCAGTGTCATAGGGTACCGTGAAGCTGAGTTTTACAATGACCCAATCGCGACTGAAATTTGTAAGTTGAGCAATCTGCCCGTACGGGATTGTATGAATGGCGCCGAGATGGTGGCGAAGTTGCATTGACCGGATTGAGATCTTTTCGACGTTCCCCATAGCGTCACCCACCTGCACGTATTCTCCTTTGCGAAAGGCATCGTCCATCAGGAAAAATACGCCGGACAAGATATCCCGAACCAATGCTTGTGCGCCAAGCCCGATGGCAATACCGCCGACGCCGAGACCAGTTACTACTGAATAAGCCGGGAAACCGAACCTTTGTGCGGCCGCGACTATGAGCGCAAAAAGAAAGAGCCCTACAACGATCCAACTCGCAACAGTTAACAAAAGTACCCCTGCCGAGTTTGGCTCCAAACCTCGCGCCCAACTGACAACATCCACAAAAACATTTCCGGCAACAACGATAATCCAACCCAATAGAACAAAACGCAGGACGGCCAGAATATAGGCAACGGTGATCTGAGTATCGCCCGTGAGATTGACGATTTCATCCACAAACCATGCTGCTGCTATCGTGAGTGCGAGCGCAGCAAGCAGAGTTACAAACTGGTTTAGCCTTTTCGCGCGCTCCTGCTCTTGCGTTTCCGCGGTGCCTACCGAGCGCGAAGTGCGCAAAATAGGGATAAACTGCACGGTGAGCAGTATTGTAACCCCGGCCAGCGCGATCCATTGCCAATATGTTTGCTCAAAAACGACCAGCTTGCTCCAGTCCGGCAAGCCTTCGCTCCACCTGAGCGCGATCCCGGGTCCGGGCGTCGTCAGATAGGCCGTGTACAGGCCCGGTGACGAAGTGTCGATGTAAGGCAGTTCGCGTATCGCATCATAATATTCGCGGATATTCTGAGCGGTGCTGGCGGAAAAAAGGTATTCGCCGGTGCGCGGCCCGCTTTCGACAAGAGCAATTGTTATTGGGGTATTCGGGACGCGCCATTTGTTTGGCGTTTCATCGTCAACGGATGGCGCCTGAGTGATGTCCGGTAGCCCTATACGATCAAAAATTTCATCCAACAGTAAAGCAACTTCAATGGACTGGCTGCGCCGGATTTCAGGCGGAAACAGCGACATGTCAATCGTCGCCGCTGCTCGACGTAGAGGCAGTATTGTATCCGATCCTTTAGCATCAGGCTGCGTTGCGATCTTGTAAACATCGGCCATCGCGGCAACAAAAGCTTGCAAGGTCGCCTGCGGGCTTCCGGTCTTTGGTGGCCGAAGGGGGTGTTCCACAGACTGCGCTAAAGCCACCGAAGAAAGTAGCGTTAGAATGGTGAATGCTACAGCGCAGATGACGCGGTTCGAATGAAGCATTTTTGAACCAACTTTTTTGAATATCAGTTACTTACATAGCTCGTCTGGCGACGACATAAAATTGTCGGCACATCCGAGGATATATCGGGGTCCAAATTGGCAATTTTGCAAATGCGGTGCAGCCAAGTAGCGGACCAAATTATCATCTTCGAATGCCGCTCGTCATCAGTTGGATCCGATAACGATGTGGTCTAAAGTCTCTAAACACGGGTAACCGATCAGGCGCATTCGCTCTACGGGCCTGGCACTGAACGTTGACTGCAAAAGACACTGTGATACTCCAACGGCTATATCATCTCCTAAACGCTCTCTGTTTTCGGTGTCGCGATGGCCATCTCCTGCGTGTACTCGGAAACGATTTCAGACGTGCCTGCAGCAACTGCTGCTTGGTACTTCTCCGGATTGACAATGAAATAGCAAAAGGCTTTTTCAGTTTTGCCCGCTAATTCGACCGCAATTGTTTTGCGAACATAAGTGTTGCCTTCGCGGTTGATGGGGTCGTAACCCTCAAGGTTATCAAGCTCTTTCAATCCCTGCGCCGTCACGCGGTACACCTCGCCGCGGACATGTTTGCCCGAACCTTTCTTATCCACCAACGTCGCCATGCGATGTAGGAAACCACAATTAGGATTGTCGCAGGCCGGTTCTTTCTGCACGATCAACGGCATGGTCTGTGTAGTTGTCGCCGCGCCAACAAAATCGCTCAGCAGCTTTGCGTTTTTCTCATAATTCGGGAATCCGCGCTTCAGCGACCCATACGTAAAGTAGAGGTATGTTGTGTCATTGTCGTCGTCCAGCGCGTCGTCTTCATCTAAATCCTCCTCCTGCGGCAGATCACTACGCACGTTCTCGGCCCACTCGTTGAGCAACTTCCGGGTTTCGTCTGAAAGTTCGACGTCAGGGTCCAACAACATCCGCATGCAACTCAGAACCTTGAAGTCGCCAGTGTCGAGGATCAGCCTGATGATATCTTCTGCGCCGTTCTTGATGGCAACGTGCATGGCAGAGTAGCCAGCAATGTTGACACTGTTCACGTCGATACCGAGTTTCAACAATTCTTCGACAGCGGCGACATGTTCAATGCCGTGGGTGGTTCCTGTGCCCAGTGTCTCGCCGGGGCCACCGCAAGCAAAATGCAGCAATGTGTCTTTTGTTTCGTGATCGAGTACATTCACACCAACCACATCTTCCCGTATCATTCTGAAAATACGATCCCACAGTAGGTGATCGCGCGACATGGACGCTTCTTTCGCCCATTTGATAATGCGGTCCGGTTGATGGTCCAGATCATCAAATGCAATGTTCAGAGCCGTGACGATTTCGCTAGGAGTGGCCATGGCACCGATACCCATTGTGCCATTCGAGAGTTTGGAGCGGCGCGGCCCCGCAAATGTTCCTCCAAGACGTTTTAGGATAGCGACATTGTTCTGCGTCGTGATGTTGTTCCACATATTCGTATTGCAGGCAGGGCAAAATATGACGGGTTTGGTGTGATACTGCCAGGCGACAAAAACCGACGTCAGCAGCGTATCTCCGATCCCATGCGCAATTTTCCCCATAGTGTTACATGTAATTGGTGCCACAACCACGCAATCCGCCCAATCGCACAATGCGAGGTGAGAGGCGCGCACCGCCATATCGAACTGCGTATACCGGAAGTTCCATTCATCGCTGTCGCGGTATACATCTTTGGGGGTGATGTGGTCGTAAATGTCGTATGCCTTTTCGTCTCGTTCTTTCACATCTCTGAAAAAGTGCTCTGCGTGGGGTGAAGGGATCAGTTTCACGTTGTGACCAAGGTCGGTGAGCTTCTGCACAAGTTCCGGCACTTTATCCGCCGCAGAGGAGCCGCAAGCGCAAAGCAACACATTGCGCTTCCCGTCGCGTGGCTCCGTCAAACCGCCCTTGGGATATCCGTAGTCATTGTGCTCCAGGCTCGGTGTCTCGGTTTTTAACAACACGCGCAAGCCGGCCTTCTTGATGTCTTCCTGAAGTCGCCCGGCGATATAGGCATCCATAATGTCTTTTCTTTTGCCGAGGTACTCGCCTTCGAGGAACAAATACGGCACCGTGGGTTTGCTTGTCATTTTTTCAAGCTGCCGCCGCATGCGTGTCGCAAGCGTACTGTCGCCGGACACATCAACCTCAACCAGATCCTCGGCGCCGATGTTGTTCAAGACACTATGCAGCATGTAGGACCACGGATCTTCGTCGTCATAAAAGAGGATCAGTTTATGGTCTTTTAACAGCTGCTGGACATCGCCCGGGTCACGCGGCATTTCTTTTTCTTGAAGTACGACCATCTCGGGATCATTGTTGTCGCGCAGCCCATGAAAGAGAGCTGTGCGGGTTATCTGCCAGACTTGCGAAGTTGCAGGGCTCATATCCACGAGGGTGACGTAATCGGTGTCCTCATTGTATCCGATACAAAGGCACCAGAACTCCTGCAAAAGCGCTGTTTCTGTGAAATCGCTACTGGGCAGAGCCACGGCATTGTGTCCGAGTACCTTGTTCAGATCGATGTTGATCTGCAAGTGACGCTTTTTCTGGTGCGGTTCGTCTTTATCGGGAGAATCAAAACTCTGGTCCGGCTTATGCGTCTCAGGAGATTTAAGGGTTCGCAACTGCGCCTCGAACCAAGCCTCCGCCGTGTCCGGGCTTTCTTTTGTTCTCGTGTTGAACGAATGAAACTCGGCTTTGACGTGCAGATCTTCCATTTTAGCAAGATACTTCCGCGCAATTTTGCTGAGCTCTGCGGCCGATCTGACCTTGCCGAGCGACTCCGTGTAGGAAAGTTCTGCCACCCGCATCAGCTTGTCTTCGCTGGCACCGTGATCTCCGAAAATCTCGAAGCTTTCCGCAAGAACACTCAAACCGTTCAAGTTGGGTGTGGAGCGTCTGAACATCTCATGCCGTTTGTCATTCGAGATGCTTAGATGAATGGTGCTGTCCACGTAACGGATCTCACGTTTGATCGCTTCGAGTTCGGTTGCGACCGCACCGCGGGCTGAGAACCGCAAGATTCCCCTTGCGCGGTGCGAGCTTCCGTCGCGATCGGACATCGCTTCGTAAAGCCGGCCGACCGTTGTCACCCACAGCTTGCCATACTTCTCCGGGTGAACATCCATCATATGCAGCAAGCCGGTGCTCGGGTTGCATTTGGCGATCACGGCAAAATGCCCCCCGGGCATCGGACGACCGTGTGCAATGCCGACCTGAAAATTGGCAACAATGATATCGTCTTTGCCCGCAACACGCTCGGATTCGAGAATGGCTTCCATCAACGTTTCCGCGCTGGTTGTTTCAGGGTCCATGAAGAAAGGCGTCACTTTGACCCGATCCCGAAGACCAACCGTGTGGATGTAGTTGCAAGCGATATCGAAAAGCTCACCCAGCGCGATACCCGTGTTGACGACATAGGAACTCGGCAAGTTGACCTTCCGGAAGATGTCATTGACCTCGCAAGAGAAGCCAAGTGCGGTCATACTCAACGCCGCAGCAGTAACGCTGCAGCAATTGATGGATTGCTGGAAGTCCTGCATGTAGACATTCACCAGGTCGCCAAAGAGCGTTGAGACAAATACTTCGCGTGTCTCGTTCTTCAGATCGCTCCATTTGTTGCGCGACAAGTAAGCCAGAGTTGTGTTTTGCTCTGCTTGGGCGGTCAGGCCAACCGGCAGTTCCGTATATGCAAGGTGCGCCTCGTAAAAATAATCTCCCGTTTCGGCGCGCGCGAGCTTCTCGTCAGTTTGCAAAAGGGCGATATTGCCCTCGAGCACAACATACATCCCGCTTGGCGGCAGGATATCTCCTTTGGCGACGTTTAAGACATCGAATGATGCTCGCAACTCGAGGGGTTCGCTTAACGTCACCGCATCCGGCAACGCCTCAAGAACGATAGCCCATTGATCGTCGCTTACAACCTGCGTTGTTTCGGTCCCCAAGGATTGTGTCTCGGTCATGGGTTGTATCCTTTCCTGCAGGTGCGATCAGTTTTAGGTCGCCGCCGTTTGATAGGGTTTTTTGCGTATGACGGGCATTGCGTTGAACAGGCTCGCCGCCTCTGCCGTCGTTCGAAGTGATGTCAATGCTTCGTTATCTGGCATCCCGCGCGCTTTGTTTGTCAGCGCTCTGGTCCGTTGAATATGATATTGCGACCATGGTGTCGGTTCGTCCGCGGTGTAGTCTTCGAGGGCTGTCGCCAAACGCTCTGCGTCCTCGAAGGCCTCTGCGTTCAGGCAAGCTTGTATGGCATTTCGGTAAAACCGAAAGTAGTTGTGACCAACACAACCCTTTGCAAGCAATGCTTCTCCTTCCCGCAGAATTTCAATGCGTCGCGCGGCATTTGATGTCGTTAGGGCAACCGTGGACATCACCCAAGGGCCTATAAAAGTATCGAGCGCCATTTCGCGCACTTTCGTCAGCGCGTCCTCGGCAAGCCTCTCTGCTTCAATGTCGTTGCCCTGTTCGAACTCTATGCGTGCAAGTGTCTCTTCCAAAAAGGGAAGGAACCGTTTCGCGCCGATGCGTTCGGCTAGTTTGCTGCCCCTGTCGATCTCCGAGCGTGCTTCGGCATACCGCGCCATCGAAGTGAGGATCCAGCCCGCTGTCAGTCGAGACACGATTTCCGGACGATGTGTTCCGAGTTTTTGCGCCAATTCGGCTGACTGCAAGGCGCAGGCCAGCGCCTGCTCGGTCTGGTTCATGTAAATTTTTGTTGTGGCCAACATGAACAGATTAGCACTCTGTACTGCACCCAGACCATGTTGTTCACAAAGCTGCAGGCAGTTTTCTATGACCTCATGAGCGGTAAACATCCTGCCACGCGCATAAGCGGCGTCGCCCAACCCGCTGAGCGCCAGGGCTTGCCTTTCCGGCAAATCGGCTCTCTGCGCATATTCAAGCGATTTGAAATGTTCTTCCTGGCAACCGTCTAGATCACCACGTGGGAAATGCAGGCTCCCACGCAGATAGTGTATATTGCTCAACTCAGACAAAAGCGTGCCGCCTTCGGCAATAGTCTGGGCTTCGTCGAGAACCGCGTACGCTTCATCGATCCGGTCCAGGATACGCATGGCGGCAGCGATGCCGATCAACGAACGGCATTTGTCCAACGCATGCGCTGCGCAGTCTTGTGCCTCGCGGAAGCATGTGATGGATTTCTCACTGTCACCTGACTCCCGCAGAACATCGCCTTTGACCCGCAAAAGTGCACCACGCGTGTCTAGATCGGGATCGCAGTTCAACCCCTTTTGTGCAAAATCCAGAGCATCATCTGATTGGAATGCATCTCTTGCGTCACGCGCCGCCGAGAGAAACGCCTCAGCGGCGCGCGGGTCTTCGGCGAACGAAAGATGTTGCGCATAAAGTACGACGCCGCGCTTCTCAAACCAATTTGCGGCTGCCAAATGCAATGCGCGCAAGTCTTTCCGCAGAATAGTACTGAGAATGGCATCCCGTATCAGAGCATGGGCAAAAAGATATCCGTCGTCGATGGGTTTTATCAGGGCTGCGTCCAGCAATGGGCGCTCGTCGTAAACGCTCACCTCTGCAATTTGCGTCACGGCGCTCATCGTAAAACGCTGCCCCAACACGGCTGCCGCATGCAGTATTTTCTTGTCTTGCGGCGCAAGTCGGTCAAAGCGGGCCTGAATCAAGCTTTGGATCGAACTGGGAACCAGCCCATCTACATCGTTCGCGTGGGCCAACATCTGAACCAGAAAAAGCGGGTTACCCTGCGCCTTCTCGATACACTCATCGACCATTTGGTTCGTGACGCGAATGGTCATCTGTGCAAGTTCCATCGCATCAGCCGATTTCAGAGCGCCCAGGGTCATTCTTCTTACACGCGCTGAACTTTCGATCGGAGCAATATCCATGTCCATCACGTATCCTTCCATACGTGATGTAAGCAAAAGAAAGACCGGATTGGCCTGACTTTCATCGACCAGAATATTTATCAAGGGCAGCATTTTGGGATCTGCCCAATGGACATCCTCCAAAACAATCAGTTGCGGTGTTTGCGCTGAGAAATGACGCACGACGCGTCTGATGGTTTCATGCAACCCTTCCACCCGAGCGGTGTCACTCATGGCACCAAGCATCACCGACATCTCAAGATCAGGTTTCACGCCCAGAATCTGAACCATGAAAAGTGTGGAAATCTCATTCAGGACGTCTGCCTCGGTCAATCGCTTGATCACGGACATGACCGCTGATTGTTGAGCGTGCTCTCCCAGACCACACATACTGCTTATGATTTTGTTCACGGGCGACTCTGCATCTCCCAGACCAAAGTCAAGAAACAGTGCGGAATGCCTGTCAAAACCTTTCGCTTTTGCCTTTAAAAGAGTTTCCTGAACCAGCCTCGTCTTGCCGATACCCGCATCTCCGCGCAGGTATACCGTTTCACCAGTACGCCGCGAGATGGTTCCGTCAAGTGCTCGACCCAGTAGCTCGACTTCTCGATCACGTCCGACAATTTTGTTTTGTGCGACCGCCCGACCGAAGCCGACAAACCGATGCGCCAGCACGGGGCTTTCGTACCCTTTAACCTGTAAAGAGACTGGAGCGTCGCAATGAATGCTTTGACTGAGAGACAGAAATATCTTGTCGTCAATCAGTGTTTCTTTTGGGCCAGCCTGATCAGCAAGGCGGGACGCTAGGTTCACAGTATCTCCAGTCACAGTAAAGTCTTGGTCTTTTCGTTGTCCGTAACCGCGCTTGGAGAAGAGAACGTTGCCAGCTGCAGCACCAATATGAACAGTCAGTTCACGACCAAATCTTCGAGATATCTCTTCCATGGCGCGGTGCATCTCGACGGTTGTCCGCAACGCCCGTTCACTATCGTTGCCAAATGAGACCGGCGCGCCGAAAACCGCCATCACACAATCGCCGATATGACGGTCCACCGTGCCACCCATGCGGATCACAATTTCATTGAAGCGATCATACAAGCAAGACAGCACATCGTGCAGATCTTCCTTGTCCAGTTCGCGCGATAACTGAGTATAGCTGCTGAGGTCGGCAAAAATGGTAGTGACGTCTCGCCGTTCAGCTTCAGAGGAGCTTTCAAGGTTTGTCGATGTGGGTGCAGTGACAGTTGGGTCGTATGTTTCCGCGGCCTTTTTCAGGCCCGCCAGGATTTTCTTCCGGTGCCCCAGAGAAACGATGCCGATTTCCTTCAATTCATCGAGGGTCAGATCGCCAATAAGTGACATATCAATGTCGTTTTGAACAAAAGCATCGAGGTATTGAGAAAACCCGATGTTGCTCAGTATTTTTTCAAGTTCATCCACCGAACAGTCCCGCAAGTACCCTTGTCTGATCTACTACTTTCACTTGTACTAAAGCAATCGTTAACCATTGAGTCGAATGGATCAAACGAGCTACTTGTTCGTGTTTGATCTGAGCAGGATAAACAAAAGAGTTCTGACGGATCGCAAATTCTGTTTTGGCCGATTGTCATCAAATCTCGAATAGAGGCCAGATACGGTTTCGTTCGCAACGCGGACGTTACTACAAATCAAGTACCGCGCCACGCACGGCTGACCGTTTGCGGGAAGCTAGATTTCAGTGCCATTTGGAACGATAATTATCGGCATTGGCAGTTTGTAGTAGCTAGACTGTTCAGACGATTGTCGGCTACGTCCGCTTAACAGGCATTCATTAAATTCTACCGAACGGCTGCTTGGAGCCCATAGCAGCCACTAAGTTGTGCTAGCTTTCGAGGCGAGAATTGCACTCGACTCGTTATTTACTTTTGAATTTCCGTAGAGTGCTTCCTGCAGTAGCCATTTGCGAACGGCGCGGACAGCTCTGCGTCTTCCCGCGCGTTGGTTCGTTGCTAGGTAATAGCCTCCAAAATGAAGCTCTATGTCATTCAGGCGAACCAACGCTCCTGTTTCTTCCTCAGTTTGACATAGGTGCTGGTCCATTAGAACCGCACCCAGCCCCGCAACCGCGGATTGGATTGCTAGGAGAGCTTGTCGCGTTCTGAGACAACATCGCTCTACACAACGTAAGGTGCCAGTTGGTCGTCCAGACGAAGAGCAGTTAGTGGCCGACATGATCGAATTGACCCGCCAATATGGCCGATACGGATACCGTCGGATCGCAGCGCTGCTGAGAGATCCGGGCTGGCATGTGAACGATAAGCGCGTCGAAAGACTTTGGCGACGAGAGGGGCTGAAAGTGCCGATGAAACAACCAAAGAAGGGGCGGCTTTGGCTGAACGATGGATCGTGCGTCAGGCTTCGACCCGAGTATCGCAACCATGTCTGGTCATATGACTTCGTGCATTGTCGGACCGATGACGGCAGGGCGTTTCGGACATTGAACATCATCGACGAACACAGTCGAGAATGCTTGAGCATTCGCGCGGATCGGAAACTGAACTCGGGCAATGTCATCGATGCCTTGAGCGATCTGTTCATCCTGCGTGGCATCCCGTCGTTCATTCGGTCTGACAATGGCCCGGAGTTTATTGCTCAGGCCGTCCAAGAGTGGATCAAAGCGGTTGGCGCGAAGACCGCGTACATCGAACCAGGGTCACCTTGGGAAAACGGATACTGCGAAAGCTTCAATGCTCGGTTCCGAGATGAGTTCCTGAATGGCGAGATCTTCTACAGCTTACGCGAAGCCCAAATCCTGATCGAAGAATGGAGAAAGCACTACAATACCAAACGACCCCACAGCGCTCTGGGCTACCGCCCACCGGCACCGGAAACAATCGTCCAGATGGACCCAAGGCCAATCATGCACTAACAATCAAATTGGACCACTCAAGTGGGGCTGATCAGACCAGTTCAGTCTCTGCTCGACTATCATGGCCAAACATCCCCGACTGAACTAATCAATTGTGTTCGGCGTCCGAAAAGCATTTCCGTCCCCAGAGATTTTCTACCAGGCTAATCCTGCAAAGTCTTGCTCCTACAATTTAGACAGTGCTGTACAAGTAGAAAAGCCCGCCGAGCGGAGCCGGCGGGCTTAGAACGATAGCGTTGTTCCAGTGAGTGGTTATCGCTCTGAACTTTGAAGTTCACATCCCATTATTTTTGATCTCACGACTTTCTCAACCTACCAATTAGACTAGACTTGCACACACTTTGCTGGCCTTAAGTATTGCTAGTTCATACAAGGTCCTTACTGTTGTTGGGAAACTTAAAGAGATTGTGGAAACTGTAGCCTATCAACCTGTTCGCGAGTGCCCTTTGTGTCTTTCTTTAGTCTACCAAGGGCGATCTCTAGAGAGGCTACATCAGCCTTCGTAGCAATTATTCGCGTAGTCTCGATTGATTTTGTCAATGAGCGAAAACCGAACAATGCAGCGGCTCCATTTAGCTTATGCAAGTGGGAGGAAAGCTCACTTCTTTCGCTCAAATCGGTGACCTTCTCATGTTGTAAAAAGAAATCTGACATCTCTTGGAAGAAAGTAACCGCCCGATTTAGGCCGCCTTGCGGTTTTCGGCAGATGCTGGCAGCCAGTTCCAGGGAAGCAATTCGTCGAGCCGGTTGATTTTATGATCGTGGATACGGC
>NZ_JBXWOP010000038.1:0-17058 GCF_059610965.1 Ruegeria sp. CDSB136
TGTGGCAGAACAGGCTCTTGAACTGCGGCTGCTCAAAAAAAGCATGATCGCGGATGGGGACGACGACGAATGAGGTACCGGCGTCAGACCCTCCCCCAGCGGCAGATCGGTGGCAATCAGTCGCGCCAGCGCCTGTTTGGCCGCACTGTCCACCTGCGGACCGCTCTGCGCCACTATGGTGCGCACGGCGCAATCGACCAGCGGCCGAAATGGCTCGACCAGATCATCGGCCAGCGCAAAGGCGTTGCCGCGATTTGAGTGGAACAATCCGATGGTTGGGTGCAACCCGGCGGCCACCACCGCCCGGGCTGTGGCAGCGCGCAGGACCGTATAGCCATAGTTCAGCAAGGCATTCTCACCCCCCTGCCCCGTATCCCGGCGAAACTCGGGCCCCATCATCCGAGGCCAATAATAACGCGCCGCCTGCGCCTCGATGTTGGTGCCATCGCCCGAGGTGATCTTGCGTACCATCATCTGCAACGGCGCCGGGGCTTCTCCGAAGGCGTCCAGAGCTGCGGCCTGCATGGTCACCTTGGCCCCGACCACCCGTTTCCAGGCTTGTTTCAGAAACGGAGCCTTAGCCCCCCATTGCGCCCGCAACCGGGCTCCCTGCGCGTGATGGCCCTCGATCGGTAACAGCACGGATTTCGGGGCATGGTTGGCTGTACACAGCACCACGGGTGCCCCCCGGTCGGCCAACTCGGTCAGTAAAGAGGTCGACCAGGTCGTGCCGTGGGCGTGAACGATCACGGCTGCAATCTGGTCCAGCGGCGTGCGTCCGACCTCGGCCCCGTCTTCGGAAACTTTCAGAAAACCCCGGTCACGGGACAAGTGTCGCCCGTCCAAGGCGATATCAATAATCTGGTCCAAAACAAACAATCCGAAATAATGCAAATCAGTAATATGCTGATTTTATTGCATAATGCTGGATTCTCAAAATTTCGGATCAAGCGCGTGGGCCGGGATCGGTCAGGCGGCCCATCTCATCGACATAGACGCGGCGAATTCCCGCTTTTGTAAGTGGGCCGATACCCATTTGAATCAGCTTGAAAGTGTCCGCAGTATCACGACTCCGCGCATCTGCATTTGCTTCTGTATGAGGGGCAATGAAGGGGCCATGAGCAGCCGTGATTTTCTGCACATAGTCGATGATCGTCTCACCATCCCTCTCCAGCGCCACCATATCCCGCTTAAATAGGCGCAGCAGTCGCTTTGCCGCCGGGTGCGGTTTCTTGTCCAACCCCGGCTGGTGTGCCTCGAACGTGGTAATGACCTGCGGCTTGAGCTTGCCATCGGGCAGACGCCAGATTTCAAAGCAATGGTTGCTGTCGCCCTTGTAGGCTTTGAATGTTTTGCCGTCCCGATCCTTTACAGAAACCCGCGCTCTGTCCTGCAATGCCTCGATCATCCGCACCCGACGCAGGCCGAGATAGGGATTATCACTGTTGTCAGGCAGTTTCGGGGTTTGCGCAAACGCGATCAGAGCGGCCTCAAACGCCTTGCCTTCGAGACCTCGGGTCACGCGTACCAGGTGCCGTTGTAGATCGGCGTCACGGATATTGGCACCGCGCGTGGTGATCTCAATATCTTTGGGGCTGAGCGCGGTTAGAGGCTTACGGCTGACAACCGTATCACCATCGACCACACCATAGGCGGTGTCATTGTGCAGCCGCCCGGCCGTACTGTCCCGCCCTGCCCTGCGCGCCGTCGGATCAACGCTCCCGTGATCGGCACGATGGCTAACGGTGATCCGCGCAATCTGCACGGCCACGTCGGCCCGGAACCCCTCCCACGGCAGTGGCGTGGACCGCGCGTCACGTTCGGCCCCTATGGTTTCCTCGCGGTGATGCGCATCCGCGATCCGTGGCCGCGATGACCGCCGCATCAATCGCGTGATGGCGGTGATCGGTGCGGTTCTTGGCCTTGACGGTCCGGGAGTTGACATCTGTCAACTCGGCAATTCCATTCAACCCCCAGTGACGGCGCAGCATCTCGGTCAGCTTGCCGGGCACCACCCAGACGTGGCTTTTGCCATCCTGCCCGTCATACAGCGCCTCAAGGTAACTGCGTGCAATGCGCGACAGGTATTGCGTGTCCTTCAGCGCCCGGGCCGAGAAATCGTTCTCGTCCTCGAACCGCTCCATCGCGTCGGGGGCAAAGCGCCAGGATTTCGCATCGGGCAGATGTTTGAGGTTTGCGGCGATGGCCTCCCATTGCGAGGTGCCGCCCCAGGCTTCCCAAGGCGTTTTGTTGGCCTTTTCACGATTGGCTTCTTTCAGACACAGCGTTTTGTTCCAAAAGCTGTCGTCCAGCGTCCGTGAGTACGGCAAGATGTGGTCCACGTCGCAGGAGCCGTCAAATAGTATACCCACACTGATCCGCTGGCCGCTATAGGGGCAGTTCCGCTTCATGACATCTTCGCCTAGGGCCTCCCACAGACGTAGGCGCATCCGGTTCGCACCGGTGTTGGGCACGCCCAGTTCTTCCAGCTTCTGACCCCGCGCAATCGCCGCATCGGTGTTTTTCTTGATCTCGCGTTGCACCTCGCGCTTCTGATCCTCGGACAGTTTCAGATCACGGGCCAGCTCAACCACGATTTCATCGGGCTTGCCGTGAACGGTGATGATCCGGTTCACCAAACGCCGCAGTTGATTCAGGCCGATATGAACGGTTGGATTGGTGATCCGGCCATAGCGGGTGATGTCGTCGTCTTTCGCGTCATAGCTGCCTGGGATCACGTGACGGTCGAGGATTTCACCGTAGTAGGGTAGCATTTCAAGCACTTCGCCCGTGCGACCATCAGAGTGGTGCCAGCCACAGGCCGCAACGGCGGCGCTGTACGGGATCACATCCCCCTCAAGTACGGTCAGAATGCGCCGCGTGGCGGTCAAGCCCAGCCGTCCGTACCCTTCGGGCAGCGGTGCGTGTGCCGTCGCCTCGGCATGATCCCGATCCAACCCGTGTGTGGCTCGCAACCAATCCACCAGATCGGCATGATCCTGATCGCTCTGGACCGCGCGCAGGCGGCTGATCACATCGCACTGTGCCTCCCAATCCAGGGCCGACCACCCTGCCCCGAACCTATCGGGATGCGACAGGCTGGCGCGCACCGGATCACAGGCAATCGCGTCCCTGTTTGCGGTTTCCAGCGTAAAGGACTGGTCAGGGCGCAATTTGATGATTTTGCCTAGAGCTTTCAGCTTGATCGCCATTCCCGACAGAGATTTGGTGTGGTTCTTGTTGTCCAGCGCGTGAACGATCTGGTCGCGTTCTTCGCTGGTTAGCGTGCGGGCACCCTGCCCCCGTGCCGTAACCCGCAAGGCGTTTACGGTTTCCAACAAGACCCGCCGTTGGTTTAAAGGATGCGCGCTTGGAATGCGCTTTTCATCGGTTAACAGACACGGCCCGACCTTCGGCGCTTTCAGCGGGCGCTGGTGAAAGATGATTGTGGCGATCTCATCGCGCAGCTCGTCGGTCAGACCATCGTAATGCGCGGCTTGCGCGGACCAGAGTTTTTCGAACTCATCCGCCAGATGCTTCCGGTCGGGATAGTAATCATAGCCGGCCTCTTCCTTTTCCGACAGGCCGCGCTTGGCGATTGTCAACCGGGTCCGGACCGCAGGCGTATGTCTGGCATCCGGGGCCTGTTTCTGACGCATATGCAGAAACTCACCATAGGTGCGCGCGCGCTGAACCATCATCTCGTGATCCAGCCGCGCCTTGGCCTCTTTGATCTTACCGCTTTCATTGTCGCCGCGATCCGTTTTGCGGTTCGATTTGAAACCCCGCCGCTGGTTGAGGTGAAACAACGCGCGCCCGAAATGCGTCAGCGGCAACGCATGGTCCAACCCCTCGGCCCGCAAGGCGTAAGGGTCCAGAAGCGCCAACGCCCGAGCCTGTTCCGGGTCCGAAGGCATCAACCCGACCTCGGCCATGCGTTTCATCAACGCCGCTTTGCGCCGCAAGTACCGATCCCGTCTGCGCCGCTGCGCGCGAGCGGCCCGACGATCCACTGCCAAAGACGCCCCGGATTTCGGATCTCGGCCGTCCGAGAAAACACGCACACCGCCGTCCAGAACGGACGTAATGACCCCGTTTTCTGTCTGGTACAAAAACCAGCCGATCGAGTTTGTGCCGATATCGAGACCTAGTCGCATAAATCACCTGTCATTGAATGCAAACAAAGTGTCACCGCGAGACACATAATTCAATCGGAATAAGCACTTGCAAACACGTGAAAACCAGCGATACTCATCACGTTCAAAATTCGCGGTCGAGCCGTTAACAAGCATTCGATTGCACCACATCAAGGCGCGGGCTACGGCCTGCGTCTTTTCTTTTGACCTCACCAAAATCTTCCGACACGCGAGACACCGTGTTGACAGCTGTCAACTGAGTATTGGAATTCACAGTGCATGGTTCAGGCCGCCATCCGGCCAGAGCCGTTCAGCAACGCCATCACCATCGGTCCGGTTGAAAACTGCCCAAGCGTGGATTTGGCGGCCAGAGCTCGCAGATACCCACCCGGACTGTTGATGTCGCGGAACCGCTGCAGGATACAGGCCACGGTCACGGCCGCTGTCTCAGGCCCCATCAATTCTTGCGCTTCTTGCCAGGCCGAAGGGCTGATACCCATCATGCCGCGCACATAGCTGGCCGCCGCCACCAGATCGCGCCACTCACGGGGATCGCGTTCACAATAGGGCAGAATATCCGGACAAGCCTTCAGGATCAGATGCAATGGGACCCGTGGCAAATCGCGATCCGGGTCAGGGTTTTCGATCCCGTCGCCTTCGCCCTTGTCGATTTCTGGGCAAAGTTCAGATTCAGGAGTATCTGGTTTTGAATTCTGATACTGGCGCTCAAATTCACTGTCATTGCCGCTCATTTCTTCTGTTTTCATTGCCAGTAACACCCGGATATCCCCAAGGATGTCCGAGGTGCGGTTTTCAAGATCAGCCAGTTCATCCATGTCCAACTTGCGGCGCATAAGCTTATGAACCTCAAGCAGGGCAGCCAGCAGCGCATCCCAATCGCCAGGCAGGGCGTTTTCCTGGCCGTAGAGCGCCAGTTTCAGGGCATCCCGCTTGAGCAGAGATAGTTTCTCGCGTGCGGCGGCCAGACGGGTCTGATCTGCCCGTGCTTGTGCTGCGGCGTCCGTGATCTGGGCCGCGTTGTGCAGCAGGGGGCGCAGATCAAAGCCAAAGGCGCGGGCGATCTCTCCATCCGCGCCACGGCGGGCATAGCGCTTGCCATTGGGGCTGTCATGGCGCGCAATCAGGCCCGCATGGACCAGCGCCGCCAAATGCCGACGCAGGGTGCTTTCGGCCATGCCATGGGCGCGCTCGGACAGCGCCACGTTCGAGGGAAAGACAATCAGGCTGTCATTGTCCGACAGAGTCGCATTGGGGTGAAAAGAAACCAGCGCGTTCAAAACCGCCAGATCCCGGTCCGAGACGCTGTAAGCGCTGCGCGCGGTACACAGTTCGCGCAACAGATCCCATTTGTCGATATGCGTTACCTCAGGCGCCGCCTGCATGGCCACCGCCTGTTCTATCAGTCCAGCCGTTACCGGCCGCCGCCCAAAGGGCGTCGTTGTGATGTGTTCCATATGCTGTCACGAGACAAAACTTTTTCACCCGCCGGACTCGACGCCAGTTGACAACCGTCAACTACAAGCCATAGAATCGGAGGTGCTAAATCACCAATTCAGGCCTCTTGGAACTTCGGTTCTGAGGGGTCTTTTCTTTCCGTCCTGTCTGTTTCGTGCCTCCTTGTCGCTGCTCCACGTTTATCCCGCTATTACGGGGTTATTCATCCCGACCGGTTTGCCAGCGGTGATGAAGCTCTGAAATGTTTTCTGCCAGCCAGTCCTCGAACCCTTTGGCCGTTTTGGTGTTCAGGGTCAGAACCGCCTTGGTGCCACTGCGTCGCATCTGACCCAGCGCAGTGCCGTCCGCGCCTTTCAGTGGCACAGCGTTTCGCGGCGCAGGGGGCTTGCGTGGGGTAAAGGCGGTCAGAACGGCCTCGAACCGGTCGTCCGACATATTGCCCTGCGCGGCGTCCACCGCCCGTTGCACCTGATCTTTAGGCAGCAGGTCGGCCAGCTTCAGCCAACGGTCGCGACCCACCGAAGGGGCGGCCCCGATGGCCTGGATTAGCGCCTCGGGAATGCGGTCGGATACGGAAAGCATACGTGATATCAATGTCTTATCGACGTGCAACGCGTCACAGATCACCTTGCGATCATACCCCATATCCTGCATCTGGCGGGCGAAATTGACCTTTTCGATAAAGCTCAGGTCACGGCGGGCAGTGTTTTCCTGCCCCTGCGCCAGGATCACGGCGCGATCATCTAGCACCCGGATCAGCGCCTTGACCGGCTGGCCCAGCTCGCGCAGCGCGGCAACACGACGGCGGCCATAGACCACCTGAAAGCGTTCGCCGTCGTTAGGATTGGGGCGCAGCAGAACCGGCACCTGTTGACCGTATTCACGGATTGACTCGACCAGCTCCAGCAGGCCGGCGTTTTCCTCCAACCGGTCTCGCAAACCGCCCTGATCAATCATGCGCGGGTCAATCTCTTGCACCGCACGCGACTTCAGGTCCGAGATCGACTGGCTGACCGCCCCGATCGCGCCCGAACCATAGCGCGGCTTGGCCACATCCACGCGAGCCGGGGCCTCGTCGGCAGGCAGGGCAGGGGGGGCGTCCATCAGCCCCTTGAGCAGGTTCTTACGCGCCATTCATCCGCCCCCATGCAGATTGGACCAGTGTTTCAATCTCGCCATTCACCGCATTCAGGCTTTCGATGGCGCGCTCATAGGTGGATCGGGTGAACTGGCCCTTTTCGACCTCATAAAGTGTCTGTTTGGTGATCCCGGCATCGGAAATCGCGGTGGATTTCAGCACAGGATGGTTCAGCACGTGATCCCCGAACATCGAGCGCATGAAACTGACCATCTGGTTTTGCGGACCGTCGCCGGGTTCGTACCGCGTCACCACATAACGCAGCCAGTCATAGGACATGTTGCCCCCGGCCTCGCTGACCACGCCCAACAGGTTCGACGTCATCAGCAGGAACTGGCACATCGACATCACGTCCAGCATCTGCGGATGCACCGTGACCAGAACGGCCGTAGCCGCCGATAGGGCAGACATGGTGAGAAACCCGAGCTGCGGCGGGCAATCGACGACAACAACGTCATATTCATTCTCCACCGAAGAAAGCGCGTCACCGATCCTTGTGAAAAACAGGTTACCGTCCCGTTGCGTCAGCGCGCGCGGGGTATCGTGTTCGAACTCCATGAGGTCCAGATTGCCCGGAATGATGTCGAGATTGGTGAAATAGGTCTTTTGAATCACGTCGCGCAGCGGCACCGGATCCTCATAGCGGATCGCATCATAAAGCGTACCGCCATCCAACAGGTCAAATTCAGGCTGAAATCCGTGCAAGGCCGACAAACTGGCCTGAGGGTCGAGGTCAATCGCCAGCACCTTATACCCGTCCAGCGCCATTTTCTGCGCCAGATGGGCCGCAGTGGTGGTCTTACCCGAGCCACCTTTGAAGTTGATCACGGTGATGACCTGCAGATGATCGCCTTCGCGCCGACCGGGCAGGTAGGTGCCGAGTGACTTCGCACCGGCTTCCAGCAGCTCGCGCAGCGCCTGGATATCTTCGGGAGAGTAATAGCGCCGACCGCCGGCACGGGTCTCGGGCGAGGGGCCACGACCATCCAAATGCAGCTTACGCAGATAGGCATCCTTGACCCCAAGCAAATCGGCCGCCTCTCCGGACGTGAATTTGCGCAGGGATCGTTTGGCATCCGGCGGAAACAGCTGCGCACGATGCGCCTGCAGGCGTTCTGACAAGCGCCGGGCATGATCGCCCACCAACAGGTCGATCCGTTCTTGTGTATGGCCAGACTGCTGCGCCTCCGATACGGTGGCACCTGCGGTTGCTTGCTCCATCTCTGCCCTCATTTGGCGCCGCGTTGTTACGCTTGTCGCCGTTTTATTCACTGCTTTCCGTAATTAATGGAGCACAACCTACGATTCTTGCAAGCGTTTTTTCTATATCCTGTGGCCATATCATCGTGCACTACAAGGCAAAGAAGCTTGACATGCGCGGCCGGTATGACAAAGTATGACTGTGGAGGCATTTTATGACGATCAAAACCACACTCAGCTTTACCGACCGGCACCACCGATTCCTGAAAGAAAAAGTCGGTGAGGGGGTCTATGCCTCGGCCTCGGCCGCTGTCGCCGCTGCGGTTGAGCGGATGATCGAGGACGAACAGGCGCGTGAGGTCGCACTGGACGCCATGGCTGATGAAATTCGCCGCCGCGCCGCTACACCGCGTGCCGAGTTCGTTGGCCATGACGATATCTTTTCCCCAGCGTTGCGCCGACTGGACCGCGGCGAGTGACATACCACCTTCGCTACCACCCGTCGGTGGCCGATGATCTGATTGCCATTGCCGAATTGATCGTGGATTACGCAGGTCCGCAGGTCGCACAGCGCAAATTGGCCGAAATAGCCGATGTCGCACAAAGCTTGCGCTCTTTGCCCCATCGCGGGACCAAGCGCGATCACATCCTGCCGGGCTTGCGTGCCATCCCGGCCGCTCGACGTGCCGTAATCGCCTTTACCGTCGATGATGTTGCGCACGAGGTCCACGTTATGGCGATCACCTATGGCGGCGCCGACTGGATCGCACGCACCGGAACGCGTCACAGCTAGTGTTTTATCCTAGCAGATCCGTTACCGGGTTCTCTGCAATATCGACATCGTCGCAATATTTCTGCGCCTGCGCGACCGAGCGGTGCAGGGACAAGCGCACGGCGGCCTGGATCGGGGCGCCATCCAGCGCGGCCTGGGTCAGGAATCCGGATCGCAATCCATGCGGCGAGGCAAATCCTGCCGGGAGCCCAGCCAGTGCCAGCCGATGTTTGACGATCTGGTACACCGCATCCGGGCTGAGGCGGCGGCTCAACACCCGGTCGGCTTTGGAGACCGGGCGGAACAGGGGGCCATCCTCGATCCCGCCCACCTCGACCCAATGCACCAGCGCCTGGGCCGCGCGACCCTTCAGCACCAGCCGGGGCGTCTCACCCTTGGTGGTGGTCTTGGTCTCCAGCAGCGAGATCCACACCACACCTGTCTCGTCGAACGCCTTCAACGAGACATCTTCGCGCATCAGCCCGGTGATCTCGGAGCGGCGCCGACCGCCTGAGGCCCAGCCGAGCATCAGCAAGGCCCGATCCAGGCAATCCCGGCGCGAGCCGCGGCAGGTGGCCAGCGACTTGCGCAGCCCCTGCGCGATCAGCGCCTCTGCGGTTTGGCGGGCGTGATCTTCGGCGGGGGCGTCGCTGAGATCGCGGGCATGATCGAGGAGGAAGGCGAGGGCGGTGGCCTCAGACTTGGGCCAATCTAGCGCCGCGCCAAAGCGTGCCATTTTCCACGCCGTCACGTAGAGCAGGTCGCGCTCATAGGCGCGCAGCGTGTTTTCCGGTGTGCCGCGCACATAAAGATCAGTGAGCGCCTCCTGATCTGTTTCCGAGAGGGCAGGGGCGGCGGCGGGGAGGTATGGGGCAGGGGGCTTCATGTGTCGATTTTCCCTAACCTGTAGACTGTTCTTGCTTGTTTTCACCATGTTTCATGGTTGGCCTTACGCTGAGTTGTTCCTTTAAGTGTAGATGCGGACCAGATTTGTGCCGGTATTTGTTTACAAAATTGCAGGTTACTGTGCTGCATCTAATATGGTTTGCTGCCGGATCGGGGCAGGGGTCTACGGGTTACGGACCAATGCCGTCGCGAGTCCATTGGTTAAGGAAAACCGACACTTCATGGCCCGCATTCTGCGCCCATTCCCCGGTAAAATCAATCAAGCATGATAAGAGATACTTATCGGGTGTAATAGGGATTTGATGGCGTGGCTAAAGTAACGAGCAGAATAGTCGAATTATGCGCGTAAGGTGGGTAGGGGATTGTGTCACTGTGCACATATTGGATGTGTCGCAAAATTTGGAGTAACCAAAACTCTGCAATAGTGCTGTCAACATTTAACGGTTTTCCGACACGTTAGAACTTTTGACTTCCCTAACGTAAGCTAATTGTGTAATTGCTATGTTGCTCGCAAATGATAGCGCTAACATCTCGAACTCTACCACCGACTGTCCGTCGTCAGAGATTTTGGGACAGATGGCGCTCTGATCTAAGAGGGGTCTGTTCCGGCTGGGGGTAGAATGACACCTTAAGAGCTTTCCCTGTGCCGTTTCATTATGTCGAGCACGGTGTTTTTGCTGATGCCGAGATCACGTGCAATCCATCGGTATGATCGACCTTCTGCCACGGCTTGAACGACCTTCGGAGCAAGCTTGTCGGATTTCGGCCGTTGTCCGGGTTGGCGCCCGAGTTTCTTGCCGCGGGTCCGGGCTGCGGCAAGACCTGATTTGACGCGTTCGCTGAGTAAGTCGCGTTCGAACTGGGCAATTCCTGCCAGCATGGTCGCCATCATCCGGCCATGCGGTGTGTCCAACTCGAAAGTCATACCACTCATGGCAACGACCGAAACCTTCCAGCCTGCCAGCTTGTTCAAAGTGTCCAACAGGTCTTGAGTGGAGCGGCCCCACCGGGACAATTCGCTGACAAGGACGGCATCTATCTGTCGTGCCTGAGCCAGATCGAGAATTCGGTTCCGGGCGACACGATTAGCGGAGGCACCCGAGGCCGTTTCTTTGAAGACGCCGATCACATCATAACCGCCGCGTTCTGCGAAACCTGTCAGTTCCATCACCTGTCTGTCACACGACTGATCGGCGGTGGAAACTCTGGCATAGATGGCCGCACGCTGTCCCAGTTGAACCCCCATGGATTTTGACCTTGCAAGTCGTTGATTTTGCTGATGCGAGATGTGTCCCGAACAGATATCTGATTAACAGGGACAAACCAACATGCCAAGACGATCCATTCTGACCGAGCGCCAGCGTTCGGTGCTTTTCGATCTGCCGACTGACGAGACTTTGATGTTGCGGCATTACACGCTGGCAGACGACGATATCGAGCACATCAACGAACGGCGGCGGCCGGAGAATAAGATCGGTTTTGCCCTACAGCTCTGCGCCCTACGCTATCCAGGGCGGCTGTTGTCATCTGGCGAGGTCATCCCTGAAAAGATCTTGCGCTTCATCGCGGCCCAGTTGGGTCTGACCGGCGACGATGTCATACCCTATGCCGCACGTCGGCAAACCCGCCAGCAGCACCTGCACGCCCTGCGCCAGATCTATGGCTTCAAGATGTTCTCGGGCCAAGGCGCGCGCAGTCTGAAAGCCTGGCTTGAGAACGAGGCTGAAACGGCCCGATCCAACGACGACCTGGCGCGCCGATTTGTCGAAGAGTGCGGCCGGTCGCAGGTGATCCTGCCCGGCATCTCTGTCATCGAACGGCTGTGCGCTGATGCTCTGGTGTCGGCTGAACGCCAGATCGAAAGCCGGATCGTCAACAGGATCGACGATGAAACAAAAGAACGCCTGGACGCGCTGTTGACCGAGATCGTTGATGGCAATGTCACCCGGTTCATCTGGCTTCGCCGTTTCGAGGCGGGCGGCAACTCGGCTGGAGCATCGCGACTTCTGGACCGGTTGGAGTTTTTGCATGAATTGGGCGTCTCGCCGGACATTTTGTCCAACGTACCGCCGCATCGGGTCGCCCGCCTGCGACGCCAAGGCGAGCGCTACTTTGCCGACGGGTTGCGCGACATCACGAGTGACCGGCGCCTGGCGATCCTTGCCGTCTGTGCGGTAGAGTGGAAGGCAGCCATCGCCGATGCCGTGATCGAAACCCACGACCGGATTGTTGGCAAGACCTGGCGGGATGCGAAGAGGCTGTCTGACGCGCGTATCGCAGATGCCAGATCATCGCTGCGTGAAACATTACGATCCTTCAAGGATCTGGGTGCCGCCCTGCTGGAAGCCAAGGCGGATGGTGCGTCCCTTGACGCGGCCATTGAACTTACGTGTGGCTGGTCTCAACTCGAAAACATGGTGACAACCGCGGCCGAGTTGACCGACACGATGGCGGCTGACGCCCTGTCCCATGTCGTTCATGGATATTACCGGTTCCGGCGTTATGCCCCAAGAATGCTGCGGGCGCTTGATATCTGCGCCGCCCCGGTAGCGACGCCCTTGATGCAGGCGACAAAAGTCATCGCCGAGGATCAAACTGATGCACCCCGTCAGGTTGGCTTCTTGCGCCGAACCTCGAAATGGCATCGACACCTCAATGCTCAGGACTCAGGTGACAATCGGCTCTGGGAGGTCGCCGTGTTGTTCCAGGTGCGCGAAGCCTTCCGATCCGGCGATATCTGGCTGCCTCACTCCCGGCGTTACGCTGATCTGAAACAGGCTTTGGTACCGATAGAAACAGCCAAGGCGTGCCCGCGCCTGGCGATGCCATTCGAACCTGAGATCTGGCTCGATGATCGCAAGGCAAGACTGGCAGAAGGTATGAAGCGTTTGCCGTCATCACGCGAAAGCGTGCTGGTCTCGATTGTTCACCCCAACTCCTGGCGCATAGGTGGCTCAACAATCGCTTAGACAACTCGCACCTTCCGTTCCGACGACGAGAACGCGCCATGCAGCGTTTCAGACGCATGCGAAGTTTGCAGAAATTCGCTGCTGTTCACTCCTCCGTTTACAACCACTTCAATCAGGAGAGATCTCTCACCAGCCGAGACACCTTCAAGCTGACACGCAGCGCCGCTCTTGCCGAGTGGTGCGAACTTTACATGGAAAAAAGGACACCATCACTGGCCTAATAGAGACATGCTCGAATTCGTCTGCCAGCGCCGCGATGCCAGCTAAACGGATACAAGTTCGAATTTGCCTGCCGGCACTTTTCACAAGGTCAGTTCAGATTGAAGCGGTTAATAACACTGAACCTACTGCTACCGATCACCAATCATCGAAGCCGCCGCCCATATCGTCAAATCCGCCACCGTCGAAGCTGTCGAAACCGCCGTCGAAACCATCGTCAAAGCCACTGCTACCAAGGTCCATCGGCACCGCTTCAATGATAGGGGTAGCCTCTTCGATCACGGGGGCAATGTCTTCCGTAAGCGGCGCGACTTCCTCGGCTATGGGCGCCATCTCTTCAGCGAGACTATCTGTGTCAACTGTGAACAGATCCTCGTCGTCCAGAGTATCGACCTCCGGAGTGTCCACGTCTGCATCCAGTGATGCATCCGAGTCGTCAAGCATCGCTTCATCCAGACCTAGGTCTTCATTGTCAAAGTCTTCCGGCTGGATCTCGTCGAGACCCTCAAGTGCCTCATCGGGCAAGGTCCCGCTGTAGTCAATATCGACGTCCTCGATATAGTCGAAGGTCTCCGCGAGTTCGCCATCGTCCATCAGGATGTCAGCGTCATCTGCAAGGGCGAGATCATATTCGATTTCGACATCGCCATAGTAATCCCAATCGTAGGGAACCGCATCGTAATAGTCATCATATGTGTCAATGATAACAACCGAGTAGTCAGCGTACCAGACGCCCCATGGCCCCCACCACGGATGGCACCCCCAAATAATGCCATCGAGAATGCGCAGGGCAATCAAAGCTGCGAGGAAGTCGCCGGACGTCGGGCCGTAACTGGATATCGCCACCGACCGGCGACGCACTTCCTCTAGGCCAGCAATCGCGCGTTTGTTGTTTTTGACCTTGCTTTCCATGGCATCGAGGCGCCGCTGCAGTTCAGCTTGCTGCTTCTTGATTTTCTCCAGTCGCTCCAATTCCTCAGCGGAAAGCTCGGCACCCTTCTTCGCTCTCTCGGAGGCCTTTGAAAACGCATCGTAAAGCGTCGTCACATTTTCTTCGAGCGCAATGGTGATTTTTTCAACCTTTGCATCCTGCGCTCCGGACAGCTCGTAGGCGGCGATAACAGCTGCGCCTTCCCGCGCCGTCTCAGAGAGACCTTCGTGAAAGCTCTCGTTTTTCAGAACTGCACCGTTGGCCATCTTGCCAACCGCTTCGTTCAAAGAACGCAGTGCCGTCCAATAGGGTTTGCCGGTGTCCGACTGAATGTCCAGAGCCGCATCCTCCGAGAGCCGCGACGCACGTACCAAAGCGGCCGTCAGACGTTCCGTGTGCGAGGTCATGTCGACAAGCGACACCCTACTCTCCTGCTCGTCTGTTGCTGCCGCTTCCTGCGTATAAGCTGGTGCCGACAGAGGTAACGCCAAGGGTGACACGCTCAGCATGAGTGCCGTCAACCCGCTAGTCAGTAACTTTTGAAGCATGCGCATCGTTTCCCGCGAAGAACAGGCAGAGATGGCATCTGCCTGTGTGTTTGACCATCCATCAAAGTATATGACTAGTAAACCAATGATGGTGAAGTGAAATCAAGAAGCATTCGCGGACAGCGATTTCCATAACTGAATGTGTGCAGTACAGAATTGCTTTGCTGCAATTCTAGTTGGAATCAAAAGGCAGCAATGGCTCGTTGGCGACTGTTACATCACTCCTCATGATTGTCCGCAATGTCCGCAAAGCAGACGTAGCTCCAGTTCAAACCAACGTCCGTTTCCGGCATTAATGAAAACGTTCCTGATGTCAGACAAGGCAAGATGCTCCTGCACCAGAGAACTGTCACGAAAAACAGTTGTTCAGAAGAAGACCGATATACCGAATTTGAACTGTCGGTCAGGGCCGCCAATTGGCGAACGATTGACCGCATAGTAGCCTGCGTTCACATCGACAGCAGTTCCCTTATCGTTGACGACCCACGTACGACCGGCCATTAATCCCAAAGGTATAAGAGCTTTGTCGGACCCCTCCGACGCATTCCAGTTGTAGGACATCACGTTGTTGTAGCCGGCGTACCATCCGTCGCCAAGGCCGTAGATAAGGATTGGCTGCAGGATCGAAGTACTGAAGCCGTCCTCGCCCCACATATGACCGATTACACCGCCCCACGAGAGTTCACCGGCTTGCCCAAAGATCACGAAGGCGGGGCCAGCTCCCCAACCTGCTCCTGCAAGAGCGGAGTCGCTCCTTGTTGGCAATGAAACCTGTGCACCAAAGCCAAGCGCGGGAGCACCTTCTGCAGGCGTCGGAGCGTAAAAGGCCTGAATAGTAGTATCTCCGAGACCTTCCACCTTACTTGGGTTGGGAGTTGGGCCAGGCGTAATCGGAGGCAATGACGTCTGTGGTTGAAGCCCTTGGAACGGAATAATACCACGAAGAACGAGATTTGCGTTTTCGTTGACCGGCAAAGCGTAAACCGGCTGCAACTGGAAGTTATAGCTATCTTCGTCATTTGTGCCGGTTTTGAACGCAATTGTATTGTCCGTCATGATTGCCCGGATGTCGGCGAGAGGGTTTGCAGCCTTTCTCGCTGCCTGACAATTAGCGTCGCAAGCCTGAGCCGAGGCAAATGGGAACGCTCCTCCAAACAAGACCACTAAGGCGAGAAAGAAATGACGCATGTGGCTTACCCTCCCAGAAATCCAGTTAAGATAAGTTAAGAATATGTGAGTGAAGAACCTGAATGGTACAACATAAAATGTTCTGCGCACAAACACTTCGTTATGGAACAAATTGTGGAAGGTGCACCGATACCGTTCGACGGAAAATTCTTGACGATTTTGAAAACGCAGGCAGTTGGGACATGGAAACCCTTCCGAAATCGTTCCAACTCAGCCGAACACCGGTACTGCAAACCGGCGGTTGTTTATGAGATGCGAAGATCTATTCTGTCCGCAAAGCAGACGTCGCCCAAAATTCGTTGAATGTCTGCTTTGCGACTAACCTGACCCTTAAACCCGCCTTTATTTGGAGGAGCTAAGGATCGGTTCTTCATAATGAACGGAGACCGGTTCGAATTCGTCTGACCGCAACAAATCTTAAACTACCGATCGAGTATCGCGACACGCGCCGTGTGAGTCTGCCACCAAAGGTCCTCTGGATATGTAAGCAAGAGGCTATCCTGCCGACAGCTTAAACGACATGCGGTTGCTGACGTCGTCTCCAAAATGGATCGAACACTCTTCAGCTGTGGCGAACACAAGATTTAATCAAATTACGAAGGGTTGACTTGTTTACACGGACTGCATTGCGATGGGATTTGGCCGTTCAGACTTTGTCGTCTGCACAAATCGGCTCATTTGTCATAGAAGGGGGATTGGAAGTGAAATATCTCAAAGGGGTGTGCGTCGCACTATTCTTCGTTTTTGCGGTGATTGGGAATTCCGCACCTGTATCTGCCGACGGCCAATACGTCACCGGCAAAGAGTGGACGGCATCCAAAAAGTCAGAGAAGCTTTCGTATTTAATGGGCATCTCAAACCTAATGAGTGCGGATTACATGTTGCAGAAAAAATCTGGGCGAGCAGGAGGATCTGCCATACCGGAACTATACCGAGAAACTGCAAACGTTTCCATCGAGCAGGCTATGGACATAATAGACGCTTGGTATGCCGCCAACCCCGAAGAAATGAACGAAACGGTCCTGGATGTGATCTGGGTAACAATTGTGGAGCGCTGAGCCATGTTTGCACTGAACAAAAGAGTTTTTAAGCCTGCAACAAAGTTGGCTGCTGCAGTGGTTATCGTTGCACACTTGTCTGCATGTGCCACGGTTGGCGGCGCTGGCATAGGCGCATTAGCCGGAGACGCCGAAACTGGCATGGCCGTGGGAGCGACGACGGGTGCGGTAATTGATATTTTTGGTCGTTGATACAACAACAAGCGGAGCGATGCCATAGTTGCCATTCACGGCGGATTTACTGGTCTGAGAAAAAACTCGGATGCTAGGCATTGTCGAACTTCACGAGAGTGCTCGTAGATAAATTCGAACCCGTCTCTGTTAGTCCAGTGATGGTGTTCTCTATTCCATTTCAAGTTCGCACCACTCGGCAAGAGCGGCACTGCGTGTCAGCTTGAAGGTGTTTCTGCTGTTGAGCGATCTCTTCTGGTCAAAATGGTTTTAGCCCACATTCCCCAAGTAAGTCGCTGTTTCCGCTGTCGTGATCGTGTTATTTCCGATATAAATCATGGTGTTG
>NZ_JBXWOP010000039.1:0-15649 GCF_059610965.1 Ruegeria sp. CDSB136
CCCATTGGCATGCCTGGAACTGTCAGGCCGAGGCCTTCAGGATGTTCGGCCAAAAGTCGATTTATGTCTTCTGCCGGGACATGACCTTCGACAAAATAGTCCCCAACAATTGCAGTGTGGCAACTGGAAAGCTCATCTGAGATTTTCATTTGTTCTTTAAGCGACCACAGCTGCTCCTGTTCCACGTTCAGTGTATCGGCGCGAAATCCTGCGGAAATCAGGTGATCCACCCATGCGGCACAACAGCCGCAGGTTGGCGTCTTGTAGACTTTGATGAGTGGGGCTTCTTGACCGACGGAAGGAGTGGCTAACACTGCTGCTGTACCCGCTAGTAAAAATTCGCGTCGTTTCATTGGTCTCTTCTCCGCTTCCTCATGGGACTACAAAGATATTGTGCCAAGGCCAAACTTTTCAATGTTACCGGACTGAGCATCAAACGGGCAGTTTCGATACAAGATCTGAATCTCAATCCAAGTAACACTGGTCGCCAAACGTTTTGTGAGTTGCGTCGCGTATGGCTCAAGTTCACTCGAGCGTTCGGCAATGGACCTCGCGATCGACGTCGTGGTGAGGTCCATAGCAACCTTCTAAGCCGTGGCCATGCCAATTGCCTTGGTGGTGCCTGCCCGTGCACCCTGACACTGCAATCACTATGACCAAGAATGCCGCTCTGCGCGAGTACTTGATCCAACGGTTCTGTTCCATGTGTCAAACAACTTAGCAGCGATCCAGCCACCTATGCTTTGACGCAGGTCAACTCCCGATTGCGGCAGCTTCCAAACAGCGGCAGTTAGTCTATCGTGAACAGCTCCTGTCTTTCAGCAACTCCGCGCAATCTGTATTGCCCCAGGGAAACAAGACTTGGAATAGAGCCCACCAAGTCGCCCGCCACCTTGTCGGAAACCACAATGTTCTGATCGAGCGCGCTGCACATGCCTAAAATGCGGGAGGTAGTATTGACCGCTGGGCCGACCACTGTGAAATCCAAGCGAGACCTACCGCCAATATTGCCGTAAAGAACATCGCCTGCGTGCAACGAAAGAGTGAAGCCGGTCGTTGGCAAACCATCCGCTTGCCGTCGTTGGTTGAGATCCTCAAAGGTATCCCGCAACTCCGCTGCCGCGTGAATTGCGACGCGGCGAGCTTCTGGAACTTGATTGATATCGAAGATGGCAAGCATTCCATCTCCCATGAATTTCAGAACGTTACCGCCATTGCGTTCGACTACGTCAACAGCTTCCGCGAAGTAGTCGTTTAGCAATTCTATGATTGAATCCCCCGGAAGCGCCTCTGACAATTTGGTAAATCCTTGCAAATCAAAATACCAAATCACCGCTGAAATAGTTTCCGATGAACCTCGGGTGATGTCCCCGGAAAGAACGCGCCTACTGGCGTCTTTTCCCAAGTACGCGGCGGTTATGTCTTCAGCCATCAGCCGGTTTGCCCCGCACTTCAGCGTCAGGCAAAGTGGAGATATCAGTTGACGCAAACCGTCAAGTTGCTGGCTTGTGAAGCCCCCGCTCGCGTCGGTTGCCAACGAAATAATGGCACCTTCTTCGGCCTGCATCGGGTCAACAGGCGTAGCGTTGTCCTGAACAAGGAAGAACCGTTTGACAGCAAAGTAGTCAGTTGCACCGCGCTCGCGAAGTTCGTCGAAGATCGGAAAGTTGAGCTCTGGTTCTTCGACTGTAAGGTCTTGTCTGATCTCTTCAATGTTGTTTGCCAAAAGGTAGTAAATCGGGCTTAGAACGTATTCCTCAGGCGCATCCGATCTTCGGACAAAGTCCTGTCGTTCATTTCCGCCATCTCTGTGCCAGCGGAAAGCAACTGTCCCAATCTCCGGATGATGAGCGCGCACTGTGATGTTTGCTCTTTGAAGTGGAATTCCTGCCGAAACAAGACGGTTGCAGAATGCTTCTAGCCAGAGCTCCACAGGAGCATTCTCCAAGCCCTGTTGAACCAGCCAGTCGGCTATGTCCTTTACGGCCGCGGTCAGTTCCCAGTTTTGGACTAATGGAGCTGCCATGATGACCTCTCAACGAATTGACTGTTCCGTTAGTTCTCAGTCTATTTAACTTCAAGGACACTTCAATTTCAATTTCCAGCGCTGCTGTCATTATTCATCGCCCGCTTTTTGTCTTTTTTTGAATTTAGAGGCAATCCCGACGTTTAAGCACTTCACGATAAGTTGGTGGATGGCCCACTCACAAGCCCCCCTGCCGAACTGGACTGCAAATGTCCAGGACGGTTGACTAAGTCCCTTCAATTGCGGTTTCGACGTGGCCACAGAACTTATCAATATCGCGCTCTAGCATATCGCTTTCTCGGGTCTCATCTCTGACCGCCGATAGTTCATCTACAACAACCCGCAAGTCTCCTTTGGGAACTTCTTCAGCAATGCGCTTCAAAGCTCGAATTAGGGCGGCCGTTACGAGGCCATTGCCCCTGACTGTGCGTCTCAATGCTGGCATCGAGTCCTGAAACAACGACTCTGCTGTGATGGATGGATAAACCACCCGCACGGCGCCGTCGTCATCCCGATATACACCCGTGTCTTCGCCAAAGCGCTGCTAGAGCCTGGGCCCAATTGATCCTGCTACCAAGGTGTAGACTAACAGAATAATGGAAGCAGACTTTGCAAAGTACAGCGTGCGGCCACTGCCGGCGTTACCAGCGAGAAGACACGGTGGCACCAGAACAGGTCTTTGATTTGTCCTGCAACTGAACCAGACGACGTCCTCACGCTTTGGAGACTTTCGAGCCATTGGAGCTGGTTGCCAACTTGTTCCATGGGAATCGAAAATGATCAAGACCTGCTTTGTCGCAATACTAGTTTTACTATTCGGCGCTGAACCAAATCGGCGATGTGTAAGCACGGTCTTGGACTTCTGCGGGAACCGCCTCGGGCAGCGGTATATCGTAGAAAGCTGCGTCTATGGTCGTCCATCGCGGCTTTGGAATTTCGATCACTCTCACATAGTAAAACGCGTTGTTGTTCGGGTCAAAATCTGGGTCTTGCCAATGACCGGCGAGCTCCACGGAACCGATTGAGTTGCTGTATGTCGCGCTTTCAATGTCTACCGTCGAGCCTACTGGTTCGTGTGCACGGCCATCCTCTCCAATCTCTCGGCCATCGGAGACGGCCACGTCGAAGATCCGCTCATGGGTTTCGCCATTCTCGTCAACCCAGCCTTTGATAATTTGGACTCGGTCGAGGTTCGCGCCGTCTGGGTCGCGCAGCGCACGGATCAGGAAGCTGGGAGAAACCCCATCAGGCGCGTTCCTAAGGTCTCCGCCCATCGGCACGCCGTTCTTATAACCGTTGGAAACAAAATCCGCAGCGTACAGATCATCGGCATCAAAATCCCAGCCGCCAAAGACCCGGACTCGCATTCTCGGCCCGGTCGTCGCGTAGGCTTCCTTGCGCTTGATAGCACTATGGACTTCCTCGCGGGTATTTTCACGGGTCCAAACAGCGGTGAGGCCCGCAGCCGACTCCTGTGCCGTAATGATACGCAATGCCGGGTCTTCGGCCGGGATTACATCAAAGTTGTGACGGTTCGCTGAAGGCTCTGTGTGTTGGTACTTTCCAAAGTAGTTGTCCTCGCGCGTGGTTGGGAGCGCGGTGTGCGTGTCCGTCGTGCCGTAGAAGCCGAACTTGAATGGGTTAACGCCTGTCTTCCGCTGAACTTCGAGCCCGACCTTCAACGCAGAGCGCCCATACTCGTAGCGCAACATTTCAGGGGTCTTTGCGACGGTGCCCGAGATGTTCGCAACGTCCCAGGTTTCGAAATCCGCAAACTCATCATCAGGTGACAGGAATGGGTGCGTTTCCTCATCCCCCTTAATCTGGGTTACCTCATGCATCGGCTCCCAACGAATGCGTTTGGCCGCGTATTTCGCATCCATAGGTGTTCCGTCGAATTTCGTAGGCGCGAACATTATTCCGTTGGATATATTTCCGTTATGCGGAACAGATACTGCGCTTCCGCCCGTCTCTTCTTCGTACGCAGCCAGATAGTCCCACAGCGGCTCAGGGTCTTCGCTTTCAAAATAGGTAAATGGGCGGGTTCGACCGGTCTTATCGGCGCCGTCTCCGAAGATCACCACTCGGTGGAGATTGTTACCTCTCGGAGTTGATGTCCACTCGTACCCAGCCAATGATGTGAAGACGCCGGGTTCGTAGTATTCGTCGACCGTTTCCACGATTTGTTGCCAAAGGTCACCGTCCAAATCCAATCCAGCGGTCGGGTCTCGCCCTTCGATTGATGCGATTTCGATGATATCAGCGAACGCCTCCATCCGACCTTCTTGCCCAGAATTGAACCTTTCGTAAGTCAAACGACCCCACTCGTCAGCCAAAAGCCGAGGGTCAGCTGCTCGAACGGCGGTCGCAAGTCCCAACATTTCCGCGTGTTCAGTAATTGCGAGGAAATCGAGAGGCCTAATGAGTTGAACAGGTTGCCCAGTGTTTGAAGTTATCCTCTCACCGCGGGCCACGCGAAAGGCGTCGTGGATGTTCAAAGAAGTCCCAACAAGCCCTGCGTCGAATGAGATTTCAGTGTGGAAGTGAAGATCACCAAACAGAACTTTATCAGGATAAGATCGGTCAACAAACGGAGAGTAGGTCTGTGCGGGGACCACCGTATCAGGAGGCACTTCGCCTTCAAAGCCAACTGCTTGCGTTCCAAATGAAAGCGCTAAGGCGGTTGCAGCATACAACGTAATCGTGGGTTCAAAATGAGTTCTCATGACTGCCCCCAAGACAAAAAAATAAAGCATATGTGTACGAGAAAGCGTGCATAAAATCAAATATTCAAGTGAGTTGGGTCCACCGTCCCCCATCCGCGCTCATGGACCTGTCTAAGACTCGATCTTATGAGTCTGCTTTGGGCTGCGAACCGCCGAAAAAACAAAGCGCAGAGAAACGCGTAGTTGAGGCCGCGGCGGTTGGACAATAGAGTAATATCCGGCTTCAGCCGGTCATACCTGCCGCCTGTAGCCTATTGGCAAGACGCTCAAAATGATCCGGTCGCCGCCACATAGACCGAAACCCGCTGGCCAAGCAATCTACTGTGTCATCCTCAACCACAATACCTCGACTTGTGAACTCATCGTGACGTTCGGTGACGAATTCTCGCAATGCGTCGGAGGCGTCTCGCTCTCGTCCGAGCTGCGCGTAAGACGCAGCTACAAATGCAGTGGCCAATGAGTTCAGCCGCGCTGCTCCCATTAGAAAACTAAGCACTGCTTCATAGTTGCCGTTGAAAAATTCGACCTGACCCATAATCCATTCGATGGCAGACGGATGCAGCGGATCCAGTCCCATAGCTTCCGAAACCACTGCTCGCACCTTTTCGCGCTGGCCGAGCAGTAGGAAAGCATAGCCGCACCAAGCAATAGACTCCGCCTCGCTTTCTATCATGGAAAGTGTCTTGTTGAATTGCGCCTCGGCCTCATCCCACAGTCCGGCACAGAGATAAGCAAACCCAAGCTGGTTCTGAATATAGACGTCGCGGTTGTCGAGTGCCACGCCCTTTCGGGCGATTTTCAATGTGTGGATTGCGCCGTTGCGGTCGAAAATATGGATTTTACCGAAGCGGAACTCTTCAGGATTAATGAGGTCAGTGCGGAAGAGGACATAAATCTATGGGCGCTATCCTCGGAAACTGCGTAGGATTACTGACAACTGTTTTTTGGTGCGATTAGGTTTTTCTGCGTAATCGCTTGGCGTTTCTGCTTTGGGCTAGAAGCGGCCTTGCGGCGAGTCAGCAGCTCGACTTGCAACCTAGTCCCAAAAGCAGTCATTACGCTAATTGAGCTGGTCCGATGTTTTCAAAGGCTTGGCCGAATGCTCTGACAATCGGCTTGAGAAAGCTGTCGTTCGCAAGTTTCGTGCTGACCGACCGCTTCTAGCCTGAATTGCATCAAAATTCAGCAGAATCCGAAGGTCTAGGGCAGTGGATGACGCGGAGCCGACGGCCACGCCGTTCGCGAAGCAGTCGCTCACGCCGAAAGCCGCGAATTACTAAATCGAGCCCAAACCGGAAGCACCTCTGCTCTGGCAACAGCACGCGCAGTAACATGAATGACCGAAGTTTTTAGTTCAGCCGCAGAGAGCTAAATTGCCAATTAGCCAAAAAATCCTTCTTTGTGCTGACTGAATATCGACCCGCGGGCCCTGCCTGCTGAAGAGACTTGTTCATCGCAGCACAAGAATCTTCCAGCTCTTTATTGCTTTCATTAACCCGGTTGCCGAAGATAGCCACAACGGTTGCCGGTGAAAAGTGATGGGAAAAAAAAGAAAAATTGCAGACATCCCGTGGCTCAACCGCAGCGTCGAAGCAATGGTAGCGGCATGGATTTGGCTGGCATTTTCGACATCAAGGTGGGAGAGGATCGGATTTGAAGACCTCGAAGACTCATTGCGGAGCGGCGAGCCCGCAATCATCGTGCTTTGGCACCAACGACTGATGATGTCGCCGTACTTGTTTGACCCTTCGCTTGGACCAATTTGTTCGCTTACATCCTCTTCAAGAGCTGGTCAGCTTGCTGGAAATGTTGTCAAACGATTTGGGTTGGGTACGATCAGCATGTCTTCGCACCAACGCCATGTCGCGCTGTCGCGGGCGGTTTTGCGAGGCATTCGCGAGGGAGTATCTCTTGGAGTGGCAGCAGATGGCCCTAGAGGCCCAGCCAGGATTGCTTCGCTTGCCCCAGTAACCTGGGCACGCGCTTCTGCGAAACGCGTTTTTTTGGTTAGTTACTCGGCGCGACGGGTCCACGTCCTGCCGACTTGGGACAAGATGTGGTTTCCCGCGTTGTGGACTCGCGGCGTGTTGTTTTGCCGGGAATGGCACGAAGCCGTTTCGAGCTTTCCAGACGACATCGAAACCGAAAGGCTTCGACTTAGTTTGCAAAAAGCGCTGAATGCGGTGACAGATGAGTCCGACCGCGCTGTAGGTCGTTTGCCCGAAGGGCGATAGAAGTAGTCCGGCAGGATTCACCATTTTCAGTTGATAGCTGACTCAGACTCGATCATCTTTTAGAAAATGGCATAAAGAGATTTTCCATATGAAAATGTATTGGCCCGAACATTTTGTGTTTGTTGGAAAATCGTCTCCAGATGGTGTGGCGGTTCCGAGGGCACGCATCGCCCGTCGCGCCGCGCTGATCGCGGAGCTTTTGAAGTCGAACGGTGTATCGCCGGGTGATCGCGTCGCCATGTGGTTGCACCGAGGCGAAGACCAGATCGCGGCAATGTTCGGATGCTGGTCCGCAGGCGCGGCTTTTTGTGTGCTGCCTTCCTTTGCGGGTCGGACTGCGACTGAACGGTCGCGGCACCGTGTGGATGATGTCTGGTCCGTTCTGCAGCCAAGACTGTTGCTCAAGGAGACGGGCACAGACTTGCCCGAGGCCTTGGATGCTGCAGTTGACACGCTGGAGTTGCCGCAAGACAACGCCCAATCGGATTTATCCTTAGATCCAAATAGTTTTCTGGCAGATCGAAGCCCGGACGACATTGCTTTCGTCCAATTCACCTCGGGCAGCACAGGCGGGGCCAAGGGGGCCGTAGTTCGCTTTGGGCAACTTAAGGCCAACCTGGACGCAATAGCGCAGAGATCAAAGTTGTCAGAGGCAGATCGGATGGTGTCCTGGGCACCTCTTTATCACGATATGGGCCTCATGGCAGTTCTGCTTCCATTGAGCCGCAAAGCGAACCTAGTACTCATGGAAACTGAGTATTTTGTACGTCGCCCGGCCGCGTGGCTGGAAACGATTTCAAACTATGGTGGTACTATTACAACGGCTCCGCCCACAGCGTTGAAACTATTGACGCGCCGGACAGCCAAAAATGTGGACCTGACTGCTCTTCGATATGCATGGATCGGCGGCGAGATGGTGTTTCCGGCAGTGGTTGACGCTTTCGAGGAGGCATATTCCGCTGCAGGATTGCGCAAAGGGGTGGTGCAGCCGACCTATGGGATGGCGGAAACTGTCGTAGGCATTTCCTGTGGTGCTTCTGGTGAAACGTGGTCTGTCAGGAACGGGTACATCTCCTGCGGGCCAGTGCTGCCGGATATGGAGTGCCGGATCGTAACCGAAGACGGAACCAAGATTGGCGCCGGTGATGAGGGGCATATCCAGGTCCGTGGACCATCAGTTTTGAAAGGTTACCTCGGGCTTGAAGCATTCGCATCGGACGCGTGGTTTGATACCGGCGACTTGGGTTTCATGGATGGCGGTCGATTGTATGTTACCGGTCGAACGAAGGACGTGTTGAAGCGGGGCGCGGAAGCATTCCCTGCAACGGTGGTTGAAGCGGTTGCGGAAAACGCGCTGAACCTAGGCGTTGGACGCGCCGTGGCCTTTGCGTGCATACGTTCAGGCGCAGACCGGGAAGAGATTGTTCTCCTAGTAGAGTGTCGCAACTGGGATGATGATCAAGCCCGTAAGGTGGGCGCTGCAGTGGCTGGCGAACTGGGTTTACAGGTCGATGTAATCAGAAATGCGATAGGAGGGCGTTTACCGCGCACCTCCAGTGGAAAACTCATGCGCCAGAAGGCGGCGCAACTATTTAGGGAAGGACGGGTTTGATGGACCAGAAAAACCGGAATGACTGGACAGTTGATCGGCTGATCTCAATTCTGCGCGATCTCGCCAGCGAGAAGGTCCTGCCGAACCATCTTGTAAACGGCCACATTTCGGGTTCGGATACCGTATCTACTCTGGGGATTGATTCCATTGGCGCCGTCGAACTCATCGACCATCTTGAGGCCGAATCTCAGGTCCTGTTACCTGATGATTTCCTCGACTTTGAAGACAGAATCGAAGACATTGCTGATCGCCTGAACTCGCTGAAGCCGGGGGCAGCCAATGACTGAATCAAACTCCGGGGCGTCGCAGGAAGCTATTGAGTTTCACTACGACATGCCCGCCGATTTTTTTTCGCTTTGGCTCGGCAGATCTATGACTTACACGGCAGCGCGCTTCACGCGACCGGGCATGACACTGGACGAAGCGCAGGACGAAAAAATCAACTATCACCTCAGTGCCGCGAATGTTGCGTCGGGGCACCGCATGCTGGACATCGGTTGTGGCTGGGGCACTCTGCTGAGCGCTGGGGTCAAACGACTGGGAGCCGCCTCGGCACACGGCCTTACACTGAGCCCCCTTCAGCATCGTTACATCGGGTCTTTAGGCCTGCCCAACGTAACCGCGGCTCTGCAAAGCTACGAACATCATGAACCTGAAGAGCCCTACGAGTCCATTGTCAGCGTCGGCGCTTTTGAGCACTTCGTGAAACCCAGTATGTCACGGGAAGAAAGGCTGCGAATTTACTCGGAACTGTTCCGGCGTTGTGCCGAGTGGATGACGCGAGATGGCCGGTTTTCCCTACAGACCATGACGTGGGGTGACGCTGGTCCGGCAGAGCGTGATATGAATAGGATACATGAGATTTTCCCCGAAAGTGACCTGCCAGAAATCGCGGACGTGATCGAAGCGTCCCATCCGCATCTGGAACTGGTTTCAATGGAAAACCGCCCGGAAGACTACCAATACACTCTGGCCGAATGGGCAAAGGGGCTGATAGCCAACAGTAACGCTGCGATCAGGATCGTTGGTGAAGAGCGGTTCAAGTTTTATCTGAACAGTTGCAAGGGTGGGTCCCTGCTATATCGACGCAGACGTTTCTATCTTTGCCGTTTCGTGTTCAGGCGCAGGGGCAGATAAATTATCCGGCCGCGAACCGGGTTTCGATGCGTTTGACAGCATTGAACGTCGGCTTTCCTCAGTCTTTGAGACCGCTTTGCCAAAACAAAGCCGCCCACAACGTGAGCGGCCTTGAGAAATTGAGACAAATCAGTTGGTGAGAGAAGCATTGCATTCACGCGCCGCTTCAATCGCTTTCTTCGTACCGGCAAGGCTCACTTCGAAGGCAAAATTGCTCTCCGGCATTACGATCATGGCTTCGCGCTCCATCACATCTGCCACGAAGTCGGGGTTGTTGGCCAACAAATAGCCACCCTTATACCCATCTGCCAGATTGGGTGGCGCCGCTGTTGTATCGCCGTAGTACAACTTGTTGTCCATGAGCAGTTCAACCTTGTCATCTTCGAACTCAATGTCCGCCTTGGTGAAGACCCCTATGTAGCCGAACTCCTTGTCTGGGGTCAGACCCATTTGCACAACGTTTGTATTCTCATCGACCCGTTCAATCAGGCAGGTATTCCGGCTCTTGTCTACAAAGATGTTCCAGCCGGATTCTTCGCCGTAGTTTACAAACTCTGCATTGTCTTTCGGCAGAATGTTCTTGTCCTTGGCGTGCCCTAACGTTGCGCCGAATGCGAGAACAGCCGAAACAAAAACAATCTTAGTTGTAGTTTTCATAGATACGCTCCCAAAAAAAATATCGCAAAATGAGGATGCGAAGATAGGCGGTAAACGCCGTTCTTGCAAACAAGCCTCAAAACCGAAGGGAAAAGGCTTCGTTTTTTCCTGAATTGCGGAACGATTTCGGTAGCCAAGCGTTTGATCATCTAACGCCGACCGGACCGGAATTCACCGACCCGATCGGCCACTAGCGACGGAAAACTCGTTACCCCCTCAATCCCCAAAAAACCCGCATTGTTCGGAGGGAAACCAATTGAACAACGCGGGAAGCAGTTTGGGGTATCCATATTACGGTGCGGATCGCGGGTTGGATCAAAGTTCCCCGCGCCACCCTAACCTGAGATGATAGGCAACGCGGGGATTTAGTCTGCCCATGTGCCTTGCCAAACTATCTCGAATGTGCGTTGAGCCGCAGGTAGCAAAAAAGGTGCCTTGCCTACTAATTTTAGACTCTGCTGACTAACCTCGTGACCAACCAATCGCACGGCACGGCCACGTTTTCTAACGCGGGCCAGTAGGGTAGAGTATGGAAGCAAGCACCAAGAGAGTGAGAAACAAATTTAGCGCGCGCAAAAATACTTGATTTGGTGCATTTTGGATTCAAGTATTGGGGTGCTTAGCAAATCTTAATTACCTCTGTTGCTGCCGCATCCACCAGACGTGTCTGGTCGCCTCCCGGTGATGTAAGTGAGTGACGTCGCTGGGAGGCCATCTATTTCTTCTCAACGCACTGGTCCAATCATAACAAACTCCGAACTCGTATCAAATTGTGAAATAAGCCAAGGAAAGTCCGAATGAAATGGCATCGGCGTTTTTGACATCGTGTTCAAGTTAGCAAGGGGACTGAGTGCTACGAAATTACAAAAGCATAGCGGTCGCTGACGTGGCTTGGGATGCGGGAAGCGATGGAACGAGCTTTTTATCGGTGGTGAAAGAGGAAACAAGAGTTCACCTAGTGAGGTTTCGCTGCGGACGCCTATTCTTCGACAATTCCCACGGCGAGACCTTCCGTGAAGCTCAGAGCTACTTTGTCTCCCGGGCTAAGCTGCTCGACAAACTCGCGACCAACGTCTGTTTCAACCTCGATCATTTGTTCTGTACCACTGCTGTCCGTCACAGTGGCGATTGAGCTCGCGTTGTCGAAGGACACAAAAGTCAGAATCAAGGTGACCATTGTTCCGGCAGCCATGCCCGGTGTTGATCCCTCTGCAGCCTGGCCTTCCAATTCAACCAAACTGTCAACCTCGTCAGGGAAAGCAATGCTTGCAGCCATCCCCAGTGTGTACATCGCTTTGACTGTGTCACCCTCTTCAATTTGATCGAAGTTTTTGACTTCCGGTCCTGCAAGAATGGTCTCTTCTTCACCTGTCTCTGAGTTTTGCAGCACGATGAGCCGAGTGTCCGGATCAACTGACTTAACTGTCGCGTCGGCTTCGATGGTAACGCTGCGCCCAGCTGTTTGAGCAAAACTGAGTGCGGGCAAAATCACGAAAAATGCAGACGTTAGAATTTTCGTTAGCATGTCTTCTCCTTATGAGATTCATGGTGGAAGTCTGTACACTAGCATGCAGTTCTTCAGGATGGCGAAACGTTGCCACACCACTTCGAATTTAAAAAGATGTTTGTCAGCCAGCTACACCAAAGACCGATGTTCTCGAACTTCAGATTTCCGCCAGACAGAGCATAGGAGATCTAGAGCGATTACGCGGACAATGCTTCAATGTAAGCTTTGTCCCGCATAGTGGTCGTTCATACCAAGTACAGAGAATTACCCCTCTGAGCCCAAGGCCGACAATCGAAACGGCAGGAATTACTCGCGTGCGGTTGTAGTGTACCCCATCTCTATGTCTGTGGAGAGGTTTCAAACCAGCGATGACGAGCAAGGTTAGCCTGTATTGGACAAGCCACGGTCGATGGAACTGCCGTGTTTGAAACGCAATGTAGGATTAAACTGAACCAAATTTTGAGTGCCGTTCATCATCATATCGGTGATATGCTCGAGACAATCGGAGTTGACAAGTGCCAATGGAAAGACGCCTAGCCGCCATTCTTGCCGCAGACGTAGTCGGCTACAGCCGTTTGATGGGCGCAAACGAGGTTGCCACTTTGGCAGAGATGCAAGAAATTCTCGCCAACGTTTTCGATGAAGCAATCAACCAAGCTGGCGGACGCATCGTTAAGCTTATGGGGGATGGAGTTCTTGCGGAGTTTGCAAGCGTTGTTAGCGCTTTAGAATCCGCGCTTGTCATTCAAGAGGCAATTGCCAAACGAAACGTTGGCGTTCCCGAAGATCGACAGATCCACTTTCGTATCGGCATTAACATGGGCGACGTGCTCTTTGAGGGCGGCGATATATTCGGCGAAGGTGTCAATATCGCGGCCCGCATTGAGGCGCTGGCTCAACCAGGTGGCATCGCTGTTTCGGGAGTGGTTCGCGATCAGGTGGGCAATAAGCTTGGCATCACTTTCGATGACGCAGGCGAACAACTGCTAAAAAACATCGATGGCGCCGTTCCAGTTTTTCACGTTCGATCTCAAACCGGCGATATGCAGCCTGCAATAGCAAACGCCTCCAGTCATCCCAGAATCGCGGTTCTTCCTTTTGAGAACATGAGTGGTGACCCTGAGCAGGAGTATTTTGCTGATGGCATCGCTGAAGACTTGATCACTGATCTTTCAAAGCTTTCAGGTCTCTTTGTGGTTGGGCGAAACTCAGCTTTTGCTTACAAAGGCCGTCCAACGAAACTGCAGGATGTCGCCCGAGACTTAGGCGTACGCAACATTCTTGAAGGCAGTGTTCGAAAATCGGGCAACCGCCTACGCATCACAGCTCAATTGATCGACGGTGTAACGGGCGGGCATCTCTGGGCAGAACGCTATGACCGGGACCTATCTAACATCTTCGCACTTCAGGACGAAATAACCAATAAAATCATTGATCAGTTGCAGGTTAGGCTTTTTGACTCTGATATCGCCGAAAAGGCGCACACGGAAAGTGTGGACGCCTATACTCTTTACCTTAAGGGGCGACGCTACTTTCACATGCGTGCCAGAAACTATCTTGAAAAGGCGCGTACGCTTTTCCTTGAAGCAGTGCAGCAAGATCCTGACTACGCCCGCGCTTACTTGGGGTTGGCTGAGTGCGAAGCAAGGCTTAACGATTGGCATGGCACAGATTTTCCGTCAGAAGACATTGTCAGCATGGCTCAACGTGCCATCAATCTCGATCCTAACTTGGCAGAAGCGCATGCCTCCCTTGGACTGGCATTGCAGATTGTCGGGAAGAATGAAGCCGCGGTTGTAGCTTATCGCAGGGCGCTATCGCTTGATCCGCTTTGTTATGATGCGCATCATAACTTTGCTCGTTATCACCGGGGGCAACTGGATCATAAGCAAAGCGCCTATCATTTTACACGCGCTCTTGAAATCAAGCCGGACGATTATCGGTCGCCACTCCTACTTGTTGCCGACCTCGTCGAACTCGGACGTCTGGATGAACGTGACCTTTACCTTGAGATGGGCCTTAAGCGGGCTATACAGGCGGTAGAAAGCAATCCTGATAACCCTGATCCGCTCGAATTGTCGGCGTCCGTTTTGGCCAGCTTGGGAAGGTATGATGAGGCACGCGCGTGGTTGAGTCGAGCTCTTGCCATGGAAACCCACAGCTATTCGACCGACGGTTATAACGTGGCCTGCGTTTATGCATTAATCGGTGAAACTGAAAAAGCCTTGGAGTGTCTTGAGAAGGTATATCCGAGCCTTGGCCCCGTTCAACGGGATTGGATGCGAAATGATCCAGACTTCCAGTCTCTTCGCAATCATCCCCGGTTCCAGTTCTTGTTAAACGCCGCACCAAAAACGGACGCTTAGTGGTTGGAACATAAAGCCGCTTGGTCCGCATAGCGGTCGCTCGCGATGTTCGGGCGAACGTCTTCTTCGAGCCCATTCTGTTGAAAAACAACGTGTTTCTGACGCAGAAAGTGGTGCTTTGAACAGAGCGCGAGTGCCTTTCCATTCAGGCTTTGCGCATTTGCTGCGGTGCGGGAAAGATCTTGGCCAATTTGCGGATGTTTTGGGCGGTGGCGGCGAGGAGAAATTCGTCATTTGCACCGCATGGGCCACGTAATCGGAACCGTCCCATCCCGAGGATGCGTTTAAGGTGGGCGAAGAGCATCTCGACCTTCTTTCTGAGTTTCATCGAGATGTCGTATTGCTTGGTCTTGGCGATGTCGCGTGCGACCTGACGGGCGTCAGTCTTTCTTCAATCAGCACGTAGAGTTTTTGGCAGATGGTGTGCCTGAAACACTTCGTGCGACACGCGAGGCCCTGCGGCTTGGTGCAGTGTAGATCAAAGTCATGGCTGGAGGCGGCGTATCCTCCAGCGTTGATCCCCTGCATACGGTGCAGGGACTGCCCGAAGAGTTGGAGGCTTCTGTGCAAGCGGCGGCTGATTGGGGAACCTACGTGATGGTGCACGCCTACACAGACGCATCCATCGTACGCTCCATTGAGGCAGGCGTCATCAGTATCGAACACGGACAACTGATGACCGAAGTCGGTGCTCAGGCCATTAGGGATGCGGATGCGTGGATTGTGCCTTTCTATTCGCTCTTGGGTTTGGAAGAGGAGGCCGTCGTCATGGCATTGGGGCCAAGCGCTGGTGCAAAATTCCTAAGCGTGCAGGCCGGTGCAAGAAAACAAATGCAGCTGATAAAGGACTTTGGGATCGAGAACGTTGCTTTCTCGACGGACATCATCGGGGATCCCGTTGCGCTGACCAAGCAGAACGATGAGTTTAAGTATCGTCTTGAAGTCTGGAGCAGCCACGAAATCCTGCAGCAAGCGACCTCGAAGACTGCTGAACTTTTGGCACTTTCGGGTCCGCTCAATCCCTACCAGGATGGCCCCTTGGGTGTTATTTCAGAAGGCGCTTACGCCGATCTTCTGCTTGTGAAGGGCAACCCTGTCGAAGACGTTGAATTGCTCGTCGATTACACAAACAACATCGACCTCATCATGAAGGATGGGGTGATTCACAAGAATACACTTGATTGAGTGTTGCGCGGGGTGAAATAACCTCGCAACCCCGCGTCTGTTTTCTGAAACCGAAGTAGTCGCTAGTTTCCCTTTGCCGGTGAACGATAGGTTCGTCCGCATATCCGACTTTAGGCTCTTATGAGGCTCTGTTGCACAAAACGCGTGAGGGATTCATCTTGTGAATCCAGTGTGGTAGCTGGGATGCATTAGCAGACCT
>NZ_JBXWOP010000040.1:0-13134 GCF_059610965.1 Ruegeria sp. CDSB136
GGCGGAAAAACGCTTGATCAGGTGGCGCAGTCAGGCGACCTTAACGTCAGAACCCAGGCCACTTGGGGAATGTCGGTAGAATTCCCCTCCGAGAGTTTGGGATCGCCGAGAAAGCCGTCATCAAGATTTTTTGGTGGGCCGTTCGAGTCTATCTGCGTATCTGGTCGCAAGTCGTTTGACGGTTTGTTCGAGAACATCCACGGCAGCGTTCATGCTGTAGGCATCGGCGTATTCATCAGGGCGATGGCTTACACCCGCGCGGCAGGGAATGAAGAGCATTGCAATCGGACAGATATCGGCCATCGCGGACGCATCGTGGGTAGCACCTGACATCAAACGCAGGGCAGCGTGGCCCGTGTCCTCGGCCGCTTCCGAAAGCGTCGTCACGAGCTCGTCGTCGCTTGGGACAGCGCGCTGTTCGTAAGTGCGCGTGATCGAAAACTGGAGACCTGTTGTGCTGCACCAGTCATCTGCGAACGTTTCCACTTCATCTGCGAAATGATCGCGACACGTGTCTTCTTCGGCGCGCACTTCAAGGGTGAACTCGACAATTCCCGGCACTGCGTTCACTGCACCGGGACTAATCGATAGCGTGCCGACGGTTGCCCTGAGATTTTTCAGCACCGTCGCGCGTGTGTTGATTTTGCTAATCAGGTGGGCAGCACCGACAAGCGCGTCACGGCGGCCCGCCATTGGGACAGTTCCCGCGTGACCGGTTTTTCCAGTGACCGTAACGTTATAGCGGGCAATGCCGCATATGGCCGTGACAATCCCGATTGGGACATTTGCGTCTTCAAGAACCGGGCCCTGCTCGATATGTGCTTCGAGATACCCCACAATTGACTTGGGATTGCGCTTAATCGTCAACGCCTGCTTCGGGTCGGCCCCGAAAGCGCGCATGGCTTCACCCATCATGATGCCTTGCCGATCGGCCAATTCGAATACAGTTGAGTCCAGTGTACCGGCCAGCGCTCGCGGACCGATCAGAGCAGTCGGAAATCGAACACCTTCTTCGTCAGCAAAGGCAAGGACTTCGATTCCGACGGGAAGCGCGTCCCATAGGCCCTCGAAGCGTTTTGCCACAAGACAGCCGAGGGCGATCCCCATGATCCCGTCAAACTGACCGCCATTGGGAACACTGTCTTGATGCGAGCCCATTAGGATGACCGGCTTGCCTGTCGCATTTGGTGACCGCCCAACGAGTGTACCTGCGGCATCCAGTTCGGTGGACAGCCCGGCATCCTTCATCCAACCCTTTATCTCGTCCAGCGCGGCCTTATGCTCGGGCGTCCAGGGCAGGCGCGTAACGCCTTCCTCAGTTGAGCTATGTTTGGAAATGGCCGAGAGACGCTGGGCGGCGATGTCACCATCCATGATATTTTCCTTGAATTTATCATGATAAATTGATTCCATGGTTTAACGGCGATCACGCCGTTACGCTACTAAAAACGTGAGGAGCGCCTTGGCTTCGCAGAAAACACAGACGAAACGGAAGAGATCGCGCCCCATTCAGGTCGCCGAAGAAATCAAGTCGTGGGTGGTTGAGCAGGGACTTCAGCCGGGAGATCGCTTGCCCAGCGAGCCTGAACTCATCGAACGGTTTCAGATGTCCAAAGGGACAATCCGCGAGGCCATGCGACTGTTGCAAGCGCAAGGTCTTGTCGCCACGAAGACGGGCCCTGGCGGCGGCAGTTTTGTCGGCGAAGTGACTACAGAACGCGCGCACGCGCTGCTTGCTAACTTCTTCTATTTCAAGAACGTCTCCATTGACGACATCTATCAAGTGCGCGTGGCTCTTGAACCGGAGAACGCTGCGTCGCTCGCTGGGCGGTTGTCAGAGCATCAGCTTCAGGAGCTTCGCGCAATCACGATGCGCTACGATACCCCTGCGGAATCAGCCGAAGAAGAGCGCGCTCAGCATGTCGACTCACTTCTTTTTCATGCCAAGCTGGCGGAATATGCCGAGAACCCGATCCTTGGGTTCATGATTGGGTTTCTTGCAGAGATTCTAACCCAGTTGACGGTCTACAAGCGCCTTTATTCCAAGCCGAACCACAAGCTTTGGCGCGAAGGCCGAGACCACCAGATCGCGCTGATCGAGGCGTTGCGAAAAGACGACCCTGACCGCGCGAGGGACATCATGCTGGAGCACATGAAACTCGCCCGCCGCCTAATGGAAGATCAGGAGGCCGTCGTTATGAAGCGGTTCATCGCGGAGTGATTTCCACCACGTTTGCCGGTTTACAGCAGATTGCCGAGCAAGGGGTCGCAGAAGCAATTGAAAAGGCCGATTGGGGGCGGGTTGCGACCTACATCCCCGAGTTGGCCTCGATCGCGCCTGATCAGGTTGGGGTCGCGATCGCTCTGCCTGACGGTGCGGTAGTGCGGGCCGGGCAAGCCGAAACGCCTTTCTCTATCCAGAGTGTCTCAAAGGTATTTGCACTGGCTGCGGTTCTGGGCCGGGTCGGCGATGATCTTTGGTTGCGCGTAGGGCGCGAGCCCTCTGGCACAGCTTTTGACAGCGTGGTGTTGCTGGAACGAGAGGAGGGGCGTCCACGCAACCCGTTCATCAACGCGGGAGCGCTTGTCACTACGGACGCTATGATTGGTGGGCGAGAGCCTAAAGATGCCCTCGCCGAGCTTGTTCGTTTTGTGCGCGCAGCGGCGCACGACGATGACATACACATCAACAAGCGTGTGGCGGAGTCGGAAAAGGCCTCAGGGCATCGGAACCTAGCGCTCGCTCATTTCTTGAAATCGCATGGAAATCTGTCGAATACGCCTGAGCGGGTTTTTGGCACCTACTGTCACCAATGTGCGATCGAGATGAGCTGCGTGCAACTCGCCCGTGCGGGCTCGATTTTGGCGCAGTTCCCCGATGCCGCGGGGCTTATTTCAGAAAAGCGTGCGCGCCGGATTTGTGCGCTCATGATGACGTGCGGCCATTACGATGGTTCGGGGGAATTTGCGTTTCGTGTCAGTCTGCCGGGCAAAAGCGGCGTAGGTGGTGGAATCCTGATTGTCGCGCCTGGGCGGGCGTCGATTGCCGTCTGGTCGCCCGGTTTGGATCGTTACGGCAATTCGAAGGTCGGTACGCGGCTGGCCGAGTATCTTGCGGATCAGACGGGCTGGTCCGCCTTTTCAAGGTAAGGCTCTGCGCGTTCGGGGTCGTCAAGCGTTGGGACGAGCATAGCCCAGTCCGCGTATATGCCGGACGTTGCGGCCTGGTGAAGGGCGCGCAGGTCAGATAGCGGTGTGGCGGACTTGTCGACACGTAGTGTCAGCGGTGCTGCGCTGCGGTTGACGATCAGCAAAGCGGCGGACAGCAACCCCCGACTGTCACCGCCTTCTAGTGAAGCGGCGTCGAGCGCGGCCAACAGTCGTTCGGCAAAAGAGCCCTTGGAGGCAAGAAAACCGTCGAAACAAGCGTCGATCACGTCATCACTTTTCAGAAGATTTCCCGCAACAATAACGTTCGATCCAGAACGGCTTCTCGCCGCAGGGATGCTGTCTTCGCCGGTGAAGGCGAAAACTTCACCATTCAGATCGAGCGCCGCGAGTTGCCTCTGCGCTCGCCCCGCGTCGGCGTTTACGACGCCCAAGACCGCATCCTTGGCGCTCTTCCCGGCCCGCATGGCGGCGAGAGTGTCTGTCCCCCACATCGTCGAAGGCAATGATCCCTGCGATGCTGAGAGGCCTGATTCGGCGTCTCCGCGGAGCACCCACCCCCCTACGCAGAGGCTTCCCGTAGTTGCTGCACCCCCGTAACTGCCTGTTTCTTTGTCAAAAGCCAGGATTGAGATCGTCACTTGGGCACCTCCTTGCGAGTGGGCTTGAATTTATCATGAAAATTTGGCCTGATGCAATTTATCATGAAAAATAATCTAAGAACATCACAACGGAGGTAAAGCCAATGTCGCTCTTTTCTTTCACAAGGCGGACACTGCTGGCTTCGGGTGCGGCGATAGCGCTGGCCCTCGGAGCGGTCAGTGGCGCCACAGCCCAAACGCCGCCCGGCGTCCTTATTGTCGGGCAGATCGCGGAACCAAAAGCGCTCGATCCGGCGGCGGTCACCGCGGTCAATGATTTCCGGATACTGATGAATGTCTACGACGGACTTGTCCGCTACAAGGATGGCACGCTTGAAGTTGAGCCCGCGCTTGCGACGGATTGGGCGATTTCCGAAGACGGCACGGAGTACACCTTCAACCTGCGCGAGGGCGTGACCTTTCATGACGGTAGCCCTTTCAACGCTGAAGCGGTGAAGTTCAACTTCGACCGTATGCTGGACGAAAGCCATCCGTATCACGACACCGGCCCGTTCCCGCTGGCGTTCTTCTTCTCGGCTGTCGAAAACGTCGAGGTGGTCGACGACCTCACGGTGAAATTCAAACTGAACGCTCCATATGCGCCATTCCTGTCAAACCTGGCCTACCCGACCGGTTTGATCGTTTCGCCCGCTGCCGTGGAACAGCACGGCGCCGATTTTGGGCGCAATCCCTCGGGAACGGGTCCGTTCACCTTCGCCGAATGGCGCGCCAATGAGGCGGTGGTGATTGAAGGGAACCCCGATTATTGGGACGGCGCACCCTCGCTTCAAGCGGTCGTCTTCCGCCCGATCACGGATGCCAACACGCGGACAGCAGAGATGCTGGCAGGCGGCATTGACCTGATGGTCGAGGTTCCGCCAGTCGCGCTGAGCCAGTTCGAAGGCGCTCAATACACCGTTCATGAACAGGCTGGACCGCACGTCTGGTTCCTGATCCTGAACGCGAAAGAAGGACCGTTTGCCGACGTCCGCGCGCGTCAGGCCGCGAATTACGCGATAAACAAGGAAGCCATCGTCAACGACGTTCTGGAAGGCACGGCTGATGTTGCGGCCGGTCCTACACCGCCGGCGTTCGCGTGGGCTTACAACCCCGATCTGGAGCCGTACCCATATGACCCCGACAAGGCGCGCGAACTTATCGCCGAAGCCGGTGTCGAAGGCGCTGAGCTAACTTTCTACGTAACCGAAGGCGGCTCGGGTATGCTTGATCCGGTGGCCATGGGAACCGCGATGCAGGCCGACCTGGAAGCCGTGGGATTCGATGTAAAGATCGAGACCTACGAGTGGAATACCTTCCTCGGGAACGTGAACCCTGGCCTCGAAGGCAAAGCTGACATGGCGCAGATGGCTTGGATGACGAACGACCCGGATACGCTGCCATTCCTGGCACTTCGCACCTCGGCCTGGCCAGAAGAAGGCGGGTTCAACTCGGGCTACTATTCCAACCCGAAGGTCGACGAATTGCTCGAAGCGGCCCGCGCTGCTACTGATCAGGACAAACGCGCAGCTCTCTACAAAGAGATGCAAACCATCGTTCAGGAAGATGCGCCTTGGGTCTTTGTTGCGAACTGGAAACAGAACGCTGTCACAAGCGATCGAGTCGAAGACTTTGCGCTTCAGCCATCGTTCTTCCTACTTCTCGACGACGTGACAAAAGACTGATCCTCCCTGGGGGGCAAACATGCGAGTTTGCCCCTCCACATTTCTCCTAAAGCACTCGGGGTGATTGATGGCGGGCTACATTCTGAAACGACTGATTTCAGCGATCCCTGTGCTGTTTGGTATAACGATTATCGTTTTTCTCATCATGGCGTTGATCCCAGGTGATCCGGCGACGGCTATCCTGGGAAGCTATGCCACGCCCGACAACGTCGAAAAACTGAACCGCGATCTCGGCCTTGATAAGCCTCTGGTGCAACAGTATTTCATCTGGCTCGGTAACATGGTGACCGGCGACTTTGGCACCTCGTTCGCGCTCAACCGGCCGGTCATCGACGAGGTGCTGGAGCGGTTTAACGCAACGTTGGTCCTAGCCGGAACCGCATTTGTGCTTTGCTCGATTTTCGGGGTCGCCGCGGGTGTCATTTCGGCGGCCAACCAGTATGGCTGGGCGGACAAAGGCATTACCTTCGTGGTGCTTTTGGGCATTTCGATCCCGTCGTTTTTCCTTGGGATGATGATGATCCTGTTCTTCGCCGTGAACCTCAGGTGGTTCCCTGTGTCGGGCATGTGGCCAATATATGGTGAGCGAAACTTTGCAGCCCTCATTTCGCACCTTACGCTTCCCGCCATCGCGCTCGCAGTCGTTGCCACCGGCGTTATTGCCCGTCTGGCCAGGTCAGCAATGTTGGAGGTCTTGCGACAGGACTTCATCCGTACCGCTCGGGCCAAGGGCGTGGCCGAAGGCGGCGTAATCTGGCGTCATGCGCTCAAGGCCGCGATGGTCTCGATCATCCCGGTGCTGGGCATTCAAGCAGGCTTTGTCCTATCCGGCGCAGTCTACATAGAAATCGTTTTCCAGTGGCCCGGCGTGGGTCGCATGCTGGTCGATGCCATCCTCAAACGTGACATCCTGTTAGTTCAGGGCGGGGTAGTCTTCGTGGCAGCCTGCTACGTGCTTTTTAACATCGCCGTCGATGTCGCCCAAAGCCTGCTTGATCCGAGGATCAAGACATGATGGCGTTCCTCGGCCTGCTCGCGCGGAACCGGCTTGCCATGTCGGGTGGGATCGTTCTGTCGCTGGTGGTCCTACTGGTTCTGCTGACACCTCTACTGCCGCTGGCCGACCCGGATGTGACGGACACCGGCAACCGTTTCAAGCCGCCGTTCTCCGACGGCGCGCTCCTTGGCACCGATCACCTCGGGCGCGATCTCCTGTCGCGGCTCCTCTGGGGCACGCAGCTTTCACTCGCTGTTGGTTTCGCCGCGGCAATCATCGCTGCGACCGTTGGGGCCGCCATCGGAATCGTCGCAGGATTCTATGGTGGCCGAACGGACAACATCATCATGCGCGGCGTCGATATGCTGATGGCGTTTCCCTATATCCTGCTCGCGCTCGCCATCGTCGCAGCCCTCGGACCGGGCCTGTTCAACGCGCTGATTGCCGTGGCTGCGGTGAACGTGCCGTTCTTTGCCCGCAACATTCGCGGTATCACCGTCGGCATCGCACATAAAGAATTCGTCGACGCCGCGCGGCTTTCGGGTATGTCGAACGCCCGGATCATCCTGACCGAAGTTCTTCCCAACGTCATTCCGGTCATCATCATCGCGATGTCGACAACCATCGGCTGGATGATCCTGGAGACGGCGGGCCTGTCATTTCTCGGCCTCGGGTCGCAGCCACCGCAGGCTGATCTCGGCTCAATGCTTGGCGAAGCGCGCTCGGCGCTGATTGCGAACCCGCACACGTCGATTGTGCCGGGGATCATGATCCTGATCATCGTGATGTCGATCAACCTGCTTGGCGACGGCGTCCGCGACGCGCTCGATCCGCGCCTGAAATCTGGCGCGCTGTCGCGGCCTATGGCAGCGACGATGGTAAAGCGCGATGCACCCGCCCCTGCATCCGAAGATAAGGGGCTGCTCGAAGTGCAGGAGTTGCAAACGCAGTTCCACGTAAAGCACCGCGTCTATCGTGCTGTCGGCGGCGTCTCGCTGCATGTCGAAGAGGGCGAATGCCTCGGCATCATCGGCGAGTCTGGGTCCGGCAAATCCGTCACCGCCCTTTCCGTCATGGGCCTCGTCGCTTCGCCGCCAGGGGTTATCATCGGCGGCGCGGTCCGGTATGAGGGCAATGATCTTATCGGCGCGCCCTACAAACAACTCCGCGATATGCGCGGGCGCAACGTCGCCTACATCTTCCAAGACCCGTTGGCCACACTTCACCCGCTTTACCGTGTCGGAGAACAGCTTGTCGAAGCGATCCGTTCGCATCGGCAGATCGGCAAAGAGGAAGGCCGCGCGAAGGCAATTGAATTGCTCGAAGCGGTGCGTATTCCAAACGCCGAGAAGCGGATCAGCGATTACCCGCATGAAATGTCCGGTGGCATGAGGCAGCGTGTCGGGATCGCCATGGCGCTGGCCAATGATCCCGATGTCATCATCGCCGACGAGCCGACAACCGCACTCGATGTGACTGTACAGGCGCAAATCCTTGCTCTTCTCGATGACCTCAGAAAATCTCGCGGGCTTGCCATCGTCTTTATCACCCATGACTTTGGAGTCGTAGCGCAACTCTGCGACCGTGTCGCCGTCATGTACGCAGGCCGCATCGTCGAGGAAGGCCAAACCACCGATATCCTCGACAATCCCCGCCATCCCTACACCGCGCGCCTGATGGCTTGCGTTCCCGAACTCGGCGAAGGGAAACGACGGCTCGAAGCCATTCCGGGCCTACCGCCTGTGGTCGACAATTTACCTGCCGGCTGTGCCTTTGCTGACCGCTGCCACAACGTAAAGGATGCGTGTCGCCAAGGCGACGTGCCGTTAGAGCGCGACGGCACACGTGCCGTACGATGCCTCTTCCCCGAAACGCCGTTTAAGGAGGCCGCGGAATGAGCGATGCACTGACGCTCGACAACCTGTCAAAAACGTTCCCCGTAGGTCGGAGCCTTTTTGGTGCAGCGTCCGGCTGGGTGAAGGCGGTGCACCCCATCACACTTTCGGTCACGAAAAACGAAACCCTCGGCATTGTTGGCGAGTCGGGCTGTGGAAAGTCTACGCTTGCGCGAATGCTCGTCGGCCTCCTGCCGCCGACCACTGGCACGATCCAGATTGAAGGCGCAGCACTCAACAATGCGGACCCGGCGGATTTCGGTAAACGTATACAGTACGTGTTCCAGGATCCGATTTCCTCGCTCAATCCAAGAAAAACGATCCGCCAGATCATGGAAGCGCCGCTTAAGCTGCTTCATGGCATGGCGAAACCCGAGCGTGACAAGCGGATCGCCGAGATCTTCGCGAGCGTGAACCTGCGAAAGGAGTTCCTCGAACGTTACCCACACGAGTTCTCAGGCGGACAGGCTCAGCGGATCGGGATCGCGCGTGCCCTGGCGGCAAATGCTCGGATTCTTATCCTCGATGAACCGGTTTCGGCGCTTGATGTTTCGGTGCAGGCACAGGTTTTGAACCTACTCGCCGATCTGAGGAAAGAGTTCGATCTTACCTACCTGTTCATCAGCCATGACCTAGCGGTTGTCGAAGCGGTAAGCGACCGGATCGCGGTGCTATACTTCGGATCGGTTGTGGAACTTGGCCCCGCCGAGGTGGTCTTTGCCAACCCGCGCCATCCTTACACCAAACTTCTCGCCGACAGCGCGCCGGTGGTCGGTCGCGCATTGACTGCGCCGGAGGCGAAAGGGACAGAACTCCCGAACCCGCTAGACCCACCACCCGGATGCGCCTTCGCGGCGCGGTGCCCATACGCAACCGATCGCTGCCGATCTCAGGTGCCTACCTTGGAAGACGCCGAAGGCGGAGCCAAAGTTGCTTGTTTTCATCCGCTTGCTGATGTTTGAACACTAGTTTTCGATAACCAAGCCATGATCGTCGCCTGGCATCTTGCAAAATAAGCTGCGTAAGCGGCGAATGGCGGCTTCGGGACAATGGCCTGGCGCGCCAGCTATGTGCTGCACGATGCGGTGAAGATCAGCCCTTTGATCCGTGGGTATGGCGGTCTGAGGCGCGACGTCATTCTTTCGGCAAGCAGGCTAGGGCAACCGCGCGGCTTATCCTGATTTGCCTGATCCCGGCATTTGCGGCGGAGTATGCCGGCGCTTACACCGGGTGCACTGGCAGCATATGTTGGCGAAGACAAATGGTGGGCCATCCCCGCCGCTGTCTTCGTCGGTGCCCCGGCCTATATCGACGGATACGCTGCGCTTCCGCTGACACGGGGGTTGATCGACAACGTCATGTCCGAAGGGGCAGCGATGGCGTTTCTTGTTTCGGGCGGCGCGGTCAGCATCTGGGGAGCTATGGCCATCGCACCGGTGCTCAAATTGCAACCATTCATGCTCTATCTGCTGCTTGCTGTTCTGGTGTCGCTCGGGGCGGGGTATGTCTTTGGGTGGATCGTCTGAGATTCAGCGTTAACGGGATGCAGACGTTCAGAGAACTGCAACAAAGTCTAGTTCGGCTCTACTGGCGGGCGCAATGAAAAGGCGCGGGACTTCTTTGCCAGGTCAATCATGCAACACTAAAATAGAACAATGAAATACTTGCTCCAAACCCCAACTGCCAGAGCAATCCTCATGGCACTCTTCGTAATCACTGTTGTGAGGGTATGCAGTTATGACAGCGATGAAGGGGGCTGGATATCAGGAGCATGATAAGGAGTATTGGGCCGTTGGGGGCAAGCCCTAACCCGACTATCTTCAAACTATTGAGCGAGTGAATGCTTTTGGTTTTCAAATGACAAAACTAGCGTCAGGAGATCGACCGACTAATCTAAGTCAGATTTGTCCTGCGGATTGCTAGTTCGACGACCTTCGGATTTCGCACCTGCAGCGAACGGCGGCTCGGACGGGCCGCACTGCAGCGACGCGATCAACGATTGGAGGTCGGCTTTGGGCCGTTCTCGCCGGTGGAAGTTGTTTCTATTGCCCTGATGCTGCGTTGCGCCCGAGGCCAGCTATGAGCCCATCTTGACCAATGCTGCGCGACGCACGAACGGGAGCGAACCACCTGATACCGCCATTGGTTACGGTTAGTACGGTCCGAAAGAGCCATTTGGCACCCGCCCACAATGTTGCAGCGGCCCGCATTGCGGACATTCACCGCGCATGCAGAAAAGGGCCGCTGTATTTGTGCCTGCCATTTTTCTGACTGAGGGAAAATGGCAGGTCCAGAGTCAGAACCAGTTTGAAACCGAAACTCAGAGACCGGTAGACGGTTCAAAGCTGTGCAGCTCGAAAGTTCTCTTTCCATCGGCGCTGAACTTCTGGATTGAGTCCCCGAGGCTGTCAAAGATGCGCTTGAGATCAACCCGAAACTGTCAATTTCCGCGATGCGCAGGCAATTCGCAGGATCAAAAACCATCCCGAAAACCGGCGGATCTGGCTGGCAAGCCTACAAAGGGCGGGAGTGCCCGAGTAAGGCTGAGTTCTTTGTGAGCAATCTTATCCGCACCATCTCCATACCGATGGCTACGTACGTTAACCCCCGCTCTCCACATCAAAAGGGGCATACTGTCCTTCCGGCATTCCTACAGTTCGATAAGCTTCAACAAAAGGAAGAATAAGCTCATCGGGTCGCGCAAAGCGCCGATACACCCATACAATGTCTGCAATTTTTATGCCTGGCCGGATTCTGTAGAGCCGGTCTCTCGCCGCAACAGCGGCACTGTGCGGACCAAGCTCGGCCATAATCGCGACCTCGATGGAAACCGACCACCACAGGTCAGGCTGCGCCCCTTTGCGGTAGATTTCCAACGCCGTCTCGTAATTTCCATTCAAGAAATGATACTCGGCAAGCGCCTGATACCAGTTTGGGTCGGCTGCGTTGGGATCAAGTGCAATGGCGTTTTCAACAAGTGCGGCACCCAAATCCAAACGCCCTGACCAAATGAATTCATAGCCGATCTGCCCCTGCAGATACCGGTCCGTCCCCAGTGAAAGCGCGGTCTCGGCTGATGAGAAAAACCCGTCGAGATTGCGTTGAAGCTGCAGGGCAAGCGCCAACAGAAAATGACTGCGCGCAGAATAGGGATTGAGTGAAACGGCCTTACGAGCGGCGTCCTCGGCCCGGGCAATTTTTTCTTCCTGCGTTCCTTCGTACAAGCCGGTGAAAAACTTGACGTCAGTCTGAAGCGCCTCGGACAACTGCGCCCAACCGCGCCAGTAATTGGGTTCCTCTTCCACGACCCGCTCGATACAGGCGCGAACACGCTCTTGCATGTCACGCCGGTTCATAAATCCGACACGCAAAAGCGAACATTCGTAAGACGACAGGTTTTCGGGAGGTTTCGCGCGCGCGTGTCCTGCGTGAATCCGCTTGATAGCCCCGCCTGCATCACCCACGGCAGAGGCGACCTTTTCCGTAATGTGCAACTGAACGTCGAGAATATTGGAGGTTGTGAGGTTTTCGTCATACGCATCCGACCAGACCTGAAGGCCCGTTGAAGTATCAATCAGCCGCGCAGTCACACGCAGGCGATCTGCAACCTGCCGAACCGAACCTTCCAGCACATAGTCCGCTCCGAATTTCTGCCGGATACTGCGCGGGTTACTTTCGTCCGATCCAACGGAATGGGTGGATTGGCGGGACAGCACATTGAGGTCCTGGTAGCTCCCCAGCTCAACGATGATGTCTTCGCCAATGCCAACGGCCAATAAATCGCGAGCGTCCGTATTGCTAAGGTTTTGAAACGGCAGAACCGCAACGGTCGGACCTGTTGGCTCTGTTAACAGAGCGGCTTCATCAAAGGTCATTGCCTCGGGCGGCTCGTGATCAAAGCCGATCCACCATGTTAACAAGCCTACAGCCCCCAGACCAACCAGTACCAATGCACCGGTCATCAATGGAAGCTTGTTTGATCGCCGTTTGGATGCGGGCGATCTAACAGGCATTACGCGGAAAACCCGAACCGGTTCAGCGATGTTCTTCAGGTTTTTCAGACCGAGATCCTCAAATTCGGCATCTACCTTGCCCATTGCCTGGTGCGCGACACTCTCAGAAACTGCGACACCGCCTGGGTCAGCCAGACCTTCAATGCGGGAGGCAACATTCACCCCGTCACCATAGAGGTCCCCATCAGCGATCATGACATCACCGAGGTTTATTCCGATCCGAAGTTGCAACCGCCACCCGTTGGCGAGGCTCGGAGCAGCCTCAGCCATTGTCCGCTGGATTTCGACGCCACAAGTTACGGCATCGACAACCGAAGCAAATTCGACAAGAGCACCGTCCCCCATCAACTTGACGAGACGCCCGTGATGTCTTGCAATTGCGGGATCAAAAATCTCAGAACGCAGCGTTTTGAGAGCGGACAATACCCCTGCTTCGTCGCTGCCCATCAACGACGAATATCCAACGACATCGGCAGCCATGATCGCGGCGAGTCGGCGCAGCATAGAACCCTCCTGCTCGCAGTCTAACTGATGTCACGAAATATCGACAATGCGCGGCCTTTGAGTAGTCCAGTTAAATTTGGCTTTCATAACCAAGGCTGAACGTCCGCTTCGCCTCGAAGGCATCACCTGCTTGCACCCGCAGTGGAGGTCAGCTCTTCGCCGATATTGTTGAAAAACAACGTGTTGCTGGCGCAGAGAGAGGCGTACCGAACTGAGCGCGAGTGCCTTTCTTGT
>NZ_JBXWOP010000041.1:0-12714 GCF_059610965.1 Ruegeria sp. CDSB136
ACAAGAAAGGCACTCGCGCTCAGTTCGGTACGCCTCTCTCTGCGCCAGCAACACGTTGTTTTTCAACAATATCGGCGGAAACCAGTCGTTCGCTGCTGATGCGAACGGAATTATTAACCGTCGCGAAAGCGGACATACGTCAATCGACTACCACTAGGTGAAGTTTCCGGCTCTCGAAGTATGGGCCGCTACGACCTACTCATTTAACTGGCTTGTCAGTTGGTAATAGTTTTTGTCGGGCGTTCACCCCGTCAAAATGTTCTTGGAAACCTTTAAACCTGTTATGTTTATAGAGCCGATGATGCGGCCATGCCGACTAAAAAACTCTCTACTTCTGAGCGAGCCATTTCGGGTTCTTCTGACCTTATCGCATCTGCGATCTTTGAAAGACGGTCATGAAAATGCTTGCGTACAAGATTTGCAACGGGCGCCTGATCTGTGCCGCCGTCAAACTTGTTAGCGCGGCGCGCAGAGACAATCTGGTCAAAAGTCCAACACAGAAATCCGTTGCCAGCTTCGACGTAGTAGAGCCTAGCGAAACCGTAGATTTCCTCTTTGAACTGCAGCCATGTAGGGGCAACGAGGATCCGTTCCAGAGCATCATCCAGATCATTCAAGAAGCTGGCAGTTGGAGCTTCTGCCGCCCGAGCTGCGACCGATGGCTCGATCAACAGTCGGGCTTCAAGCGTTTCGTGGAAGTCATGTGACCGCTCGAGCGACATATCAACGGACGCTTCGTCCAATTCAATGATCTGCGCTGCTCGTTCAGACAAATAGGTACCACTGCCTATCTTGCGTTCCACCAGACCATCACGTTGAAGAACCAAAAGCGCATCCCTTATCTGAGTGCGTGAGGCGTTCATAGATTCGGCAAGCTTGCGTTCGTTCGGAATTCGGTGCCCCGGCTGGATTTCACCTGACCGAAGCAGATCTCGGATCTCCTGATAAACACGGTCAGTGGCTCGGTTTTTCATATCGGCGTCCAAGTTGCTCAAGTGGTCAACCATTCGCATAGTCGGGACGAAATGCCAAGTTCTCATGACTGAAATGCCAAAATTCACTGAATTAAGTTGACAATTGGTCGCGTTGTTAGCCTAATTGGTTGACCGCTTCCAAAAAAATAGAGATTCGGTTGACCAATGCCCCTTAGGGGCAGCTATCAACAGGAGGAAACGATGACCATTCAGCGCCGCGAAAATTACTTTCGCGCTACCCTTCTGACCGCCGGCTCAATTCTGGCGTTCGGCCTATCTGCTTCAGATGCCCTTGCGGAATTTTCTTGGGACCAACTCTCGGGCCAATCCGTCACTGTAATGATGCCTGAACATCCGGTGACCGATGGGGTGCGCGCAGTTATGGATCAGTTCGAAGCCGACACCGGTATCGAAGTAAATCTGCAGACAATGGCTGAAGACCTGTATTTCGACCGGATGGAGGTTGCCCTTAGGGGAACGGGTGGTAATTCGCAGATGGACGTCTATTTTCTGCCGATGGATTCCACAGCATATACGCAGCATACAAACGGATTAGTTCATTCGCTCCAGGGTTTCATCGACAATCCCGACTTAACTGCGCCCGACTACAACTTGGCAGACATTCCTGCAGGTTTCATGGATTCCACCAAATACGACATTGACGGATCATGGGAGTATCACGGTATCCCGGCATCGTTTGAGACTTACATCCTGTTCGCAAACATGGACCATGTCGATCAATACCTGGGTGGCCAAATGCCGGCCACAATGGAAGAGCTGATCGCAGCTGCGCAGAAAGTCAAAGAAGATAGCGACGGTGCAGTTGCTGGTGCGGTGTTGCGAGGAATTCGGTCAGATACGTTGATCGACACAATCACTGGCTTCGTAAACAACTCGGTCGGGCCGGCCGATCGATCTGCTCCATACAACGTCTGGTTCGAGGGGGGATGGGACAACCCGAAAATGGATAATCCCGATATCGTGCGTGGCCTGGCCAATTATGCTGAGTTGATGAAGGCTGGCCCTGTCAACATTCAGGCGATGGACTGGCCCGACGCCTCGCAATTCTTCCAGGCTGGAGGTGCTGCATTCTTTATTGATGCCAGTTTGTTTGCCCCAGGCTTCGAGAACGCGGATGAAAGCCCGATTGCGGGCAAGATCGGCTATTCCGTGATCCCCGTCGATAATGCTGGGGGCGATCCTTATACAGCGCATTGGCAATGGGGCTATGGCATTCCGCAGAACGCTACCAATCCCGAGGCTGGCTGGCTGTTCATTCAATACATGTCGAACGCGGACAACGCGACAACTATTGGTAAATTCCATGGCGGAGCACCACGACTGTCAACTTGGGAAGATGCCGACTATGCAGCGAGCTTCCCGCAGGGATATGTCGATGCAGTGGCCGCAGCCATGCCAAACTCGCAAACTTCGGTGGTCCAGCGCGCGGGTTGGAGCGAATTCGCGCTTCGCATCGTCGATGTCATTCAGGAGATCTATGGCGGTGCCGACCCAACTGAGTCTGGCGCCGCGGCGCAGGCCGACTTCAAGAAGCTGGCTGCCAACTGAGCCATATACAACTCTGGGCCACAATCCTTTGCGGCCCAGAGCAACGCCTCACAACATCAAAACAACTTTTCTGATAGCAAGGTGACATGACCTCTTTGCTCAAACCCTTAGGCAGTGCATCCGCATTCTGGTTCATCCTGCCGTGTGTTTTGGTGCTTGCGATGACCTCGCTTTACCCGATTGGATTCGGGATGGTGGTGTCGCTGACCAACTGGAATTGGGGCAACCAGTTTGACTATGTCGGCATGTCTAATTTCACCGCTCTTCTTTCTGACAGCGAGTTCTGGACGGTTATGCGAAACACTGTGGTTTTCGCGACATTTGCAACAACGGTCGAAGTCGCTCTGGGTTTGTATCTGGCGGTTCAGGTGGATAAATTATCCATAAGAACTGATCTGATCCGTGCGTTAATTATGTTGCCGCTTATGGTCTCGGGCATTGTTGTGGCCCTGATGTCGAAGGTGATGTTCGACCCGTTTCTTGGAATCGTGAACCATCTTATTGGTGCTGTCGGTCTTGGGCCTTCTGCGTTTTACGGCTCTGCTGCAACGGCCATGCCGTCAATAATCGCGGTGGACGTCTGGTGGCAAACCGCTTTTGTTTTCATCATCTTGCTTGCTGGCCTTCGCGGGTTGCCCGTTGACCCGATTGAAGCTGCGCGCGTTGAAGGCGCAAATGAGTTCACAATCTTCTGGCGGATCAAGCTACCAATGCTTCGGTCACTTTTGATAACCGTGGTCATCATTCGCGCGATAGATACGCTGAAGATCTTTGACATCGTCTTCGGTACAACCGGCGGCGGCCCGGGAATGGCGACCGAGGTTGTGCAGACATTTGTCTACCGAACAGCCTTTAGCTATCAGCAAATTGGCAAAGCGATGGCGACGATCATATTGTTCTCGTTGCTAATCCTCTTCATTGCACTGGCTCTTCAGATGCTGCAACAGCGCATGGAGGAAAGGGGATGAGCGTTACCACACACCTGCCGCAAAAGTCCCGTCTTACGGAGCGTTTGTCGACATGGTGGGCATACGTCTTCACCGGCGCGATGGTATTGTTCAGCCTATTCCCAGTGTATTGGGTACTTGCGACTTCTCTCAAATCCAAAAAGGACGGGTTGGCCAACCCGCCCCTTTGGATATTTGATCCGACGACCGCGAACTATCTGAAACTTTGGACGCACGATACGTTCAAGTACACCTTCCTAAATTCCGTGATCGTGACAATCATTGGTGTCGCGCTGTCACTGGCGATTGCAATCCCGACTGCCTACGCACTTGTTCGGATGAAAATTCGGGGTCGGAACATCGTCGGCGTTTGGTTGATCCTCGCCTATATGCTGCCCGAGTTCCTATTCGTGCTTCCGATGTTCTCGCTTTATCAGTGGACGGGTCTTTATGACACGCATATCGGCCTGGCGTTGATGTATCAGGTACATGTGCTGCCATTGTCCATTTGGCTGCTGAGTTCCTTCTTTCGGGAAATCAATCCCGCGATTGATGAAGCTGCCCGAATAGAAGGGGCGAGCAATTTTCAAATCCTGACAAAAATCTACATTCCTTGCACTTTGCCGGGGATGGTAGCGACAGCGATCCTGAATGCCATCTGGATCTGGAACGAGCTCGCAATTGCTTTGGGTCTCACATTTTCGAAGGCACAAACGGTCACGTTGGGCGTGACCAGTTTTCGCGGTTATGCCGCGCTGGATTGGGGGGCAATGACGGCGGCGTCGATCATCGCGATTATCCCCATGCTGATCTTTGCCATCGTCGCTCAAAAACACATCGTCAAAGGGTTGACCCTTGGCGCAGTCAAGGGTTGAGAATATGCCATTCAAAGAAGCCGATATTGATCAGTTTCCTACAGTTTTCGGACGTAACCTGTTGGCAGAGATTCCAAATTTTGTGCGTCCGAAAATGTTGATCGTAACGATGGAGGATCTGTGGCCCATCTTCGGTCCGGCCTTGCCACAGGATGCCCAAGTCTACTTTGTCGAGTCTATGGAACGCTCGCGGCTTGAGAGCGATCTCGCCATGTTCTCGGATGTTGCATCGATCGTCGGGCTCGGCGGGGGACAGGCTATAGATGCCGCCAAATACTTTGCCTGGCGCCTAAACCTACCGCTGTTCCAGTTTCCCACGTCCCTGTCTGTTGACGCCGTATTCGGCCACCGCGCTGGCGTGCGAGAGAACAGCGTCGTCAAATATGTAGGTTGGGCTGTGCCGGAAACAGTCTACATCGATCTGGATATTATTAAGGATGCACCCCGCGCATTGAATATCGGCGGTGTGGGCGACGTGTTCTGTTTCATAACCGGGGTCATGGACTGGCGCTTCGCTCATGCCCATGGGAAGTGCGAGAAGCGTTGGCCGTATGACGAAAGCTTAGCACAGATTTCATTGTCCAAGGCCGAAGCTGCGTTGGCCGAGTTAAATGAGATTAAGGAGCTCAGCCCGCGTGGAATTGAGATCATGGTCGATGCCCTGAAATGGGGTGGTGCATCGTATCATGGGGCCGGCTGGAATCCACGTCACATCGAAGGTGTTGAACATTATATCTTTTATGCGCTCGAAGCTGGGACTGGTAAAAAGTTTCTGCATGGACAGGCGGTATGTCTGGGCCTTGCGATTGGCGCAATGATGCACGCAAACCGCGCTGACGAGCTGTTGAAAGCGGTTGTTTCACTCGGGGTCGATATCCGACCTTCAGCGTTAGGTGTCACTTGGGATGATGTTTTTGATGCGATGCGGGGTCTTATGGGTTTCGTGGACCGTGAAAACCTCGCCTTCGGCATCGCAAACGAGTTCGTCGTCACGGACAGTTTTTTGACAGAGGCGCGGGAAAAGATTGAGGAGGCGTATTCAATATGAGCTCCGAACCAAGAACCAAATCACTTTACTCACCACCACCCGAGACCCAACTGGAGGCGCTGGGATTGAAGCTTCCGCAAGTTCCTGATGCCGTTGGAAATTTCGATCTTGGATCGGTCGACGGAACAACGCTTTATCTTTCCGGTCAAGGTCCACTTTTGGAGAATGGGCAATTGGCCCAAGGCAAAGTTGGTCTCGACGTGAGTGTTGTAGAAGCTCGTCATCACGCGATGCGGACCGGCTTGGTCCTGATCAGCGCGATGAAAGAGATACTGGGTTCGCTCGAGCATGTCGCGCAAATCCGTAAAGTGTTTGGAATGGTTAACAGCGTCCCTGAATTTGCAGACCACCCCGAAGTGATCAACGGATGCTCCGACCTTTTCTGTGACGTTTTCGGGTCGCGTGGGCGGCATTCGCGTGCGGCTGTTGGTATGGGATCGCTGCCGGGGAATATTACCGTTGAGATCGATGCCATAATTTCGATTTCTCCTGATTGGATATCACAGAGATGAGTGAAGTTAGATTTGTGGACGCGTCAAAACGCTATGGCGATGTCGAGGTGATCAAGGGCCTCAACCTGCATGTGCACGAGGGCGAGTTCATGGTGCTTGTCGGCCCATCGGGATGTGCAAAGTCCACCACTCTTAGAATGATCGCTGGGCTAGAGAGTATTTCCTCGGGTGACTTGATGATCGGGAACCAACGCGCGAACAATCTGACACCGGCCGAACGAAACATCTCGATGGTGTTTCAATCCTACGCCCTGTTTCCAAACATGTCGGTTAGGGAAAACCTGTCATTTGGACTGAAGCTTCGCAAAACTGATCAGGCCACCGTAGATTCGGAGGTGGATCGCGTAGCTCAGATGTTGGGCCTTGGCGAGTTGCTTGATCGCAAGCCTCGCCAGCTGTCGGGCGGACAGGCTCAACGGGTCGCCCTTGGACGCGCAATGATCCGCGAACCGTCTGCGTTTCTTTTTGACGAACCATTGTCCAATCTGGATGCTGAATTGCGGGTGCAGATGCGCGGAGAGATTTCTCAGATGCAAAAGGAGCTTGGAACAACAACGGTTTACGTCACGCACGATCAAGTCGAGGCGATGACCATGGGACATCGGATCGCAGTTATGAACAGAGGGCGGGTCATGCAGGTTGGCACTCCGATCGAGCTATATGAAAGCCCGTCAAACACCTTTGTAGCGGGGTTCATTGGCAGCCCCCGAATGAACCTTGTCACTGCTGACACGCTTCTTGCAGGGGCGGAAACAGTGGATAGTCGAATTGCGCCGCGTTCAGGATCACTGCTGGGAATCCGCCCAGAGCACGTAACAATCGATGAGAGTGAAGGGTTTGGGATCGGGTCGGCATGTGTGGATCGCATGGAGGATCTGGGCCACGAGGCACTTATACATCTGACTACAGCACACGGCACCGTTCTGACTGCGCGCGCCGGGGGCGAGATACGCGGTCGTGTAGCACCGGGCCAGGGCGTAACATTGGGAATTCGCCCGGAGCACCTGCACGTTTTTAACGCTGACGGTGGGGAGCGGTTGCAATGACTAACGACCCTTTTGAACGATGGGGTTTGACGCCGGTGATCAATGCGGCGGGGACCATGACAAGCATCGGCGCGTCCCGCGTTGCACCATCCACCCGTGCACTTGTAGACAAGGTTTTGGCGTCCTTTGTAGATATGGACGAGCTGCAAGCGCGCGCATGCTCGGTCATTTCCCGCCTCACCGGCGCTGAGGCCGGCTGTGTCACGGCCTGCTCGGCTGCGGCTCTGACCCAAACTGTCGCCGCTTGTTTGACCGGAATCGATCTAGCGCGCATTGAAATGCTGCCGCAGACGGACTGCGAGCGCCGTGTTCTGCTGCCGATGGGGCATATGATCAACTACGGCGCGCCAGTGGATCAGGCTATTCGCTTGGCCGGCGCTGATGTTGTTCCGATTGGAACTGCAGCCGCATGTGAAGAATGGCATCTGCGCGCTGCGCTTCAGGTGGGCGCAACTGCGGCTATGTATGTGGTGTCACACCACACGGTGCAAGAGAACGAACTGCCAATGGACCTATTCATTGCCTGCTGCCGAGAATTCGACGTTCCGGTCATTGTCGACATGGCATCGGAATACGATCTTAGGGGGCCCATTGAGATGGGGGCATCCGCAGTCATCTACTCCGGCCATAAGTTTTTGGGTGGCGTCACAAGCGGGATTGTTGCCGGAGATTCTAATCTAATACGGGCCACGTACCTGCAACACTATGGTATTGGGCGCACGATGAAAGCTGGGAAAGAAAGCGTGGTCGGCGCAATGGCGGCTTTGGAGCTGTGGCAAAAACGCGATCACGACACGGCGAAATCCTATGAAGAAGCAATCGTTGACGGTTGGATCAGGGACCTGTCGGGTGTTCCCGGGTTTTCCTTGGATCGGCACGCGGACTGGACCGGAAACCCGATCACACGCCTGCAAATAACCGTTAACCCCAAAGTGGCAGGCTTTAATGCGTGGGAACTGGCGGATCGGCTCTCGGCCAGAACCCCACGTATTATCGTTCGCGATGATCTTATTGAGTGGCAGGAAATTTATTTGGATCCCTGCAACCTGACGCCGGAGGAGGCAGAATTGGTTTCCGATGCCATCACAGAGGAAGCGGCGCGATATCGATCCGAATGCAATGGGCTGCAACAGAGCTGGAGTGATGTCAAACGCGCAAGAGCAACTTCGGCGTTGAGCTGGACGGGAGAAGGCAATGCTTCTTGAGGGGCGCCGTATTCTTGTGACCGGCGCAGCGCGGGGCATTGGTCTTGCGGTCGCACGGGCCTGCCTAAAGCAAGGTGGCGATGTGCTGATGACGGATAAGGACTGCACCGCCCTAGATCAGGCGGCAATGGGCTTAAAAGAGTACTCCGACCGATTGCGCCATTGTGCATTGGACGTTAGCGATCCAGTGAGCATTGAGACCGCGCTGTCCGATATCAGCGATTGGCCCGCACTGGATGGTCTGATCAATAATGCCGCTGTGCTCGATATTGGTGATGCAGGGGCGGTCACCGACGACCGCTTTGCCCAAGTTCTGGACACGAACTTGACTGGGGCACTGCGCGTTACCCGAGCGGCCTTGCCCAAGCTCGGCAATTCCGCCACCCCGGCAATTGTCAACACATTGTCCACTCAAGCATTCTTTGGGGTGCCCAGATCGGCGGCATATGCGACCGCAAAAGGTGGCTTATTAATGTTAACTCGATCCATGGCAGTGGATTTTGGCTCACAGGGAATTCGGGTCAACGCTGTGGCTCCTGGTTTCATCAACACTCGCATGGCTTTGACCGAGGAAGGTCTGCATGAACACGAGGCAGATGACTTCAAGAGCCACTATATCGCGGAAGGTCGAATACCACTACGACGTCCGGGTACGCCCGAAGATTGCACGGGTGCTTATGTCTATCTCTTGTCTGACCTTTCCAGATACGTCACCGGTCAGGTGATCTGCGTCGACGGTGGTCTGAGTGCGACTTACTGATGGCTTCTAACCCGGATATCCGTCAGCCCAGCAAGGTAAATACCGTCCTAGGCGAAGGCGTGCGTTACGACAAGGCCAGCGACTCGATACTGTGGCTGGATATTCCAGAAAGCCAAGCGTGGCGCTTATTTTCAGACGGTTACGAAGAAGAGTTGAATTTGGGTCAAAACGCTGCCTTTGCCTGCCTAACGCAAAGTGGAAGTATCCTGGCGGGGGGAGCAGACGGTTTGTTCGTAGACAGTGTTCCACTGGTCCAGAACTGGCTTGGGGTCGACGAAGTTCTGAATGACGGAGCAGTGCATCCCTCGGGCAAGTTTTTGATTTTCGGAAGCCGCGACCGCGACGAAGAAAAACCAAATGGCCGCATGTGGGTTTTGGGCCGTGAATTGGTCGAACTCTCCTGGTCATTTACGGTGTTTAACGGCCCAGCGTTCAGCCCCTGTGGAAAATTCATCTACTTTGCGGATTCCCCTGAACGTATTATCTATTCCGCCCCGTTTGATCCGATTTCGGGAGAAGTGGGTGAGCGCAGAGTTTTCGCCGAATTGCCCGAGGCTCAGGGTTATCCAGATGGCATGATCTGCGACGACGAAGGCGGGCTTTGGTCCGCGCATTGGGACGGCGGTTGTATCACCCGGTATCTGACAGACGGTTCCGTTGATCGCCGTATTTTGATGCCTGCACAAAGGATAACCTCTGTTGCGTTTCGTGGCAGTACGGTTTTTGCAGCGAGTGCGCGTTTGGACGCCTCCGATGACTTGCCTGAGGATCAAGGAGGTAACCTGTTCGTTTTCGATGCAGGACACAGCGGCCCTTCTGCGCCTCGTTTGAAGCAGCACGATTTTCTCAGCTTTTCCGAAATTTTGAAACGATGAATCAGCTTACAAATCATACATTGCTCTGTCGGCAGGAGGCGCCTGATCCCCTAAACCCGGTGGTCGCCAACACGAAAGGCACGAGGGTCAAAGCGAGAGCGGAGAATGTGATCACGTTGACTGAGGATAAACCGAACCTGGTGATCAGTTTGCCAACCGGCAGTGCTCCAGAACTGTTTTTTTCTTGCTTGAGTGTTTCACGGATTTTGGGAAAGGCCGGTTTCTCCGAGACCCACATTGTTGCGGTCGATGAATGTCTTGGTGCTTCGCCAAACGTGTCTAGGTCGGAAAAGTACGATGGCCTAGGGGCATCGATACATTGTTCTGACCCGACGCTTTGGCCGGTTGCGGCATTTCGAGACCTCGCTCCAGTCACCATCGAATTGTTGGTCCCGAATATCTCATCACACAAACCAAGGATGAAGTAGTAAATGGCAAATCTACAGTGTTCTCACGCTCACAGCGCATTGAACTATGGCTTTCCCACCGTTTTTGGAAGGGGTTTGTTGGGTGAATTTCGGAATTTCGTTAATCCTCCTTTCCTGGTCGTCACGATGCAAGACCTTTGGCCGATCTTTGGTCATCACTTCGAAGGAGCGGATTGCAAGACCTATTTCTGTGGCTCAATAGAACGCAGCGACCTTGAGCAGGATGTAACTAAACTCGGTGAAATTCGAGCCATCGTTGGCCTCGGGGGCGGGCAGGCGTTGGATGTCGCAAAATACTTCTCCTGGCGCTTGAATCTTCCCTTTTTCCAGGCGCCGACGGCGCTCTCGGTCAATGCAGTTTACGGCCAACGGTCTGGGATCAGGATTGATGGTAAAGTGGTTTATCAGGGGTGGGCCGTACCCGAAGCCATCTACATCGACTACGATGTTCTCGCAGCCTGCCCACCAGCGCTTAACTGGTCCGGGATCGGGGATATACTATGTTTTCACACAGGTGTTCTTGATTGGCGCTATGCCGAAAGGGAAGGGCAGATCGAGGACAAGTGGCGCTTTGACGAAGGATTGGCTCAGCAGTCGCTTTCGAAAGTAAGGACAATCGTCGAGAACATCGACAATATTCGCGACATGAATGACCGCGGGATTGAGGCTCTGGTCGACGGTCTGAAATGGGGAACCACTTACCATGGCGCAGGTTGGTGTCCAAGACACATTGAAGGAACGGATCACTTCCTGTTCTACACCTTGGAAAAAATGACTGGCAAAAAATTCCTACACGGCCAGCCTGTTGGGTTGGGCGTATTGGTCGGATCGATGCTTCACGAAGATGGTGCGGATGAGATGCTGGACACCATTTCGAGCATCGGGCTGGATATCAGGCCAGAAGCGATGGGGCTTAGTTGGGATCAATTCGAAGAGGGGCTTCGGTCGATGCGCGCTTATGTGAATGAAGTCGGCCTTTGGCATTCGATCGCCCACGACGCGCCGATATCGGATGGCTTTATTGCAGACCTTAGAAAGCGCCTGGATACTGCTTACAAATACAAGTCGATCTAATGCGATGGCAACTTTGGATGAAATCAGAGGTCGCAAAAATGTTCGCGTTGCCTCGATTGGTGAATGCATGGTCGAGTTTTCAAGTATTAATTTGTCTAAAAACTCAGCTTCCATCGCCGTTGCCGGCGACACCCTTAACACTGCTATCTATCTCGCTCGTTCAGTCTGCCGAGGTGACATAGCCGTGAGTTTTTTGACATGTCTAGGATGTGATCCGCTTTCGCAAAAGATGATTGAAGCAATTGCGAGCGAAGGCATCGACTGTAGCCTAATTGGAAGTATCAAGAGTCGATATCCTGGGCTTTACGCTGTCAATACAGACGATCATGGCGAACGCTCTTTCGCTTATTGGCGATCCGAATCCGCTGCGCGACAGCTGTTTCAACAAGATCGACCAAATCTGCGTGATCTCGAGCGCTTTGACGTTGTCTATCTCAGCGGCATTACTCTTGCCATTCTTGAAAAAAATCAGAGAGAACGACTTATCGAGACATGTGAGGAGTTGCGAGGCAGAGGCACGGTCATTGCGTTCGACACCAACTACAGATCAGTGCTTTGGGGCACAGTAGCTGAGGCGCAAAGCCACTATGACGCTATGTTTTCGACTACGGATGTGGCCTTTCCTTCGGTGGATGACATCAATGATATCTATGGAAAGGTTTCAAAATCCCAAGCCTTGGACAGCCTTCATTCCAGAGGCATTCAGGAAATTGTTCTGCGAGATGGCGCGAACGGAACCACTGTTCGCAGCGACGGAGAGGGAGATACCTCGCTTGAGCCTGATCCTGTCGATGTTGTCGACACTACCGCAGCTGGGGACGCATTTAACGGAGCATACCTCGCTGCTCGACTTCTGGGCAGTGAAATAACTGCCGCGCTAAAGGATGCTCAAGATCTTGTGTATCAAGTCCTTAGTTTTAAAGGCGCGGTTGTTCCTAAATCCAAATTTGATGATTGGTGATTCTAGTGTCCTATAGATGTGGTCTTATCGCATTTTCGGCATAAACGCCTTTCGTCTTGAGCAATTCTGACTTGGCGAGAATTACAGTGCTACCTTGAAGTGTCCGAAATGGTTTAAGTTTGGTGACCTATCGCTGCATAAATGAATGCTCGCTTTGCTCGAATTGTAGAGAACAGTAGTGCCCAGTCTTTTGCGCTCTGAGTGAATTCCTTTTGCAGTTAACTTTACAGGTGTAGGGAATGGAAGCTTCAATGGGCAGCAATGCGGCGGCTGGATGTGGTAAGCAACTGCGGGTAATGGGTAAATTTTGCTTAGTTTCCGAATAATCGTTTGCAACTTTGGCGAACCAAGACTGCCGATTAGAACCCACATTCCCCAAGTAAGTCGCTGTTTCCGCTGTCGTGATCGTGTTATTTCCGATATAAATCATGGTGTTGGTG
>NZ_JBXWOP010000042.1:0-11511 GCF_059610965.1 Ruegeria sp. CDSB136
GCTCGACGAATTGCTTCCCTGGAACTGGCTGCCAGCATCTGCCGAAAACCGCAAGGCGGCCTAAATCGGGCGGTTACAATGTATGAACAAAAACACCATCAAGACCGCGGCAGACGGCATCTGCCAGCTTGAGAAACTGGATCGCGAAAGCCCTACAGTCCTGGCCGCAATCGAATATCTGATGCGTAAACATCGATTTTCCCATCCCGAGGGGGAGTTCGACAATGCTGGGCGGTTCAGCCTCTCCGCAGAGGAACAGCACGATTGCTGCGTCGGTATTACCCTCCCGCGAGCGAATGTCGCACATCGGCAGTGGAGGGCAGCCGGGCCGCGATCAACACCTGGGCAGACAAGAGTATCGACTATCTAGCCCAAAAAGGCCCAACGGCTCCGCCACGTGAAATGGTTTGGGGGATGCAAGGTGGCGGAAAAACCGGCACCCTTGTTGGACGCGAAGACCCCCCAAATGGAAACTCAGAGTCAGGAACAAGACCAGAGACATCCGCCGGCGCTCTACATCGAACGGCCGGCCTGGTGAGCGTCATGTACCTGCCCACGCATACCAAATGCGAAGAGGCCGCCGAAACGTACCGGAAACGCACCCACTGGCGGGCCGGTTTAGTATATCCGCCACGATCCGGGCCTTCAACTCCGGCGGTCAATTACGCTTACCATCCGCCCGACGCAGCAACGTTGCCAGAAACTCGCTCGTAACTCCCATCAAGAAACTCCCCACAAATCAAAGAAGCCTCTGAATCGCAGATAAAGCGGCAGCACGAAAGTGTGGGGGCGGCAAACCGCTTACAGTTCTCAGCGACAATCAACAGCCTTATGCCCAAAGTGCTGTGTAGCATGTTCGACCATGCAGTTCCCAATTGCTTCCCCCAGTTTCGGCGGCACAGCATTCCCAATCAGAGTTCCCACATGTTTGAATGAAAACTCTTCTTTGTCGCTCCAAAATTCGTATGAACTCGGAAATGATTGAATGATAGCGGCCTCCCGGAGGCTGATGGCCCTGTCTTGTTCAGGATGACCAAACCTACCATTTCCAAAACCGTAGCATTGAGTCGTCATTGTGGGTGCTGGCTTATCCCACTCCATCCTGCCGTATACAGACGGATAACTCTTACCTGAACTTCTTTTGTGGCACTCGGCTCGCAGCTCCGATGGCCAGTCTCTCCAGGTTCCACCCGGAACGGATGCGCGTATTCTATCTAAGTTTAATTCACTAAGCACTGAAGACGTATGAAGTTTATCTCTGTTGCATTTTTGGCCGGCCGCAATTTTTGGCAGGCCCCCAATGGCGTCTTTTACAGTAACAATTTCGGGCTCCTCAGGGTCGGAGAAGGATATTTTTCCCAAAAGTGAAGCAACTAAAACTAAGCGCTTTCTTGTCTGAGGTATTCCAAACCTAGTGCAATCAACTATACGCCAAGACACTGAGTACCCTAAGTCATTCAGAGTAAGAACAAAATCACGCCAAACCTCTCGCTTAGAAAGCCCCGAAACATTCTCCATAGTCACCAGTTCGGGGCGAACGCCTTCCACGATCCGTTGAAAATGCAACAACAAGTTCCATCGGTCGTCGCTTGATTTTCGACTATGCGAATAGGTGGAAAATGGCTGACAGGGAGCACATCCCGCCAATAAACGAACTTTGGCATCTCCAAACATCGAGTCAACTGTTTCACAAGATAATTTGGCGACATCCTCTTGATAGAACCTAGCGCTTGAGTTGGCCTCAAGCGCATGTCTACATTTGGGATCTAGGTCCACTCCGTAGGCTACCTTCACTCCAGCTTTCCACAAGCCATAAGTCAGCCCACCCGCGCCGCAGAACAAGTCAACAGCAACCGGATAGTGTGGAGTGTCGTTTTTTCCTGTCATCCGATACTCAAAGGCCTCCAGAAGGTTTTGCTAGCCCGTATGCCATGACTGATGTGTAGATTGGAGGAGAATTTTCGGTTTTGAGCCTGAACATCAAAAATTTCTCGCTCTTGCAGCATCCAAAGCTCGGATCGGCCTGGTTGAAGCTTCAAACGAGTCTACAAAAAGCACCTTTCCACCAATACTTTCGGTCGCATCTGCTAGGATGTTTTGCTGATGAGAAGTTGGTGCGGTTTTCCAGAATGGGTGTACAATCAGGTAGTTAATTTCTCCTGTGCCTGATCCCTCTGATATGGCACTAAGGCCCGCCCTCCCAATCTTCCGAATAGATCTGGCGTTCGGGTTATGACTCCAAATTTCCTTTGCAATGCGTTCTGCTTGTTGAAGCCAGTCGGCAAGCTCGAAGTGTGATGAAAAGTCACCATCCAACCCTGCTTTATAGTCCACATCTAGCATCGCTCTCAGGAAGCCAATGCCCAATCGCCAGTCTAGTAGTCCATGGTAGTTCCTGTTTCCGTATCTTTGGAGGCAATGGTAGCAGGCCGTCGAACAGGCTTGCATGTGGTCGCCTGAGCGGAAACTTGAGACAAGAGGATCTCCCTCGTTGTAAACCATGTCCGATATCAGCCTTTGGACCAACGGACGGGAACCAATCTTGTCCGCTAGTCTTCTTGAGAACCCTGCACCATTGACAAGTTGATCAGCGATTTGAAGTAATGGTCGCCCCTGTCTGACTCTAGGTTCAAGAGCCTCGAATTCTTCCGGAGACACATCAAGCTCCAATGAAGCCCTTTGAATGATTAGCTGTGTCGCAGAAATTGCTGCGGCTCGCACACTTGTTGCGTATGGACTACGTTGACCATTGTCCTGCCTTAACCCCAGTTTGGAAAAGGAAAGGTCGGCGTGGCACCTCTCCATTACCAAATAGAGAGAGTCCGTGTTTTTTCTAGACATTAGGTAAACTGTTTGCTCGGCTTGCTCGTTGCCATGCTCATCAAGTTCGGCGATCCAGTTTCTAGTCGACCCAACGCTTTCCGGCTGCACAAATTGGTTTGGCAGAGAGCTCAACCACTTCTTTTCTGGCTTTTGGACTAAGATGTTTTTCTGCTGATAAGGCTTTACAGTGTAACCTGAGAAGGCTTCTCCATCTACATCAGGTCCCCGATTTCGACGGATTATTGCTGCCTTGCTGCCAGTAGCAACTGACATGTTGGTTTCGGGTACATTAAATGTAGAAATTTCTTCAAGCTCTGAAGAGGTTTCTCTCCGCACCAGGTTGGTAAAGTCCTCAGCTTCATCGATATCAGTAGGCTTGAAAGTAGTCCTGAACCCGTCCGGCATCACATATTCATTGTAGGCGGACGGATCAATTTTTGACGAACAATCTCCGCAAAACGCTGAATTAACTACTTGAGTGTCGGAGGAGTTGATGGCACCGCAACTCGGGCAATCTGCTATGAAAGCCGTTTCGGTCCACCATTTTTGACTAGGCTTTGGCGCGATTCTAACGTGCCCATTGGGAGATTTAATTATGCGTCCCAGTGAAGAGGTAAACCCGACCGATGTGTGTTTCTGCTTGTCGCGAATGAGAGATCGACCCGGAGCGAACTCGTAGATTGCGATATCTAACTCGCGATCAATTGTATCCCAAGAGTTGCTTCCGCCACCTTCAAGTACTGGACCAAGATAGAGATTCCTAACCCTCGTGGGCATTCCGTACATCGGAAGAAGACCATTTTCAGCCAGGAAACTAGCTAGGTTAAGAGGCGATATCTCACCGGTATCCTTCAGCCCGCCTATTTCAGCTAAGACTTCTTCAACCGAACACGCATCTTTTAATGCATTGGATTTCTGTTCGTTTCCTGAGGATAGCACCGCCACAAACGTGTCCCTAGTATGCAAAGACTGATGCAAAGCAGTTTCAAGTTTTTCGGGCCAAACAGAATCTGGTTCGTAATAGACGGAGCAAGGAACAAACTCACCATGCACGTCAGCCGGGGCATCGTCGCCAGGATACGTATCGCCGGCTTCGGCTCTTAGCAGGTCAAATGCCTTAGTTAACCAAACCTTTCTAAGAAGCCGAAGTGGTATCTCAATATGCTCGGTAGTTAGAAATGGTGGAGGCGGGGCACTGCCCGTGATCGCTTCGGGATTGCGAAAATAGTGCAAGTCGTGACTTCTGCTTCGGCAAAGTGTTGCTACAAATGAGAAAGCCTGACCCCTTCGACCTGCACGACCTACCCTTTGCTGATAGTTGAAACGCTGAGGAGGCATATTTGCTTGGTAAACAGCCTCTAGCGCACCGATGTCAATTCCAACCTCCATGGTTGTAGTAACGGAAAGAAGGTCAATTTCCTTTGCGTTGCGATCTAGATGTGGGTCAACTCCGGCCGGGGTATCGACAAAAATCCCTCTAAATCTTCGAAGCCTTTCGGCAGGAGATCTCGTTTGCCCGCTCAGCTCTTCTGATCGCAAGCGAAATGCCCCTGATTGAGCGTCGTCGCTCCTATTGATGCGGTGCGCCAGGAAGTTGTGCCTAGCAAGGTCGCCTGCGCAGCCGGTTTTTGTTTCCGGAAGCTTTGTCCCGCATCGGGTGCAGAGGTTTGTCCCTTTGTGAAGGTGTACCCTGGTACACTTTGGGCAGGCCCAATAGGGGTCACTTTCGTCGGACAAGTGAATTAATAGTTTATCTAGTACTATTCGACCATTCTTGTGACCTAGCTTTGCAAACTGCTCCAGAACATTGTCAAGTTCTTGAACTGGGTCCGACTCGTTCAGAATGGTAGCGTAGTTCTTAATGCGCCGCCTCTCGACGGAACGCCCATCGGGCCAGTCCTTTCCGTTGCCAGCCCACTTATTCTCTTGAATACGATAGTTGTCAGCAAAAACTCTTAGCCACGAATCCATCTTAGTAGAGCCGCCTTGCGAGTTTGGATATAGCGTGGGGTAGCCTAGGCCAGTTTCCTCCAAGGCGAAGTAAGATCTATTGAACAAAACCTCGTCTACAAGCGGCCGCTGTTCTGTTGCAACTTGCGCCTTTGCATTTGCCAGCTGCAAGGAACCGTCAGCACTAATCCAGTCGACCGATTGGTTTTTGGTCTCAAAGAAACCTTGCCACTCTCGACCCTCAGCGTTGTTCTGATCGCTTCGGCCAAGCAGTTTGACGCCGACATCGTCGGTCGGATGAATACCTAAACGAACCATATTGGCCAACAATGGCCCTATGTTATCAGAACCTCCTTTAGAGGAACCTGGTATAGGCTCAAGTACTTCCTTGAGTGGGACACGATTACTATCTCTCGCATCACTTGCCTTGCTTAGCTGCTTTATTAAGTCGGCAGCTTCTTCGAGCCTGCCAGCATTGACAGCCTCCTTGAGTTGTTTATCAATCTCTGATTTGTCGAGCCTTGGCTTCCTTGATATCTCGCGCAGCGCATCCACCAAAAGTAGGCGGCGAGCGTCTTGATGATGGCGGCGTTCAATGTCCAATGAAGCTTTTGCGGCATCCTGTCGACTGTCCGAGAAAACGATAGCTTTTGGCGTGTGCGTTTCATGGCCAGCGTGAAGCAACTCGAATACTTCGGTCGCCACCAATTGCGAGCTCTTGCCAAAACCCGTTCGAAAGTTTCGTATTGGAGATCTCCTGAGCGGCTTCCTTCTGGGTGAATAGTCTGTCCCACACGCGGGGCAGCAGTTCGGCCCAGCAGTACCCGGTTCCCGAAGAAATTTGTCAGATCCAAACCCTGGAAGATAAAACAGCTTTCCAGCAATTTCATTTTGTGAAGATGCGTTTGCCCCTTCAGTGATCATGCCGCTTTGCGTGTTGAGTGTTGCTTCCTTCCAGATTTCCTTTGTGTTGTCTCCCGAATTCGCATCTGCCCGACTGGGCCAGAAGATTGCGAAGTCTTCGTAACTCAGTTGTTCATAGTTTTGGTCGGCACCGATTTCAGGTAGTTTTTCAAGTTCAGGCGACGCAGGGAGCAGCTCGACTTGAATATTTCGCGAACGAACATTCTGTCCCCGATGGCCAGCTATAAACTCTTCCCCGCAACACTCGCAGTATACTAGTTCAAAGAGCCTGCGTGGAGACGAACCAGTTGCAGTGTGAGTCATACCCCGATCAACGCGCAGCCCGTCAAAGTCGACCCCTGAGGAACCTTCGGTCGGGCTGCCAAACAGACCCTCAATGCTCCTAAAGAAAGTATGAGCTCGAAAAGTAGTTGTTTCCGGATTTACTTCACGATCAAAGATCTGATTGGAGATTTCACTTAAGCCTCGTAGTAGAAGTAATCCTCGGAGTCCTTTTTGTGTCTGCGGTGTGTTTTCTTCGAAAATGGCTTGCGTCAATACGGCACTAGACCTGGCTCGTAACTGCCCATCTTCGAGTAACGAAGCATTTGCAAGAACTACCGCAGATTTTTCGATAGCATCAATTGCTACGTCTTCAAAAAGTCTTTTTGAATTCGGAATGCCCAGTTCCGATGCACAATGCAGAATTGCATCTTGGATTTCAGCGGACGATTCAATTTTTCCAATAAATGCCTCCCTTTTTGTGCAGCTATCGACCAAATGAGTGAATGGTTCTGGGTTTAGGGGAAGGGGCGACGCAGCTTTGGATAGCGAAGGTTGGCCGGTGACAACGGTATCCAACCAGTCTTCAGCCCCCCTAGCGCCATCGGAGCCATTCTTCTCATAAGTGCCGTTTGAACCAAAGAAATCGTATAGGTAACCTAAACTCTGATCTCGCTGCTCCGGACCAAGTGGAAGTGACGCACTAGACGCCAATATGCGAAGTTTGTGCCGATATTTGGGGTCATCCAATCCTAGCCTATGTATCAGAGCACGTATCAATCCGGCTGTTTCAGTGCCCGCAGAGCCGCGGACCAAATGGAGTTCGTCCATAACTAGAAAAAAGTAGGCCTCTGGATCACTTTGAAGCCAATGTTTGGTCTTGTTGAAGAGGTCTTGCTCAACTTCCCGTGACAACATCGTTCCCAGCATGGAGGTGTTGGTCACGAGGATGTCAGGCGGAGTCTGCTGCATATCCCATCTGGTAACGAGTTCTGCATTTTCCGGCGATGGAAATAGATACTTGTCTTCCCTCCCGGATTCTTGATCGCTTCGCAGGGCCAAATGAAAATCATGATGCATTTCCTCCAGCGCCGAAACCACACGCTCTGTACGTTGAGCGCTCCTTTGAACTTCTTGACGAGTGTTCCCTCGTCTAGGGTGATTGCGATAGCCTGGAACTGGAGTTGCACTTGTATACTTTCCAAAGAAAATACGATTTCCAGATAACCTTCTGTCCATAATTTCCGCAGATTCCGCGGAGTCGAGCAATTTCCGAAGCCGAGCCATCTGGTCTTCCACGAGAGCATTCATCGGGTACAGTAGTATGGCCCTCATTGCCTTTGGGCGCGCTTCAGCCTCCATCTCTCTATGAAGTTTGAATTGTTTGGGTGTAGATTCCCACCATTTCTGTTTTAGAAAGCCAGATTTGGGGGCAGGCCAACTCGCAGCCTCGTTAGCAATGGCGGCAAGAATTGGAAGCAAAAACGACTCAGTTTTCCCGGAGCCTGTTCCGGAAGTAACAATACCTGGTCGTCCACTCTTTAGACCTCGGTCTAGCATCTGAACTTGATGCAAGTACGGTTGGTAAGTGCTCTTCCAAGATAGTTTCGAATCTGTTTCTGGGTTCCCGTTGAATAACCCAGCGAGTGCCAGCTCAATGAAAGCGCACCTGGCCTCGTGGGGCAGGCTCGCAATTGGATTGTTTTCACGCTTTTCCAGCAGATCTTCTAAGTAGTACCCAGCTGCCTTGTACCTGGGAATTGGCTCAACAAACAGATCCGTAACAAAGTTCCCCGGATCTCTTAGTAGTAATCGCCTATCACGTGCCAGTTTTTCGTTTCGAACTTTGAATGCAGTATCAATGTAAGAAATAAAGAGCTCTCGGATTCGTTCGAATCCTCCAATTGGATCTAACATGGATTAGCGTGCCTCCAATTTTTTGATCAATTGGTTCAGCATGTCCTGCCCCTTCTTCAAACTATGCATCTCGAGTTTTTGATTTGAAATTTCTAGGGTCATTTTGATCGATAGTTCCTGCGATAGCGTCATACTGGTAGCGGTGAAGAGTGCGTATGCCTTTTCGATACAGCTTTCACTTTCAAGAAACGGAAGCACCTTCGAAGAAAACCCTGCCAAATCTTCCGCCCTGAACCGGTCTCCACGTATCTCGTACTTAGTTGGAGTTGCTGAATGTGAGGCCAAAAAGCTCTTTGTGTCTGCTTCACCTGTTTCGCAAAACACGGGAATCATGCTGGTGCTGGATAAGCTGACGCTGTGCGCGCTGTCGACGAATGCGCCGCAAATACTGGCAAGCACGATCAGGTTCTTTGGATATTCTCTTGTAAGTACAGTTTTTTCTAAGCTTGGAAGCCAAAAGTCCAAAGGCGAATTGTTTATGTTTTCCAATAGTACGATGTACGTTCTTTCCGGGTTGTTTTGAGCTTGAAGCCAACTCTTTGCAAAACCGGTGATTTCAGAGGAAGCGCTCGTCCGCCACAGATCGTCCATGCATATCGTGGCCGGGTTCAACATCTCGCGTACTAGCTGTCCACCAGCAGCCAAATTAGCATAGACACTTGCCAATTCGACACCAGACGGCCCCAAGAGCAGCGGGATATTCCCAGATCTCGCAATCGCATCAAGAGCAAGCAGATCTTCTGCCGATACGTTAGAACCTGTTAAAAGTTTCTTTACAGCTTCGTGTAGCTCTTCAATTGGTAGTTCCTTAACAGCTTCTCTCGACCCTTCTCGAGACCATGGTGGAGAAAGTGGGTGCGATATCTTTCCTTGCGCAGACGGAACATGTTCCGCTAATGCATCTGATATTTTGGACGCATCTCTAACGTTGTTAGCAGTGATTGCATCAATCACATTTTGAGCACCATCATACGTACGATTCAGTAAATCTTTCGCCGTCTTAAGCTCAGACAAGGTTTTCTCGCACTGGCTTTTCGTTTGGGATGCTTTTTCATCCAGGGATTGAATGGATTCGATCAAAACACTTTTCTGTTTTTGGAGCTCGGTATTTTCTCCTTCAAGAAGCTGCTTCACATGAGGCCGGAGTTCTTCCTTCAGATTTTGTTCCAGTTCAGCGCGTCGATTCTCGACTTTTTCGAGTACACTCGGAGATTTCGAAAACAAGTCTGCAACTTGAAAGAGGGTTTCCAGGTTGCTCTCGACAGCGGCAACGAGTCTTGCAGCGCGTTTGGATGTTTCTTCCCAATCAGTCGAGAATGTTGACAGAACATCTATTTCGCTCAAAAATCGAGAAAGCCCTTGAATGTCGTTCCGTGAGAACGGTGCGCCTGAGTGTGCCCTTCGAATACGCTTCAAAACTAATTCTAAAAAGTCTTGGTCGCTTTGCCAGTTAATTCGGGAAATTACTGCGCCGGTGACCAGATTGGGAACGGCAAAATATCGGTTTTCTACCTTCTTGGAAGTGAAAAAAGTACTGTTGATTGGGTAAACTGGATATTGTTCCAAGTTCTGTTTTAATGCGAAATGCTTTCCGCTGTCGCCGTCGAACTGCATTTGAACTTTGCAGCATTCCGTTTCCGAAATGGCAACCACAACCTCCTGATTGCCGGATCTGTGTAACTCAATACCATTTTCAAAAAGATCCTCACGAGCTCGATCCGGGCCACTAACACGAAAGTCAAAAACTTCTGTGGCAGTTAAAGGCTGATCGACTAAGAAAGCATCCTGATCCGGGTTATCGCGACGAGGGTTTTGGGCGATTCCACAGGTTAGTATCTGACCTTCAGCAAAATCGGCCAGGTTTGGAGAAAACAGTTTCCCCTCCGGTGGTAAGTCGCGATGGAACTCCCTTGTAAACCAGGTCAGCCCTCTTCGCTCCGCTATCACCTCTACTCTGCCGTAACCGCGAGTATAGATGACTCGGCAGAGAAAGACCCCATCTATCATCGCAGCCCTTTCTTAAGTGCATAGCTTTCTGCTTTCCAGACACTTTGTCTCACTTTGAACCTACGTCCAAGGCCCAAGTGCATTGGACTTTCGGCACTGTCTTGAGGTGAAAATCCAGCAATCAATGGACCGAGCAGTCTTGATAAAATTTCAACGTCAGCTTGTAGAGCTGGATACTGGTATGTCAACTCATCATCTGATAGACCGCTGGATTTTAAAGAGTTTATCCGGAGAGCGCGAGCCAACTTGTCTGGAATGTGTCCTCCAGAACCGCGTCGCGTAATAAACTTCTGGTCGTACTCAAACAATGCTTCGCCTCTTCGCCGGTACGCTTCACAAATAGCGGAGGATCTCGCACTACTGATGTATTGTGTCCCTGCTCCTTCAACCATGAAAACATCACGGTCGTTTCTCTTGTACCAACGTGACAACTGAACGTCTGAATGGGTATCCTGAATTTTTGGAGCGCTGTTAAAGAACATGCCCTTGGCAAAGCTCCAAACGCCCGTGCATTCGCGGCCGATAAGCGTCTTGTCCTCTTGTGGCCAGCAATGGGGGGCCTGCGCGAAGCTCGGCAACAATCCTCTCTTTGCTTCCCAGCCCAAAATTTTCGAAATCTCCTCAAGCTTGTTGGACTTGATGCAGATTACCGGAGCCTTGAACTTCGACGGTTGCTCCAGCATTAACTTAGCACCTACCCGAGAAGCGCAAGCATTCATCCTTTCAAAGGCAGATGATGCAATTGCGCCTTCTACTAAAATGAGTCCAGGAGAAATCTCAAAAAGAGTGGGCTTCACCAAACGCCACTTTCTTGCTCGCCAATTCAAGTTTTGAACCGGTGCAATCCAACGAGCCTCTTGTAGTGAACGAAGGATGTCCCATACTCGATGGCCGTTCTCTACATAGTTTTCTAGTAGGCTGTATACTTCTGCTTCAGATCTTGGCGTTCTAAGAAAGCAATATAGCGCCTCCAGCATGTCTGAGATTTCAAGCTGAGTGTCTGTCAGGAGATGATCAATTGACTGACCTAGAACACTTTCTCGATAGCTTTCTGGAACAATTTCATCAATTGTGATCCAGTGTTCGGGCATTTGCGCCCATTCTGTCAGCTCGGGTGTATCTGCGCTAAACCTCGCTACGTGCATAATTTTTTCGCTTCCGTCCCGAAGAGTGATCTTCCAAATTCCAGAAACTTTGCCTTCAGTTTCCAAGACCCAATAATCTTCTTTGGGAACGAGACGCAGGTCACCCTGCGTGGGGCCGGCGGCACATATCTTCAGGCTTGCGGATTTGATCGTACGGATGGCAGGTAGGGTTTTCGAACGTCCCAACCAGAAAGAACGCTCAATTTTGATACCTCCCTGTAAACAAAAATCAGGATGCGTTTTTTCCGGGCTGGTTTTCTTTCCCCACATATCACGGATTGAAGGTTCTACTGCCCGCCACTCAATTCGTTGCGAAGCAACCCAACCTTCGCCAATGTTCGAGCAATAAGGTAGCAAATCACTTGGCGCTCGTTCCGATTTAAGGAGCAAAACGACCGCCTCATCTAAACCCACATTCCCCAAGTAAGTCGCTGTTTCCGCTGTCGTGATCGTGTTATTTCCGATATAAATCATGGTGTTGGTG
>NZ_JBXWOP010000043.1:0-10770 GCF_059610965.1 Ruegeria sp. CDSB136
GGGGCATTTTCCGTAGCAAACGGGTGCCACGGGTGTCGAAGTATCGATGTCTTGAAAGACTGGCTGGGGTGGTAGGAATCCTTGCCGGCCGATGAAAGCTAAGAGCTTTTCCGACCAGTGACCGGAATTGGGGCGGTTTCGGGGGCGGAACGAGGTCGAAGGACGAGTGAGCACGGGGTATTTCGAGGGTGAGCAGGGGGCATTTTCGACCGCCGGAGAGGCCGCTCACTGGCGCTTTAGGTACAGCTTACGAGACCGCTAACCTAGACCGCTGGAGAGTCGTTCCGGGGTCTGACGGGTGGTCGCTGGTGCTGGCGGGGGGCTGGGGCGGAAACTTGTAATGGCGCTCTGTGTCCCAGTTCACAGAACCTCTCGTTCATCCAAGTTAACGTAACGTCATCAATGGGAGGCCGCAATGCTTCGTAATGCTTCAAATACCTGGCACACTCGCACCGGACACGCAGTAACCATGATCCACCCAGTTGTACGTATCTTGCGTCATTGCACCCAGATGCAACGCCAAGTGAACCGCTACCACTGAATTCGAGCGATGCTGCCCCAGCACCCGGCAGATCCGGCGGTCCGATACCTTCATCTCGGCTCTGATCAGGTCGATGCAGGCACGCCGTCGGGCGGGGCTCAGAAGTTTCCCCGTGCAGCTTCCTTCAGGATGAGCTTGTCAAGCGTCAGGTCAGAAACAGTCTTCCGCAGACGCTCATTCTCCTTCTGCAGGCGTTTTAGTTCCTTCAGTTGGCCAGTTTCCATCCCGCCATATTGCTTGCGCCACCGGCAATAGGTTTGTTCCGTTATGCGAACCTCGCGGATCGCATCTACACGCATCATTCCCTGGCCGACAAGCACATCAACTTGCCGCAGCTTCTGAACTATTTCTTCCGGCCTATGTCTCTTGCTCGTCATTCTCGGCCCTCCGTTTCTCAAGCACAACGATGGTCCAAACCAAATGGGGCACTCCATTTGGTTGCGCGGGTAATGGTTGACTGAACGCTCAAGTAGCACATTCACTGCTTTCAAAGAAAACCGCCTGTTTGAAGGAGCGGTCTCTCGACAATGTTGGGCAAGGGCTGATTAGATGTCTACTTTGCCCAGCACAGGGCTTATGCGCAACTTTGGTCTTGTCTAGATGACTGCCGGGGCCACCGTTCTTGGTGAAACGGTTGAGCAACTGCGAGATATTCTCATGCTCCGCCACCTCATGGCACCAAGCGTTCCAACTGCACCAATGAGCAACAGAATGCTTGTAGGTAGTGGCACTGGCGCAGGCGCAACCGTGCCGTAGTTACTCAGCGCAAATGGACCCCTTCCGGACTTTGTGAAGCTAACCGTATCAGACGCAGAAGACAGGAAAAATGCGGTCGCCGTACCGTATTTAACAAAAAACAACCCATTGGACACATTGAACGAGTAGTTCTCGCTGTTCCCGGTGCCCCCAAGGCCACCTCCACCTAAATCAAATTTAATTACATCCGAGGAAACGCTCGAATACCCGATGTTGGTTAGATAGGATGCGATATTTGCCTCATTTGCACTTCCGATAGACAGCCCGTGAGAAAACATCGAATCCAAACTTCCGTCTTCAAGAATTCCGACGCAGGAGTTACACCTCACGGAGAATGAAGCCGACGATTGATCGACAATGTTCACAGTCAGTGCATTTGATGCTGTAACTGAAAGCATCAACGACATAGTAGCCGCAAGGACCCTGAAAAAAGCACCAGCAAACAACTTCATGAATCACATCCCCCAACACAACATCAATTTTGTAACACAATCTGTTCTGAAATTGGATTTTTTCAAGTCTGCGACCATGGGATTAAAACATTGAATTAATTTGCATATTTTATGGAAACGGTTTGTTTCCAAATGGCGAATAATATACTAGGGTCAGGACCCATTGAGTAATGCTTCTACGGCGGTGATGGCGATGTTTGCGGCATTAAACGGCGCAGTACTTTATGGAATCGTCGTTATGGGGAATCCCTTCGACCGGATTGTCGAAGTCACACCAGTTTCACTTGAAAAGGTGATCGAAAGATCATTCTGAAGTTTTGCTTGCACAAACAGCTTAGATAACCGCTTTAGGCGGTTTCGTTTGTTTTATTAAGGCGGTTCAAGTCGCTTACCGCGAATGTCGGTTCCGTCCGCAAACCCGCCATCCGCGCAGAAAACCTGAATTCCGCTCCCCCAGAAAACCGAGCAACCTCCTGCATCTAAATAAAGAAGCAACTGCAGGAGTTTGATCCATGAAGTATCTGTCTGCCCTCGGCGTTCTCGTCGGGGGTTTTCTTTTGCACCCACCGCCCAAGGCCGTCCTGACGACTATGCTCTGGGTGGTCTCTCGGTCCCATCCCGCTGTCTCAGCGCTGGTTCTGCTGGCGGTCCTCTGGACATGGAGGTCCGACAATGACTGAGTTGAAACTGAACCCCGGTGACGTCGTGGTCATCCGGGCCTTCGATGACGTCCCTGAGCATCTGTTCCGCGTGGAGGAGGTGTTTGAAGACTGCGTGACCGGCTTTGCCGTCACCGGCCCACTTGCTGGTACCTACGGCGAACCGGATCGGGAGATGATCGTCCGGCGCGTCCCTGACGCCTAACGGCAATCCCTAACAATCAACACTGAAAGGAGGAGACTCATGTCTGCTCACATTCGCTATGCCTATCTGAAAGGCCATACGTGGTTGTTCAGACGTAACTATCCCGTTGACGTGGCTCTCGCGCTGGGCGCTCAGGCGCTGAAGCAGAGCCTCAAGACCGGAGATCGCAATACTGCCCGCGTCCGAGCCGCTGAAGTCAATGCGCGGTTCGAGACACTGGTGGAACAGGTTCGGTCGCAGGCAGAAGAAGCCCTGTCTGCACCGGAGACCAACGCTGACGTTCCTGATTGGGTCGACCAACCAGAGTCGTCTCTCGTCCGTCTCCGGGCCACTCTGGAGGACTCTGGATGCAATCTGGAGCGGTCTAAGTTCATCAGGCCATTAGCGCCGGTGAAAGTGCCGGTTCGTGATCTGAGCCGAGCCTATCTGAACAAGCGCAGTAACGAACTACGACCCAGCGGATTCAAATCGGTCCGATACTCTGTCGGGTTATTCACCAGTCGCTTTGGTGACCAGTCAGTTTGCAGCCTGACCAGAGCAGACGGACGAGAGTTCCTGACGGCAATAGCCCAACTGTCTCCGATGATTGGCAAGTCGGAGCGGACCCGTGGGATGACCCTGGACCAACTGGTTGCGTACTCGTCTCGGGGAACGGTGACCATAACGGCCAGAACCCAGCGCCGTATCTGGTCTCAGGTCAATCACTTCCTCGACTGGGTGGTCTACGAGGGGCATCTGGAGGTCAATCCGTTCAGGACTGTTCTCTTCGATCGCAAGGTGCGTCCTCAACCCTATGCAGTCCCCACGGACGAGGAAGTCGTGCGGCTGCTGGGTGCCAAGGACCGGGAACTGCATCCGGTTCTGCTGACCTGTCTGCTATCAGGAATGCGAGCGGGAGAAGCGGTTGGGCTGCTCCGGGAAGACCTCGTAACCAAGGGCAATCTCGGTTGCTTCGTTCATGTCCAACCCAATGAACTGCGACTACTGAAGACCGACGCGGCGGAGAGGCTGGTTCCGGTTCACCCGGTGCTGGATGAGACTTTCCGGCAATTGCCTTCGTCGGGGCCTCTGTTTCCTGATCTGACCGTAGCGCACGTCACCAAGGGGTTCGCGCGACTGCGACGGCGGCTGGGTCTGGAACGGCCGGGATTGGTGTTTCACTCGACCCGCAAGTGGTTCATTACCCAGTGCGAGCGAACGGGTGTCCCTGAGCACTTCACGGCCTCTCTAGTTGGTCATCAATCGGCGCGGTCGGAGAACGGGATCACCTACAGCATCTACTCGGCAGGGATCAGTGACGAGCAACGTCGGTCTATCGTCGACCAGATCAGACTTCCGGTATGACCTTCCCGGGCATTGACGCGTTCGAGGAGCGGGCTGCTATTGCCGAGTTCGATGGCGGTTGCACCCGTAAGGCAGCGGAAGATCTGGCGGCTCGGGCTCAGGGGTTCCGGGATGCGGAAGCCTACTGGCAGTGGCTGGCTGACTATGTCGTCAACCGAAGACCACCCTCATAAACAAAACCCTCGGCGGCCCTCAGCGGGTTGCCGGGGGTGTCCGCTTTGTTTTTTTCTTGCAGTTGGGTGGCCTCAAGGTCCAGTTTTCAGGGAAACTGAATACTCGAGGGCAAAGAAGTAATGTCACCTGAACAGTGGAATGAAATTGAATTAAGCATTACAGAGCTACCTGCCGGTGTCGACTTTCGCCTCTCGAACCTGCTGCAGAACTGGGGGCAACTAACCAAGCACCAACGATCAGTTTTCGGAAAGGAGTTTAGAGCTGCGATTGCTGATGGAAGGTTTCCCAACGTGGTCAACACTCGCCGGGATGCGCGAAATCAGCAAGTTTATATGAGGCAATAGAACATACCCCCAGCGCTTGCGCAGTCGCTGAGGGACTTGGGGTATTTATCTAAAGTGCGTAACCGCATTTAGGGCACTTCTCAATCCACTTCGATACACCTGCACCACAGTTAGGGCATTCATTCTCACCATAAAAACATATGCTCAGTGCCGTACTATTCAAAAGCGTCATGTCTATTCTCCCTCTTTAGACCACGTAAGCATAACCACGATTACTTGAATCGTATAACTAAACTTGCGGGGCACGCAATTTCAGGCGAATTCGCTGCAATCTAAGTACTCCGACCAAAGCCCCGACCCCGCCAACCGCCAGCGACCACTCGTCAGCCCCCGGAACAACTCGTCAGCGGTCGTCTCAGCGCCAGTGGGCGGTATCTCCAGCCGTCAGAAATGCCCCGTGCTGACCCGTTGACGCTCCATTCCGCCCGTCGCTTCACCCTCGAAATGCCCCCGAAACCGCCCCAGTACCGGCCACCGGTTGGAAAAGTTGATAGGTTTCATCGGTGGGCAAGGTTTCCTACCACCCCAGCCAGTTCATCGGAACATCGTTACTTCGATACCCGTGGCACCCGTTTGCCACGGAAAATGCCCCCGTTTATGCCCCAGTGGTTTCGGGTGTTCTGACTCCCCCTGTCACCCAACCTCTAGCAGGGTTTCTATGGGAGTGGGGAATAGGTATAAGTAATGAATAGAAACCGGAGGATAGAGAGACCCGAGTATCCTCCTTCCTGATCCGTAATACATAGAGGGAGGAGGAGGTTATGGGGGAGATAGAGAACCCATGGCACTCGCGACCGATCGACGTTCACCGCTGGTCGGATCATCCAGAGGTGGCAGAGTTGATCGACCGCATCTGGGACGGCTGGCGCTGAATGGGCTTGGAGAGGCATCTAGGCATGTCAGGTTCGAGCCCAAATGTGTAAGATGCTGCGTTCGGCTCGGGTGGCAGCGACCCGCAGTTTTCTGACTTTACGAGGCAAAGGCCGCTGGGCATTGCGGATCGGCACGACCGGCCCGATAGCGGCCATTCGACGGTCTGCAGCGGGTGGGGATTTGCGCTAAAGGTCCGCCCCGAACTAGTCAGTACCTGCCGGGATACATACTCATCATACTTTGGACATCGGCATCGCTGGAGAAGGCGTCCGGGTTGCGGGAAAGAACCTCCCTGATGAATTCCCGCCGGGACCGGGCGTCATCGGGCTGCGTTTCCTCAGTGCGGGGGTGCAGGGCGAAGTTGAATACACGCTGGATGAAGCCAGGAGCCTTTTGAAGCGGCGGGACTGTGCGGGTGCTGGTCATGAATGCATTCATCTCTCGGGCCTTTTCTGCTGCTGCGAAGGTTCTCCCACTGTAGTGGCTGCGGGATTTTCGGGTATCGGCCGCGGCGATGTGCTATTCTACAAAAATGAAGAGCGCATTCCGGAGCTGGTCAGAAATCAGGGTCTTTCTTGCCGTCGTGCGCGCGGGGTCCACCTTGGCTGCCTCGCCCCAGCTCGGCATGGCCCAGCCAACTGTTGCACGCCGCATTGAGGCGCTTGAGCATGAGCTTGGCATAACCTTGTTCGAGCGGGACACGCGCGGCTTCCGGCCGACCGCAACAGCGCGAGCAATCCTGCAGAAGGCGGAAGAAATCGAAGCGGCGGCGATTTGCCTGGCCGAGACAGTCGAAACGTTGCGCAGCACCAGACCGATCCGGATCACGGCCTATTCCGGCAACTTCTCGCCCCGGGTCGCAACGATCTTCAACGAGTTCTCTTTGCTCCGCCCCGATGTCAGCTTCGAATTCCTGCCCAGCGTCGAAGTCCTGGATTTATCGGCTGGCGAAGCGGACATAGCACTGCGCGTGACAAGAAGCCCTCCCCATCCGGACCTCATCTGCCGCAAGATAAGCACCGCGCGTTACGCGCTTTTCGGATCCCATTCATACGCCGAAAAACACGGGTTGCCGACCTCGGAAGAAGACTTGTTCAACCATACGTTTGTCAGCTTCCTACGTGAAGGTGTGCCGTCAGCCTTTCACGATTGGCTGATCCGCTATGCGGAACCTGATCAGATCAGGCAAACCTATTCCGAGCTGGACCTGATGCATGCCGCCATCCGGTCGGGTCATGGCCTTGGCATCATAAACGTGAAACTTGCCGAAAGCGACGACACGCTCATTCAATGCTTTGCGCCGCTCGAGGAGATGAACTCGGAGCATTTGATGCTGATTGCGCCAGAGGCTTATCGTCGCCCCGAAGTAAAGGCCTTCGCGAAATTCTTCGCGCCCCGCTATGCTGCCATTTTCAGGTAGAAGCTTCCCGTGAAACCGGAATAATGAATTGCGGCGGTCAACCACACTGATTGGGTTTTCATCCGCACACCGACTGTCTATGAATTGCGCCCCGAGCGACCGCTCTCCGGCTAGCCAGCCTACGCTTCCTCAAACGGAAATTCCCGTTGGTCACGTCCGATTCCGGCTAACTGCGGTTATAATCTCAACCGAGGCAGACGACCGCTCCGCCCGCATTTCGGTCGTTCGCCCAACCTCCTCCTCCCTCTGTGTATTATGGATCAGGAACAGGGATACTCGGGTCTCTCTATCCTCCGGTTTCTATTCATTACTTATACCTATTCCCCAGCCCCATAGAACCCCTGCTAGAGGTCAGGAAAGAGGAAGAGACAGGGGGAGGCAGACCGAGACACCACCCAGAGCATCGTCGTCAAGACAGCCTTGGGGGGTGGGTGCAAAAGAAAACCCCCGACGAGAACGCCGAGGGCAGACAGGTACTTCATGGATCAAACTCCTGCAGTTGCTTCTTTATTTAGATGCAGGAGGTTGCTCGGTTTATACGGGAGCGGACGTTCAGGTTTTTTGGTTGAATGTCTGGTTTGCGGACGAAGCGGTCACCTACGATCCATATTCAGCGTTGAACCCATTCTTCGCCTTTAACGGAAGATAGTCAGCGTTAGGACAGTCGGACAAAGATCAGATCTTCGACATGTGGACTTTGCCATCCTTCATGATCAGATCCAGAGTGTTCTGGTAGTCGATAACAACACCGATGTCCTCGGTCGGATCGCCGCCGTAGAGTAGTATGTCTGCCCAGGCACCTTCCTCGATGACACCGAGTTTGGCCGCTCGGTACGGGTTGCGTGAACGAGCGAGTTCGAAAAGCTGTCCGTTTGCTGACGTTGCTTGCTTGAGCATCTCCGTTGGTGTGAAGAACGGCGAACGCTGTTGGAACTCCAGCAAAACCGTATCCAGCATCGATGATGCCGCGTCGGTTCCCCATCCAATTTTGACACCGTACTGCTTAGCCCATCCCATAACTTGCTCATAACCGGCTACAACCTCCCCTGCTTTGCGCCGGTTTTCATCGGTGAAAAAGGGTACATCCATAAGTCCCACGGGGTTCGAGAGGCTGCTGAGCCACATGCCAGCTTCTGCCATCATCGCGACGGTTTCTTCGGACATGAGATGGCCATGTACGTTGTCCGCCACCCCAGCGCGGATCATGCGCTGAACGCTTTCGTCGTTGTAGGCATGACAAGCAACATAGGTATCGTAATCTGCGGCGGCTTCGACCGCTGCGCGGAATTCATCTTCCGAATAGCCGACCGATTCCAGCGGATCCTTTACGGACGCAACTCCACCGCCAGCCATGACCTTGATATAAGCCGACCCGTTTGCCAGAGCTGTTCGAACAGCCCAACGAACATCACTAGGACCATCCGCAAGGATGGACCAACCGGAAGTGAGAGAGCGGTTCGCATCGCTGGATAAAGACTCTGTTCCGCCGAGATACCTGAATCCGCCAAAGTCTCCATGTCCCGAGGTCGCGCCAACAAAATGCCCCGCAGACATGATACGCGGCCCTTCTATATGTCCAGCGTCGATCGCCCGGCCCAATTCAATTGAAGGCCCGCCGAGGTCTCGGATAGAGGTCACGCCCATGTCGATGAGTTTCTTGGCCTGCGGGATTGCCGCGTACGCTGTTGTGTAGATTGTCTCCGACAATACGGCCCGCAAAGGATCGACCGTAGGCCCAAGCATCACGTGTTGGTGCGAGTCAATCAAACCAGGTATCAAGGTGCGACCGCCGCCATCAATCTGCATGGCGTCTGGTGCTACGATGGGCTCGCGTGAGACCGTGGCGATAAACTGGCCTTCTACGAGAACACTGCCATTTTCAATAAGTGCGTCGTTCACGCCATCGAAGATTTTCACGTTCGAAATCAACGTTAAAGGAGCCGCTGATTGGGCGCGGGCAGGAACGCGAGCCGTAGCACTCAGAGCTATGCCGCCGATTATTACGTCTCTGCGGTTGATATAACCTGACTTCGCCATTCTTTTTTCTCCTGTCTCCGTTGATCGCAGCAAAGCACAAAAATCATATTGAAACCTGTCAGATTTGACGCCGGCGTGTAGGTTTCTTGTCTTTCATGACAAGAGTGGATTAATTTTCGCTAGTTTGTTTGAAGGAGGCTGTGATGGCACCTAAGCGAGCGGATGTTCCACTCATGCGCGCTTCTGTTCTGTCGCCATTTATTGATCGACTGACCAGCACCGATCGAAATGCTATTTTCGACCGGTTAGAAATGACCTCGGCAGATTTGGCATCGGGCGCTAAACTGATCGCTGCAGAAACAAGCTACAGGGTCGTGGAGTGGTGTGCAGACCTTTCAGGCAACAAGTACTTCGGACTAGAAGCCGGCCTTGCGCTTAGTGTCGAAGACTGGCCTCCATTCCGCGATGCTGCCGGAAGTTCGGTCACGCTAGTCGAATTCTTGTCTAAGTTTTCTGCCACTGCGTCACGTTATGCATCCAGTACACGCTATTCGCTAGAGTTCGGTGCAGAAGAGTGCATGTTCCGCCAGATGCGTACTTTTCGCCCGAGTGCTTTACCTGAGCAAGCCGATGCCTTCGCCGTCGGCCTCTTGGTCATATTGCTCAAAAGATCTGCTGGGAAAAGCTGGGATATGAACGAATTGCAGCTACAAGTCTGCGCACCCGAGTTTATTGACCATCGGGCGCTTGCGTCAGCAAGGAAAGTAGCCGGCGACCGAATGGGTGTATCATGTTCCTTTCCAATGGGGTGGCTGTGGGAGAACTGTGACTTCGCACAAGACGATTTAAAAGAGGCGCGCATCGAAACTGAAAAATTACCCAAGGAACTAGAAAGAATTATCGAACAAGTAATTATGTCCGGCGTTTCTGTTGCCGAGATCAATGGGGCACGCTTGGCTAAGGAATTGGGGGTCCCTGCTCGAACTCTCAGGGAACGGCTCAGAAAAAGCGGCACGAACTTAAGGAACGTCATCAACGTAGTCAAAAAAACAGAAGCCGAAAGACTCCTTGTTCAAAATTCAATGTCTGTGACGGATGCCGCTACAAGACTGGGTTACAAAGACCCGGCGAACTTCACACGTGCCTTCAAACGGCTTACCGGGAAAAGCCCAAAACACTTTAAGCGCGACTCAGTTGCATTCCAGTAACAGCTTGGCGGCTTGCGAAATTGAGAGCAAGAAATTGTCTCCTTTGGGCTCTCAGCAGCCATTCGCTGCACTAGGCTTGAACTTCCGCTCACCCCACCAAAGCCCCCGAACCGCCAGCACCAGCGACCCCCGTCAGCACCCGGATCGCCTCGTCAGCGGTCCAGTCCTACGGATGGGCATAGCGAATGTGAGCAGACATAGGCCTCCTCCTTTCAGTGTTGGAATGTGGGATGGGATCAGTTGGTTGAGACGAGCCTGACGATCATCTCCCGATCCGGTTCGCCGTAGGTACCAGCCAGTGGACCGGTCACAGCAAAGCCGGTCACGCAGTCTTCGAACACCTCCTCCACGCGGAACAGGTGTTCAGGGACGTCATCGAAGGCGCGGACGACCACGACGTCACCGGGGTTCAGTTTCAGCTCAGTCATCGTTGGGCCTCCACGTCCAGAGGACCGCCAGCAGAACCAGCGCCGAGACAGCGGGATGGGACCGAGAGACCACCCAGAGCATCGTCGTCAGGACAGCCCTGGGCGGTGGGTGCAAAAGAAAACCCCCGACGAGAACGCCGAGGGCAGACAGGTACTTCATGGATCAAACTCCTGCAGTTGCTTCTTTATTTAGATGCAGGAGGTTCCTCGGTTTTGACGGGCGCGGACATTCAGGTTTCTAGTGGGAATGGCCGAGTTGCGGACAAAGCGGCCACTCTTTGCAAGAAATGAAATTGACGACTAGTTGTGGTATTAATACAGATCAATATCCCTTATTTTTAGGACCTTCGGCTAAAGCTGCGACGGGACAGTCGCAATCTCTCCGACAT
>NZ_JBXWOP010000044.1:0-10307 GCF_059610965.1 Ruegeria sp. CDSB136
TGAAGTTCTCACGTCAGAGCAGGCTATGGAACATACTTCGACCCAGTGATTTCCCTTTCCAACAACTTGTCGCGGGGGGCTTGGCGGGCAGAGCGATTTTACTTTGACTACCGAGACCGCCAACAACGTGTGAAAGCTGAATGACGACACTGGCAAAAGCTCGAGCGAATTCTGGAAATAGGGCGAGTACGTTTAGTCTGAGCATCGCGTCCTCCCAGCGCTCAATCATTGTAAAGTGCCTTCCGACCGCCAGCACTCACTCCAGCAGTCGGAAGGGCTCGGCACAGCGAGCAGCAACGACAACAACCGAGGTAAAATAAAGTTGTGTCGAATTCGCATGTTTGAATCTAATTTTTAATAAATCAATATTTTTTCCGCGCGCAAAATTCACTACGCTCCCGTACGATAGGCTTCTGCTTTCAAACAAAAAGGTAAGTGGGAGCGTCCATAAGGGCGAATGTGATCTTTTGGCTCGGCGAGGCGTTCTGAGGCCGCACAGAAACTGAAAAAGGATTGAAAGATGGGATTTGGTGAAGCCGTTAAAACGTGTTTCTCGAAGTACTTCCAGTTCTCCGGCCGGGCTTTACGCTCAGAATATTGGTGGTTCTTCTTGTTTGTGGTTGTCGTGAGTGCTGGTTTAGCTGTGCTGGATACGATCATATTCGGGACCAACCCTGAAACAGGGCAGGGATCTCGGGTTCTGTCCTCTGTTTTCCAACTGGCCGTTCTCATACCTATGCTGGCCGCCGGTTGGCGGAGGCTGCATGATACAGGACGACCTGGCTGGTACTTGCTGCTGCCGATGGCGCTCAGTATTACAACGCTTTTTGTTATGCTGGGTGGGGTAGCGTTCTTTTCAGTATTGGAGCAAGGGACCGAAAATCCCGATGCATTGCGAGGACCTGCGGCCGTCCTGGGTGTGACCGGTATCGTTGTTGTCTCAATCCTTCAATTGGTTCTGTCCATTCTGATGATCTGGTGGCTGACACGACCTTCCCAAGAAGGCGCAAACGAATACGGCGAACCTGTTTCCTGATCTGGCTGTCCGGGCAATTGGCTGGAACTTCTGCTGAACGACAGTGCGAACCGCAACACCATGGAGAGAGAAAATGAGTTTCAAGACGATTTCCATTGGAACGCTTATGATGGCAATGGCGACCACAGCATCGGCGGAGTGGTCCTTCAGTTCCGGACCTAGTCCCAATGCATTCATTCAATCCGGAAATATGACGCTGGAGCTTCAGTGTAACCGTATCCGGTTTGCTCCAGCTGGATATGAGGACAGCCAGGACATTGTGGAGAAGCAAGGGCTTTCCATTCGTTTTTTGAAGAACGGCACCACCGAAGTTGGGGCATTTCAGGTTGGCGCAGAAAACGCTGCCTTACAGATCGTCGACAATTATCCCGTCGAGATCAGTTTTGATGGTCAGCAGGACTATGGTTTTGTACTGGACCAGCTTGCGGCCAATGCATCAGTCAATTTGTCCATGATTGATCAAGATGTCAGCTATGGAATCTTTGACTTAAAAGGTTCCAGCGCGGCAATTCGGTCCCTTCGTTCCGCATGCGATTCAGATACTGGCCAGGGGGCCTCCTATGAAGCACCCGAAGGCATCGTCTATTGTGGTGGCGGAGCGATAAAACGCGTGATCGAACCCATAGTTTTGGACAATCCGGAGGGAGAGTGGGACGCGCGAGTAACGGTCAACGGCGAGTTAATCAGAGCCATGACGGCCTACAGCTACTTCGGAAACTTTGAGCCACCGGCCGGATTTGTTGTCGCCCTGCTAGGGGAAGATAGGTCCGAGTTTCTGATTTTTAGCGAAGGCTCGGCAAACTGGCTGGAATACGGGGATTACAGGTATGATCAGTGCAATTGATACCTTCTTCCAAACGGCTTCCCGAATAGCGCGTCAATTGATAGGTTTAGTTTCCAAGATTGTGCTGGCCTCTGGTCTAGTATGGACCTCACCAGCTGTCGCGGCTGATGTTTCGCAACTTCCCATCGGTTTGCGGGAAAAGGTTGATCTGGCGGCACAAGCCTGCGCTGAGTTCAACGACGGTCAGTTTGACTTAGATTGGGGTGCGGTTGAGAGGGTCGATCTCGACGGAGATCTACAACGCGACTGGGTTCTGAATGCGTCTGGTTTCGCGTGTTCAAGCGCCGCATCTCTATATTGCGGAACTGGCGGATGCATGTCGCACTTTTGGGTTAGCGAAAAGGTGCACTCCTTGCTCAATCAAGGCTGGACGGTCGTTGATTTTGGGCGCCAACGTGTTGTGGTGGCAGATATTCATGGATCCAATTGCGACGGAATAAACCCAACGCCTTGCGTCACCGCCAGTGTTTGGGATGCGGACGCTAAGACGTGGCGCTCGTCTGCTGGCGATTGGGAATAAGTTACATTTGAGCATTGCAGATAAGCCATAGGAGCTGGTTTGTTCGATGGGTTCTCTGTGGCACGCACACTTATGGGCAAATCGTGCAAAGTTATGCGCAAATACCGCGCAGAGTTATGGGCAATCTTCCAAGATTTTCTTCAATGAAATCAATGTTGGGAATGCAGCGTTATGAGCGCACCTACATTAGGTGTAGCACCAGCAACAAAGCGTCGTGAGATAGCCCTGGATGCATTGGATTCCGGCAGAATTTCCGCACCGCTCACACGTCTTCTCAATCTCGTCGACACGCGTATCCAGCTCATCGAGGATATTTCGATTGCATTTTCGTGTGTAGACGCGCAATCCGCCAAGTTTTTGCTTGATCTGTACGATCACGGGCAACGCACACCCAAAGACATCGGGATGTTGTGAAACACTGCGCTTTACATCTTCCAGCACTATTGCGAGTTGGTCAGCCCAGCCTACACGATGCTCTCCAAGTGCCTTTAGCGGTCATTGTTGGTGGTCATTCCGAGGCCTTTCGCCTGAAGGTCTGCATTGAGTGGCAGCGGACGTTCGCTGAAATCTTCTGAACGACCGAAGTGCGGACTAATCTGCCGTTGGTGTGTTCTGCTCGAACCACCGCTTTGTGCACTTTGCAAACGCGGCGAAAACACCTCGGGAGGATTGCAAATCTGGCAGCGAGACTAGGGCAATGTGGCAATCGCTTCTAAAACCGAACACTTATCAAGCCTCTGAGAAGCGCAATTCCCGTCAGCGCTATCTGGGTTTTCTTATCGGTACGGGAAGCTTGATTTTTGCGGTTTGTTTTCGTCTCGCCTAAGTAATAGACACTTGATGCGATGTTTTCTGGGAGAGTGGCTGTCCTCCTAAAGTCCCGGGTCGCTTACGTTTAGAAATTCAGCACCGAGTTGAACGATTGACATGCATTTGCGGTTGGTATGCTATCCACAACCATAACGTTCGCAGAAATTTGCGACACAGTATCGTGAATTCAATGCGGTTAAACGACTGCAATATGGGAGAAAATGATGAAAAAACCAATACTCGTACTGGCGCTGTTGATGACGACGACGTCTTTGGCCACTGCCGAAACCCTGCGTTGGGCGCGCTCGGGCGATGCGCTGACGCTTGATCCGCATTCGCAGAACGAAGGGCCCACCCATACCGTGCGCCACCAGATGTACGAACCTCTGATCATCCGCGACACATCTGGCGCGTTCGAGCCCGCATTGGCCACCGACTGGAACCCCAGCGAAAGCGATCCGAATGTCTGGGTGTTCAACCTGCGTCAGGGGGTGAAGTTCCATGACGGTGCCGATCTTACCGCAGAAGACGTGGTGTTCAGCATCAATCGCGCGAAACAGCCGAACTCGGACATGAAAGAACTGATCAACTCGATTGTCGAGGTGCGCGCGGTCGATGACCATACGGTCGAGATCGTGACCGACGGTCCGAACCCGATCCTGCCTGCAAACCTGACCGACCTGTTCATCATGGACAAAGGCTGGACCGAAGCGAACAACACGGTCGATGTTCAGGATTTTGAAGGCGGCGAGATCACCTTCGCGACTACTAACGTGAACGGCACTGGTCCTTACAAGCTGGTCAGCCGCGAACCCGACGTAAAGACCGTCATGCAGCGAAACGAGGATTATTGGGGCCGCGATCAGTTCCCAATGGCAATCAGCGAGATTATCTACACGCCCATCCAGAATAACGCGACGCGCGTCGCGGCTATGCTGTCCGGCGAGGTGAATTTCCTTCAGGACATGCCGGTTCAGGACTTGGAACGGGTAAACGCTGCGGATGGCCTTGTAGTCAAACAGGCGCCGCAGAACCGGGTGATCTTTTTCGGGATGAACCAGGGCGCAAATGATATCGAAGCCGACAACGTCGATGGCAAGAACCCCCTTGCAGATGTGCGCGTACGTCAGGCGATGTCCAAGGCGATCAACCGCGATGCCATCAAGCAGGTGGTCATGCGCGGTCAGTCGCAACCCGCCGGGATGATTGCACCGCCCTTCGTGAACGGCTGGACGGCTGATATGGACGCCGAAAGCAGTACTGATGTTGAAGCAGCAAAAGCGCTTCTGGCTGAAGCGGGCTATCCTGATGGCTTCTCAATCCGTCTTGACTGCCCCAATGATCGATACATCAACGACGAAGGTATCTGCCAGGCGGCCGTCGGGATGCTTGGTCAAATTGGCATTACCGTGAATCTGGATGCCAAACCCAAGGCGCAACATTTCCCGCTGATCACCGATGGAAAGACCGACTTCTACATGCTGGGCTGGGGCGTTCCGACATACGACTCGGAATACATCTTCAACTTCCTGGTTCATGGCCGTGAAAGTGACATCGGTACCTGGAACGGCACTGGCTTTAATGATGATGAGCTTGACGCCAAGATCAAATCGCTTGCCTCAAACACAGACCTTGTTGCCCGCGACCAGGACATAGCCGACATTTGGCGTGTAGTGCAGGATGAGCAGCTGTACATCCCGATCCACCATCAGGTGCTGAACTGGGGCATGGCTGAAAATCTGGCCATCGAGGTCGATCCCGAGGATCAACCCATGGTGAAGCACTTCGGTCTGAACTAAGCTGAGCGGCGGGCCTCGGGATGCGGGGCTCGCCGCCACATATGTGGGAGCTATTATGAGACGTCTGACCACTGCCGCGCTAATGTGTGCGCTTGCGTTACCCGTATCAGCCGAAGAGTTCACGTTTGCGGTCACGACCGACCCGCAAACGCTGGACCCGCATGCAGTCAATTCCGCCCCCGTTTTGGGGTTTCTGAATAACGTCTACGAAGGGCTCGTCCGTCGGGGCAAAGATATGTCCATCGAACCGGCGCTGGCGACCAGCTGGGAGACCATTGGTGACGGCGCAGGCTGGCGGTTCAATCTGCGGGAAGGCGTGACGTTTCATGATGGGTCTGAGTTCAACGCAGATGATGTGATATTCTCGTACCAGCGTGCCTCGGATGAAAATTCGGATACCCGTAGCTGGTTCGCTCCGGTCAGCGAGGTGGTGAAGGTCGACGACTACACCGTTGATGTCATGACGACCGCGCCCAATCCGATCTTTCCAGACAGCATCGCCAACTGGATGATCCTTGATAGCGGGTGGGCCGAGGCGAATGACGCCACATTGCCTGACAAAGAGGCTGGCAACCACGCGACACTGAACGCCAACGGCACCGGCGCATTCCGTGTCACTGCGCGAGAGCCGGGTTTGCGCACCGTTCTGGAACCATTTGACGGTTGGTGGGGTGAGGCAGAGCATAACCTGACCCGCGCTGAACTGGTGCCCATCCAGAATCCTGCAACAGCGCTGGCGGCGTTACTGTCGGGTGATGTGGACTTTATCAATCCTGTCCCAATTCAGGACGTCGCCCGGTTGCAAGGGAACCCGGACGTAAAGGTCATTCAGGGTATCGAAGCGCGCGTTATCATGCTGGGCTTTGATCAGCAGGAGGGCGCAAGCGAAGCAGGGCAAGGCAGTTCTGATCTGTTCCGTGACCCGCGCGTTCGTGAGGCCGTAGCCAAGGCCGTCAACGTGCCGGCCATCTTGCAAACCATCATGCGCGGCAACGCCGAGGTGGCGAGCCAACTTGTCAGCCCAGCAATGCGAGGGTTCTCGGTTGCAAACGCGGACCCGTATGCCTTCGACCCCGAAGGCGCGAAGGCGCTACTGGTTGAGGCCGGTGCTGAAGGCGCTGAAGTTAGCTTCAAATGTTCCAACAATCGCTACCTGAATGACGAGTCCGTCTGCCAGGCGATCACAGCCATGCTGACGCAGGTTGGATTGAAAGTAACACTCGATGCAATGCCCGTTCAGAACTACTGGCCGGAACTGCGGGCTGACAATTTCGACATGTATCTGCTGGGATGGTCGCCCGGGACTTTCGACGCCGAACATCCGGTGCGTTTTCTCGCCTCGACCCCCAATGAGGAAAAGAAACTGGGCTCTTGGAACTTTGGCGGTTACTCCAACGCCCGCGTGGATGAATTACTGCCAATGATCCAGTCCGAAATTGACGAAACCAAGCGTCAGGCGATGCTGGATAAGGTCGCAAGTATCTTGCAGGACGAAGTGGCCTATGTGCCCCTCTACGTCCAACCGCTGGTTTGGGGCGCGCGCAGCAATATCGAGTTGACGCAACGGCCTGATAACTTCTTCCTTCTGCGCTGGGTCACGGTCAACTAAATGCTGTCATACATTATCAGGCGTGTGGCCCAGTCGGCGCTGGTCCTTTTTGTTGTAGGCCTTGTTGCCTTTTCCATGTTCCGCTTTGTCGGCGACCCGATCGACAACATGCTGGGGCAGGAACGGACGATGGAAGATGTGGAGCGTCTGCGCAGCCAGTTGGGCCTCGATCAGCCGTTTCCGGTGCAATATGTGAAGTTTCTGAAAGAGGCCGTACAGGGCAATTTTGGCGTCAGCTTCCGTCAGGGCCGCCCGGTCGCCGAGATTTTGTCTGAACGCGCACCAGCAACGCTGGAACTGGCGATCGTCTCGGCTGTGTTCGCGATTGTCCTTGGCATCGCCCTGGGCGTTTTCACCGCCATCAGGCGGGATGGCTTTGCGGCGAATTTCATCATGTCGGCCTCACTGATCGGGGTGTCCTTGCCCACTTTCCTGATCGGCATCCTGCTCATTTATATCTTCTCGGTCGAACTTGGCTGGCTTCCCAGTTTCGGACGCGGAGAGGTCGTGGATCTGGGATGGTGGAGCACCGGTTTGCTGACCGCAAGCGGGCTTAAGGCATTGATTTTGCCTGCAATAACACTCGGTCTATACCAAATGACTCTGATCATGCGTTTGGTGCGGTCTGAAATGTTGGAAGTTCTCCGGCAGGACTATATCCGCTTTGCCCGCGCCCGTGGCCTGAGCGATCGGACCATAAACTTTCGCCACGCACTGAAAAACACGATGGTCCCGGTGATCACCATCGTCGGCCTGCAATTGGGGGCCATTATCGCCTTTGCCATCATCACCGAGACGGTGTTCCAGTGGCCAGGCCTTGGCCTTCTGTTTATCAACGCAATCCAGTTCGTGGATATTCCTGTCATGGCGGCTTACCTGATGATGATCTCGGTCATCTTTGTCACCATCAACCTAGCGGTCGACATTCTCTACGCATTCATCGACCCGCGCCTGAGGGTCAGCGCATGAGTCGTGTAAGACGCATTCTGGACAGCGACCAGTTCTACGCCTTTCGCCGGTCGCCTGTGGCCATGGTATCGGCCGCGGTCGCGTTGGTTCTGATCCTCGCAACGATCCTGGCACCGCTGATTGCGCCGACGAACCCGTTTGACCCGTCCAGCCTGAACCTAATGAATGGCTTCACCCCACCGATGGAGCCGAATGCCTTTACCGGTGAAAGCTTCCTTATGGGCACCGACGATCAGGGGCGGGATGTGTTCTCGACCATCCTGTACGGGATGCGGATTTCGCTGTTTGTCGGGGTGGCCGCGGTTCTGTTTGCCATGGTTCTGGGGATCATTCTGGGCTTGCTGTCCGGCTATTTCGGCGGCTGGACCGAAACGATCATCATGCGCACGGCCGATGTGCAGCTGACTTTCCCGTCGATCCTTCTGGCCATGTTGATCTTTGGTATCGCAAAGGGCGTCACACCCGTTGAGTATCGCGACCAGATGGCGATCTGGGTGCTGATCCTTGCCATCGGCCTGTCTGACTGGGTGCAGTTCGCCCGTGTCGTCAGGGGCGCGACTTTGGTTGAGAAGAACAAGGATTATGTCGCCGCCGCGCGCATTATCGGGCAAAGCCCACTGACGATCATGCTGCGCCACATCCTGCCCAATGTGCTGTCACCGGTATTGGTGATCGCAACAATCTCACTGGCTCTGGCGATCATTGCCGAGGCGACGCTCAGCTTTCTGGGCGTTGGTGCGCCGCCTACGCAACCCTCGCTGGGTACCTTGATCCGCATCGGACAGGGTTTCCTGTTCTCGGGCGAGTGGTGGATCCTGTTCTTCCCGGCCTGCACTCTGCTGGCGCTGGCGTTGAGCGTGAACCTGCTGGGCGACTGGTTGCGCGATGTTCTGAACCCGAGGCTGAAATGACTGATCCCGTTCTTTCTATCCGCAACCTGACGGTGGAAATCCCGACCCGCCACGGCGTTTTCAAGCCGGTGGAGCACGTGACCTATGATCTGCATCCTGGCGAAATTCGGGGGGTCGTTGGCGAAAGCGGCGCTGGTAAATCCATGACCGGCAATGCTGTGATCGGCCTGCTGGACCCTCCGGCCCATGTGTCCGAGGGCGAGGTCTGGCTAAACGGTCGCAGGATCGACGAACTGGATGCAGAGGACAAGCGCAGAATCCGGGGCAAGGAGATCGGAATGATCTTTCAGGACCCGCTGACCTCGCTCAATCCGCTATTCACAGTGGGTCAGCAACTGGTGGAGACGATCCAACTGCACCTGGGCCTGTCTGCAACAGCGGCCAAAAAGCGTGCCATTGCACTGCTGGACCGCGTCTCCATCCCCGACCCGGCGGATCGGTTCAATCAGTATCCGCACCAGTTTTCCGGCGGGATGCGCCAGCGGGTTGTGATCGCCTTGGCCTTGTGCTCCGAACCCAGCGTCCTGATCGCGGACGAACCCACAACGGCCTTGGACGTGTCCGTTCAGGCGCAAGTACTGGACCTGATCAAGGAACTGGCGAAGGAGCGTCAGGTTGGAGTAATCCTCGTGACGCACGACATGGGTGTTATCGCCGACACCACTGATACGGTCACCGTCATGTATTCCGGCCAAGTGGTCGAAAGCGGCACGACCGATCAGATCCTTGGCGCGCCCACGCATGATTACACCAAATCCCTGATTGCCGCCGTGCCACGACCTCACACCAAGGTAGAACGCTTTCCGGTGGTCAGCTATGGCGAGCGGGCAAGAACCTTCAAGATTGATGATCTGGCGGCGCATTGGGACAAAACCGAGTTGTCAGAATCCGGTAAGCTGCTTGAAGTCGAGAACATCACGAAAACGTTCCTGCAAAAGGGCGGCCTGCTGCCATCGCAGCGGCGTTACTTCACCGCCGTCGATCAGGTCAGTTTCGACATTCGCGATGGTGAGGTATTTGGTCTTGTTGGCGAAAGTGGCTCTGGCAAGTCCACCGTCGCGCGGATGATCGGCACGCTGTATCCAGTGGACGGTGGCCGCGTGATCTTTGACGGTCAGGATGTGACGGCCATGGGAGCAGACGCCCTGCAGGCCTATCGCCGCCAAATTCAAATGATCTTTCAGGATCCTTTCTCCAGCCTCAATCCACGAATGAGGGTCGGGGACCTCGTGGCCGAGCCAATCCATCACCACAAAATCCTGCCCAAGTCCGCTATCGAACCGCGGGTGCGCGAATTGCTTGACTGGGTTGGGTTGGCCAAGGACGCGTGGCGTAAGTATCCACATGAATTTTCCGGCGGGCAGCGGCAACGCATTTGTATTGCCCGCGCCCTTGCAACTCAGCCCCGTTTTCTGATCTGTGATGAGCCGACCAGCGCCCTGGATGTGTCCATTCAGGCGCAAATCCTGAACATTCTCAAAGACCTGCAAGACTACCTCGGCTTGACTATGCTCTTTATCAGCCATGATCTCCCGGTCGTACGTCAGATGTGTGACCGAGTGGGCGTGATGCGTCATGGGAAGCTGCTTGAAGTTCAGAAGACGGACTCTTTGTTCGTATCTCCAGAGCATCCGTATACACGGGAACTTTTGGATTTGATGCCCCGGCTAAAGCAATTGGCGTAATTTTACCGACTTGGTCTTGCATCGGTTTTTTCAGAAGAAGTTGTTTGAACCGACATTCCCCAAGTGGCCTGGGTTCTGACGTTAAGGTCGCCTGACTGCGCCACCTGATCAAGCGTTTTTCCGC
>NZ_JBXWOP010000045.1:0-9746 GCF_059610965.1 Ruegeria sp. CDSB136
TCACAGCCTGAGGCGTGCAAAGCGAGGTCCAGTGTGTCGGTCACATCCTCGGTCTTCATCGTCGCACAAAGCTTCCACAGTGTTCATGAATGTTGTGCCGTATCGGGCGGCTGTCATTGGCATTGATGCCGCGGATGTGGCTATTGGCATCGCTGCTATTTACGTCGGGCGTATCCTGTTTCTCTATCCGCTTGGATTTGTGTCAGACCGCATGGATCGGCGCCGCGTCATTGTAGTGACGGCGACAGTCGCAACCGGTGCCCTTGCGGCCTTCGCCACTTTCGCCACTGGCGACGGTGCGCGCCACGCTGCCATCGTGGGCACACCACTATACATTGCAATGCTCGCCGGATTGATCCTGCTGGGCGGATCGATGCTCACCCTCTACTCGCTGCTTTTGGCTCACGCGATGGACCGCACTGTGCCCGTCTATGTCGCGTCCAGCGCTGTCACAATGCTGTTTGTCTTCACCATCGGCGGCATTGCAGGCCCACTCATGACCAGCGCGCTTTCGGCGGTATTTGGCGATCCGGTCATGGGCTGGATGCTTGTAATCGCGATGGCCGCCTTCGCGGGCTTCACCGCTTTCAGGATCAATACAGTGGCCCCGGCTGCCAGAGCGGAACAAACCCACTTTAAGCCGACCGAAACCACCAGCCTCAAATCCGTCCCCACCCAGAAACGGTAAGGTAGGCGACCACCATGACCACCCCTTACACAGACCTCTTTCGCGCAGAAAAAGCCACTCTGCTCATCTGGCTCGTATTTGTTGCCGTGACCTTCGCCGGCGACCTCATCAAGCCAACGGCCATGGGTTCCAGCATGTCCTGGCTCCTGCTGGGCGGCATTTTTGGGGTGATGCTGTCAGCGGTCTTCCGCGTGGTGCACCATGCCGAGTGCTTGGCCGTCATCTTTGGCGAGCCTTATGGCACATTGATCCTGACATTGTCGGTGATCGGCATCGAAGTGGCTCTGATCACAGCTGTTATGCTGACCGGGGACAACAACCCGACACTGGCTCGGGGCACTATGTTTTCCGTGTTGATGATTGTCATGAACGGATTGGTCTCAGCCTGCTGATTGGGGGGCTGCGGCACGGGCTGCAGGTGTTCAACCTCTCGGGTGCTAATGCCTACCTTGTGGTGCTGTTGCCAGTGGCCATCGTCAGCCTCGTCTTGCCAAGCTTCACCACATCCGCCCCGGGCGGTGGTCTGTCGGCTCTGCAAACTGTCTTCATGATCGCCATGTCCGTGGTGCTCTACGGGATTTTCCTTGTCTGCCAAACCGTCGGCAAACCCGAGATTTCTCGACAGCCTGAGGAAGACCTGCCAACAACCGGCGGCTCGGATGCGCATCATCTGGAAACCAAAAGCATCGGTTTCCATGTTCTTTGGTTGGTGCTGGCGATGTTGCCCCTGGTTTTGATGTCCAAAAAACTGGCGCTGTTTGTAGATTTCAAATTGCTGGAATTTGGCGCACCTGTCGCGTTGGGCGGCTTTCTGGTTGCCGCCATGATCCTGACACCCGAAGCCCTCGCCGCGCTGGACGCTGCGCGGGCCGACAAACTGCAAAGGGCCGTGAACATCTGTCTGGGGTCGGCTTTGGCAACCATTGGCCTAACAGTGCCCGCTGTGCTGATCGCGGCACATTTTGTTGGGCTTCCCATCGAACTTGGGCTCGGCGGCGCGGAAATCGTGCTCCTGGCCCTGACAATAGGGATCAGCATCCTGACCTTTGTCGGAACCCGCACCAATGCGTTTCAGGGTGTCGTTCATCTGGCCGCCTTCATGACTTATGTGTTCCTGATATTCGACTCATGACCGTAGGTTTAAGTTGCGTTGCGTGAGCTCAAAAGGCAGCCCCTCACTGGCGGCATCTTGCACCAGACCGAGTTTATTGTCGCTAATTCGGACCTTCACTGCCCGACGCGTGAAGGTCCGCTTTGGGCCGTTTTCATAAATCCTAACAAGCTGACTTATCGGCAGCTTTGTCCGCATTGCGGACGTTCGTCATGATTGAGCGAATGACTGCACCGAGCCCAGAGCCGCCGTTAATCCGGCATAGGTACGCTGCTCCGCGGCGAACTATCGCTTCGAGCCCAAAGTACGGATGCAGCGTGCTGCACGAACGAGGAGTATGCCGACTTCGCCGACATCCGACCAGGTAATTCAGCAGTCGGCTCTGGGTGGATTGCACAGAGAGACGATGGCTGGACTTGCGTCTATGCTGGCTCACTTCAAGTTGGGTTTGGCGCAAATTATTCAGGCAAACACTTCCTTTGACGCTAAGGTACAGACGAACAGATAATTGCCCTCATAGGGAAGGACACGTCATGAACGCACTCGTACGCGTGATATTAGTGGTTGGATCGTTGGTCGGGTGGAGTTCAGCGTATGCACAGGAGAAGCCCAACATCCTCCTGATCTTCATGGACAATTTCGGTTGGGGCGAACCCGGTTTCAATGGCGGCGGAATCGTACGTGGAGCAGCGACGCCGGAGCTGGACAAACTCGCTGCCGAGGGGCTGCGGCTGACGAACTTTAACGTCGAGGTTCAGTGCACGCCCTCGCGCGCGGCCCTGATGACCGGACGATATGCGATCCGGAGCGGCAATGGCACTGTTCCCCTCGGTGAAGGTGTCTATGGCCTTGTGCAATGGGAAGTCACCATGGCAGAAATGCTGTCCGATGTGGGCTACGCGACCGGCATGTACGGCAAGTGGCACCTTGGAAGCTCGGAAGGCCGGTATCCGACCGATCAGGGATTTGACGAGTGGTATGGCGTGCCCAACTCAACCGACGAGTCTGTCTATAGCTCTCTCGAAGGCTTCGCGGAAAGCGGCGCCCGAGAAACCTTTGTTTTGGATGCGGTTAAGGGAAGCCCGCCTGAACAGGCCCGCCCCTATACACTGGAATATCGCCCTTTGATCGACCGCGACCTCACAGACCGCGCCATTCAGTTCATGACTCGCTCGGCGGAGGCCGACACGCCCTTCTTTGTCTATCTCCCCTACACAGCCACCCATTTCCCGACAATGCCGCATCCGGATTTCAAGGGGAAATCGGGCAAAGGCCCGTGGGGCGACCTTCTGATGCAGATCGATAACTATGTTGGTGAACTGCTTGCCACGATTGATGATCTCGGGGTTGCAGACAACACCATCGTAGTTTTCACGGCTGACAATGGACCTGAGGCACTCGGTGCAGGCGAAACAAACATGACGGTTGAAACCGGCTTCCACGGCTCTGCCGGGCCATGGCGGTCTACACTGTTCACGAGCTACGAGGGAGCGCTGAGAGTTCCGTTTGCAATGCGCTGGCCGAGCAACATTGAAGCAGGCCGGGTCAGTGATGACATTGTCCACGCAATGGACCTCTATCCGACGCTCGCTGCAATTGCCGGCGGTAAGGTGCCCACGGACCGGGTGATTGACGGCATCGACATGTCAGGCTTCTTCCTCGGCGATGCGGAGAAATCCGGACGGGATGGCTTCATCGTCTACATGGGCAACGATGTGTTCGGCGTGAAATGGAGAGACTGGAAACTCCATTTCAAGGAGCAGACGGCTTGGAACGGCGAGCTGCGCGAGTACACGATGCCGCGGGTCTACAACCTGATCAACGATCCCCAAGAACGCGACAACGTGCTGTTCCCGCACACTTGGGTTCCGAAAGCTGCACTGCCGCAGTTGGAGGAGCATATCTTATCGCTGAAGGAGAACCCGCCGGTTCCGACCGGCGCGCCTGACCCATACACGCCGCCTCAAGAATAAGGGCGCTGCTCGGGTTTGGAAGTTGCAAGAACAATTCCGAAAGCACGATTGTTACGTAGGGTACCTGTCAGCACCTCACGTTGCATTGGAAGAGCAGACATCCGACGTTTTCGTTGAATGGTGGCGAAGCGCAGGTTGCGGTTGTTCGGATAGGCGGGCCGAAGGACCGAAATGTCCGCGTAGTAGCCATTCATTGAATTCTGCTGAACGACCGCATTGAGCCCAAAGCAGCAACTAAAATCAAAAGAAAACCATGCCGCAAATCCGGCAATTTCTTGAAACCTTGCCAGACGCATTCAAAATCTGCGATCCTATTATGAATCGGCTTCAGACTGTTTAAAATTCCAGTTGACCCTGATCGGAGGCAATTGCAATGGCTTTTTCCGCGCAAAATAAAAACTGTATTTTGGCGTTCATATCTACGGTTTTTTTGGCTTCGGCAAACACTGTGGTCGCGCAGAGCAATGATCCATCCCAATGGTCGAGGACCGAGCCGTTTCCTAACCAAACTGTTTATTATCCGGGAACCGAGTCTCTTGGTCCTGACGAAATGCGAGTTGTTGCCTGTGGAACCGGTATGCCTCAGCCGCGCCTAAAGCAAGCTGCGGCATGTTTCTTAGTTGAATTGGGTAATGGCGAAAAGTTCATCTTCGACATGGGAGAGGGATCCTATGAACGGATCATGGCGCTTGGGATTCCACTGGATCAGCTGGATAAAGTCTTCTTGGGCCACCTGCACCTAGATCACGCTGGTGATTTTCCGGCCTTTTACTTCACCGGCCCCGTAAACAACCGCCTAACGCCTGTTCGTCTTTGGGGACCCGAAGGCATCAAACCTGAGTGGGGAACAAAGTCTTGGGCAGATCACATGAAGAAAATGTGGGCATGGGAAGAAGCGACTCGTGGGGCCGCGGTCGATCCCCGAGGGTTACAACTTGAGGTCAACGAATTCGATTGGAAAATCGTAAATAACGTCATTTTTGACGAAAACGGTGTTCAGGTCAGAACCCTGCCGGCCATACATGGTGAACAAGCAGTGAGTTTTCTGCTTGAATGGAACGGACTAAAATTTGCTTTTTCGTCTGATACGCTTCCAACACGATGGTGGAGAGAGCATGCGGCGGGTGCGGACCTTGCAATCCATGAGTGCTTCACCCCTCCCGAATTCATGATCGAGAAATATGGGTTTGCGCCTTCCGAAGCAATTTTTGTGGGCTCTCAGGGGCACACTTCCGCACAAGCATTCGGTAAGATCATGTCTGAAACTGAACCAAGATTAGCGGTTTGTTACCACTTCCAAAACGATCATGACATTGCGCTGGCTGTCTATTCAGCAATACGAGAGACATATGACGGGCCATTGGACTTGGCGGCTGACTTCATGACCTGGAACGTAACCAAAGATAGTATTCGTACTCGCCAAGGAGTGCCCAACGAAGAGTCTTTCCCGGCACCAGTGCAAATGCCCAAGCAACCGCCTGACTCAGCTGCAGAGTTCCCGTTCTCCGAATTTGATCTCGAGAGCATGGACCGCGAAGCGGCCAAAGCTACAAACGAAATGATCAGAGCATTCAACGAACGCACAGGAAATGACGAAGTCGGAGCCTATACCAGCATTCCCTTCCAAGAGTGAATAAGGCGTCCGAGCACCCCAAAGAATTGGAAGTACCGAGGTCGGCTTTGTCCGCCAAGCGGTCTCTCAGACAGAACGCAGCGAACGGCTGCTCTGAGCCCAAAGCAGCCGGTTTCAACAAATGCTAAATTGGTCTTTCAGTCCGCTTTTGTCATAAGTCAAAGTCACACAACCATTTTGTGGATAATCTCGACCTCCAACAACAACTTGAAATTTGGGGGGAGACGCATGAAAACCGCCATACTGACCGGAATTGGCGTAGCGTTCTTTTTCGCTGGCGCGACATTTGCCCAAGGATACTCAGGCGAACTTGCCATCAATCCAGAAGATGTCCGACTTGGTCAGCGCGGCTATTCGCCTTTCGTCGATCAGTCATTTCCCAATAGGGTGTTCTGGGGCGACACCCACCTTCATACGTCGTATTCTACTGACGCAGGCATGGTAGGAAATGCGCTTGGGCCGGATGAAGCCTTCCGTTTTGCGCGCGGCGAAAAAATCAGAGCGTCCGTTGGCGAATACGCACAACTTGTCCGCCCTCTCGATTTTCTAGTTGTCGCCGACCACGCCGAGAACCTAGGTCTCGCACCGATGATTGCTGAGGCAAACCCGCAATTATTGACAAACTCTTGGGGACGACAAATCCATGACCTCGTCCGAAGCGGCGATACGCTCGGCGCCTTTGTCTTCTGGGGGCAGAGCATGGCGTCAAACGTCGATCCGTTAGACGACGATGATCTGACCCGCAGTTTCTGGAACCGCATTGTGGACAGCGCAGAGCGGCACAATGAACCGGGTGTTTTCACCGCGCTGCACGGGTTCGAGTGGACCTCTGTGAAAGATTACAACAACCTACACCGCGTCGTGATGTTTCGCGATGACGCCGACAAGGTAGACGACCTTGTGCCCATCTCAAACTACGACGCGACCGACCCGGAAGACCTGTGGGATTGGATGGAAGCCTACGAAGAGAAGACCGGAGGAAAAGTGATGGCCTTTGCGCACAATGGCAATCTCTCGAACGGTCTGATGTTCAATGATGTGCGGGAGAACGGCGAGCCCATCGATGCTGCTTATGCGGAACGCCGGATGCGGTGGGAGCCGCTTTACGAAGTCACTCAAATTAAGGGCGATGGGGAGACCCATCCCATGCTATCGCCCAACGATGAATTTGCCGACTACGGCACATGGGACCGAGGAAATTTCGGTTCAGAACTGAAGACGCCAGAGATGCTTCCAGCAGAATATGCGCGCTCCGCGCTGACACGTGGACTGAAGTACGAAGAAGAGATGGGCGTCAAACTGCCACCGGTCGGAAACACGGTAAGCGGTGCGGACTACACCAACACGATCGGGTCTGCCGCACTCGCTGCGCACTGGGTAGACCCGGAGTTCGATCCGGCGCAACGCGCTTACTACTATGTCCGCGTTCTAGAAATCCCCACGCCTACATGGCTTGCTTACGACGAGGCTTACTACGGCAACCTCAACCTTCCGGACGATGCTGTCATGGTCCATCAGGTGCGCGCTTACACGTCTCAGATTTGGTACACGCCGGGAAGTTAACCAAACTCGCTTTCCGAACGACTGCTTCGTCCGCAACTCGGTCAGTCGCCCAATTTCGATAAACGTCCGTTGTTCATGAAAGCTGCCGTCGGAGCCTAGCATCGTTATTAGGTATTAAACTTAGGTCGGGTTGCCCGTTAAAGTTGGGACATTTTCACAGCCCTAACTCCAACAAATACCTACATTTACTATCATCAATCTTACTAGAAGAATGCGTATCAACGGAAACGATGGCAAGAAAATTTGGGCTCACATCCATCAACAAAAAAACAGGGGATACACAAGCTACTGCTCTGAAAAACATTAAATTACAGCATTTTATCTTGTGTTATGGTGCCCAGGAGAGGCTTTTCCCGATTCGTTAACCAGTCCTTAACGCCAACTCAAGTCACTGATGCTATTGCCAAAATCGTCGGCATACAAAGGCCTCATGTAGAGGGTCAGCTCGCCGATGTGATACAATTTGTGTAACAAACATCGAGGCAATAGCATGAGTTATCTTTGGCCCAGAGGAAACGTATTCTGGTTCAGAATGAGAACACCTTGCAAATACAAGGCAGTTCACGCAGACGCGTTTCTCACGGAATCCCTGAAAACCGACAGTCGAAAAACAGCCCAAGCCTTGGCTTATCAAGTTCGTGAAAGGCGTTTGGCCGAGTTGGAGGCCAAGTTGACCATGGGGAATGGCGGCCATGACGAAGATCGTTACCGATCCGCAATCAAGCTTGCGAAAGACAATGGTGTCGCACCGGCTACTGCTTCCGAATTGGCCGGCGGAAGATTGGAAGAGATCGTGTTACGTCTAAGAAACTTGATAGATCAGGATCCGTCGGCCAAATCTCCGCTGTTTGCGGCAAATCTAGGCGGATTTCAGCTGCCTGATACCAGGGTGACTGAGGTCGCTGATAGGATGGATCAACTTTGCCCAGACAAAGTGGCTCGTAAGAATGACCGACAAAAAAGAATGTGGCTCAACCGTTACAAGCGAGCAGCCAAAATGTTTGCTGAAGTTGCGGGCGAAAAGTCGATCTCAGAGATCTCAGCGAGCGATGCGTCAAAATTCCGACGAGCGTGGGAAATGCGTGTGAATGCCCAAGAGGTAACGACACAGTATGCGAACAAGCACTTCGGCTACTTGAGAAATATCGTCAGCGCATTTTATGAAGATCTAGAAATTGATGATTACACAAACCCTTTTTCGACTATTCGCATTAAGGGCGAAGCAATTTGGGAGAAAGAAAAGGAGCCAAGCCCAAAGCTTGAGTTCACCCCAAGTTGGATTGCCCAAAACATCATCAATGGAGATAAACTGGACGGGTTGAATGACGAAGCTGAAGCCATCTTGACAGTGTGCGCAGAAACAGGATGCCGACAGACTGAGATCTATGACTTGCCTCCCTCGTCAATTCATCTCGACGCGGATGTTCCACATATCATGGTCAAAGTCGAAGGTGGTGAGCACCAGAGAGAAATCAAAAACAAGGCATCAAGGCGACCAGTTGTACTTGTGGGCGCAGCTTTGGAGGCTATGAAACGTTTCCCAAGTGGCTTTCCACGCTATCGGGGTAAAGAGGGTTACAGTGCCGCAGTTTCAAAGTTCTTTGCTCATAACAACCTCTTCCCGACGGACCAACACTGCGTGAGCAGCCTCAGACACAGCTTTGAATCAAGGATGATCAGGGCGGGTTTAAGCAACGAAGAACGAGGTTTCATGATGGGACATTCAATGAAGTCTATTCGAGGCCGTGAAGTATACGGAAACGGTCCAGATCTTCGCATCAGGGCTCTCTATGCCGAACTCGTGTCATTTGAAACAGAGAGTTGGAAACCCCGCGAACCAGAGGAGATTTTCAGAGATATCGACAACATTCTTGTTGAGGACGGATTTCGGGTGACTGGCCGCAGGCGGTAGATCTCGCAACGGCCAGTCGTGAAGCTCTAGTGACGCAAAAACTTTGCAGCGGTTGTATTCACGATGGCGCGTCACAAGAGTCTCATGACGCACTTAATGACGTCGACTACGAGCAATCTTGGGATTAGGCACGAGAGCAGCGCCACACTGGATTGCGACATTGCGCCGCACCAAGTGATCGGCCACCAAGCGAAGTGGTAGAGGTTTCTATCCTAAAGTGATGCCTCAGGCATCACTTCGACAATATTTCACAAACACAAATTGCCGTATGATTTTTTAATAAACTTATCAGTGTGTTGCGCAATTTTTTCTGACCTGTTGATTTTGCCAACACGCTCCCGCATATCTTTCTTACGACGCTTGAATGACGAAGCTGAAGAACGAAACGGAGAACATATGACAGAAAAAGACACTGGGTTTGGAACTGAACAGTCGGCCCCTCAACTTGGTAGGGCCGCCAGCAGAATTCCCGAGTAGACTTTCAACATCGGGCATTCGTTTGATGCTGTTCCCGGACGGCTAATCGAAGTCACTGCAAGGCATCCGAATGGTACGTAGGACTCGGGCGAAACGATGCTGAACGAACACGGAGACATCGCGAACACGCTCAAACGCGAACGCATTCAACACTAACTACCTTCCCGAAAATTGACTTCAAACAACGGTGAGCATCGCTTCACCGAACGCTACCGCTTTGCTCTCCTGAACAGATAGGAGAGCAGCTCCTCGCCGGCTCTAGCAAACAGCCCGCAGTCCAAGCAATCAAACCCAAAAATGGAGAAATGTATGGTAACCGCCCGATTTAGACCGTCTGCCGCGCTGCATGATCAGATTTTATAAGACGTCGTTACTGACGTGGATAACGA
>NZ_JBXWOP010000046.1:0-8456 GCF_059610965.1 Ruegeria sp. CDSB136
GCGGAAAAACGCTTGATCAGGTGGCGCAGTCAGGCGACCTTAACGTCAGAACCCAGGCCACTTGGGGAATGTCGGTTGAAGTCTTACCGACAGTCAGGCCAAGCGGTACGGCCCATGCTTCGTCATTGCTCGCCGCGTTCCAATTGTAGGACAACACGTTGTTGTAGCCGAAGTACCAGCCTTCCCCCAATCCATAGGTCAAAATGGGTTGGAGGATCGTCACGTTGAAATCGTTTTCACCCCACATATGGCCCAGCACGCCGCCCCAGGACAAATCTCCCGTTTGTCCAAAAACGACAAATGCGGGACCTGCGCCCCAGCCTGCGCCTTGTAGTGCGTCATTTGTATGTGTAGGCAGAGAAACCTGTAATCCGTAGCCCAAAGCAATCCCGCTTGCCCCAGGTGTCGGCGAATAAAAGGCCTGAATCGTTGAGTCTCCGATACCCCAGGTCAGGTCCTGCTCAGGTGATGGTGTACTGTTGCTGGGCGGTAGAACTGCACCGGGCTGAACACCTTGGATCGGTATGATGCCGCGCAGCACAAGCGTTGCGTCGTTCAAAGGCACCGAGTAGACCGGCTGCAACTGAAAGTTGTAGCTGTCTTCGTCATTTGTACCGGTTCTGAAGGCAATGGTGTTGTCAGTTATCAGTGCCTTTGTATCAGCCAGCGGGTTTGCCGCTTTACGGGCTGCCTGACATGCCGCATCACAGGCCAGCGCGGTATCCGCACCCGAAAATGTCGCTGCAAAAAGTGCGGCAAAAACCACCTTTCTTATCATTTTTTCGTCCTTTCAGATGTTGCATTGATTGTCGACGGCTACAGCAGTCAATAACCTGTTTTGAAACGTTCTTTCGCTACTTCGGTTCGCCTCGTTCATATCCCATCGCGATGCGTAAACTCACCGTTGAGAAGCGTGCCGAGGACGTTGGCTTCAGCAATCATGTTGGCTCCGTCGATCTCGCGAAGGTTCTTCTCCCAGATCGCTATGTCGGCATATTTGCCAACCTCGATCAAGCCGATCACGTCGTCCATTCCCATCTGCCAGGCCGGCGCCATCGTGTAAGCGTTCAAAACCTGGTCGATAGTCATCGCCGGCTGCCGGGGCGGGAACGGTTTAGAGTCGGGGATCGTTGGCTCGACCAGCGTCATGGCCTGCTGCATCAGGTAAGCCGGGTATGCGGCCTCGATGGGCGAACCGGGTGTGTCGCCGGACAGGGAAAGGTTGTCGTAGCGTTGCGCGATCCGCGAATAGTTGCCGTAGACGTTGCGCGCGTATTCTTCCGTCACAACCGAGAAGAGCCCGCTGCCCCCGGGACCGGCGTCGGCTTCATTGTAGAAGACTGGAGTCGCATTGGTCGGGATATTGTGAAGCACAACCGTCTCCAGCGTGTCCTGGTCCATTGACGAGAAGTGGTCCAGACGGTTCCGTGCGTCCGGATAGGTTTTTTTCGCCCCAATATAGATATCCGTAAGACGTTTGACCAAGCGCGCGCCGTCGGCATGGGTGATTACATCAAGACCTGCGTGATTGGCGCGGTTGACGACTTCGAACATCCTGTCCGGGGAAACGCCATATGAGCCCCACGACAACGGATCACCAGGATTGGCCGGCAGATACGGCTCAAGTTGGGTCGCGCCACGCGCCATGATGGCGAGTTCCGGGTGAATCTTTATCTTGTCCACCCGCAGCATGCCGGTGTCATACATCTCACGCATTTCGAGGGCGAAATCCACCACGTCCTGGGGATCGGCGTCCGGTAGCTTGAACATTGGCATGACATTCAGGCGCATCCACGCCTTGCCGCTGTCTACACGGTCTTGCAGAATGGGCATGATTTCCCGCATATCGGCTTTGCCCTGCTCGGTGCTGATCGACACCGCAGGCGTCACCAGCCCTGGCACCATGGCTGTGGTTACCCCTTTGGATGCAAGGTACCCTTGCAGCTTGTCGATCGACTCCGGCACGATTTTCTCGGGATCCCACGCCCCGATATCCGCATAAGCCTGAAAGTAGACAACCTCGACGGGGAGCCCCGTAACATTGCCGTCTACATCGCGGTCCCAATACATCACGCCGGGCTGAAAATCCTGTGTATCATTGTTGATACCAGTCATCTCCATCGCCATGGTATTCAGCGCCGCATCATGGACAAAGTTGCCGATGGCAATGGTCGGGCGCCCCAGGTTCCACTTGTCCAGATCGGCCGCGCGGAGAGCCTCCGATATTGGTCGGCACTCAACCATATCCCACCAGCGGCCCCGTTTTTTTGGGATTGGCTTCGACATGCTCCTTCAGCAACCGTCCGACATCATCAATAGACTGGGCGCTGGTCAAATCTACACCGCTCGTTGTCCATGCAGATGGTACAACGTGGTTGTGAGACTCGATCATACCCGGAGTGACATATTTCCCTCCGAGATCAATGACGTCTGTACCGTCACCGGCATGTGCCTGTACATCGTCGCTGCTTCCGACAAACAGGATTCGACCGTCTTTTATCGCCACAGCTTGGGCCATCGGTTGAACAGGGTTCATCGTTTCAATGGTGCCATTCAACAAGATGCGATCCGCGGATTGAGCAAACGCCGCCGTGGATGCCATCAAAGCAGCACCGAACGTCATGAGAAAAAGTTTCATGTAAATTCCTTTCGGAATACTCGTAACTGGCAGACAGCCAACAACTTGCTGATTTCGCGTCCCGCCACGATTCAGAACGTTCCATTTACCTTAGCGAAAAGTACGTCGTTTCCCAGAAATATTCGCGGACTGTTTACTCCTCTCAATTCCAGGCCCAGAATTCTCTGTGCTGCCGGTATCGCCAAGTTACCTGACAGTCTTTCCCGCGCTATCCGCTTGGAATCAAGATTCCGACCAACATACCTCGCCTGAAGGGTTTTCGCTTTCCTCGTGAAATCATCGCCTACGCAGGTTGGGCCTAACATCGCTTTGCTTTGAGCACCGCTGATGTTTTAGATTTGCTCGCGAAAGGGGGCGTGAATGCTAGCCGAGCGACAATCCGACATTAGGTTTTTCGTTTTGACCAACATTTAGTAGATCGTATTCGACGAGATCGGCCGCGCCCGAACGATAAATGGCACTTGGATGACGTAGTGCTCACGATCTGCGACAGAACCCTGACGAGATCTCTACGGTCGGTAATAAGCTTCGCAACAAAGTCTTACGGCGGGCCTGGGACAACACCTTCCTCTTGTAGTACGTGCAGTATTCCTATGATTGTAGTAGTACTGGTATCAATGGATCCCTTTAGATAGGCCCCTAAACCGCCATCTCCTATTTCACGTGGACCGCCGGATTCATACACCGGATCCAAAGAGTCGAACTCCTCGGGAAAAGCCAGACAAAAAGGTCTTTCGCTTAAAAAGCGTCCCGCGACTTCAAATAGTATAGCGCGCAGGGCTTCGACATCTTCGACAAACCCTTCAAAATCCCGTAATTGCTCAAGTGGTTGAACAACTGCGTCTACAAGCTCGTATGTGACACACTTGTCGCTAAACCGAGCTGTAGCTGAAGCCGAGAAGCCAAAAATCCACTTGTCTGTCGGCTCGCCACGCGCAAAGACGTTCTCCCCTGTCTTGGTGCATTCAAAGAATTGAGTATCAAGTTTCCCACTGAGGGAGACAATTTCATCTTGTGCCTCAACCACAAACTCACTGAGATCGGTTCGGCTTCCGCAGGAGTCTAGGATTGGCTCTTCAGCAAGCATGTCGGGCAATCGGGTCTGCAAGTCGGTAAAATCAAGCACGGCTTCGACACCAACACGTGTTGGCGAAACCGGCGTCACTATCAGGTTGAGACCGTAATCAATCTCAGTTGCACCGACGACCAGAGTGTCCTCTATGTCAAACTCTGCTTGCTGTGCTGCGGAATGGGAAACGAGGCTGATGCTGCCAAAGAGAAACACCGCCAAATGTGTGTATCTCATTGCTGTCCCTCGATAATATCGCTCAGCTCCATTACGCTGAGCAGGTTAACAAGTGTGGTTGCGTCCGTGTCGATCGACCCCTGAATTTCAGCTCCAATGCCACCTTCGCCGATTTCGAGCGCTCGGACGAGTGTGGCTTTCGGTGACACCGGCTTCAGTTCCTTAGGAACCGTCAGGCAAATTGGGTTGGCATCAAAATAGCTTTCGGCTAGCTCGAGAATCTCTGTGCGCGCGCCTTCAATGACACCAAACAATTTCGCAATAGCGCCGGTAAACCCCCGAGGCTTCAATTCAAGTTCAACTACAAAAAAGCGTACACATTGTTCTTCAACGGAAGCTTCGACCTTGGCTCTGGCGTCGATTTCTTGCGTCAGCCAAAGACCGCCACGCACCTCGCCCGAGGTATTCTGGCTACAGGAAAAAAACCGAACAAACATTGATCCACGCAATTCGACGTGATTTTTAATCGCCTCAGTCTCAAGAATCTGAACCGACACTTCTCTCGAGCAATTGTCGTCATAGACACCCGATGCCAGTTCCGGGAAGCGTGCCTGAATTGCCCTGAGGTCGACCATGGCGTTTACTCGTAAACGGGTTTCGGTCGCAGGGCTCAAACCTGCATAAAATGCAACATTGAACATCTCATTGCCAACAGGGACTTCACTGGGCAGTAGAAATTCGATGTCGCCTTTGTATTTCGATGGATCAATTCCTTCGCCATTCTTTGCGTCGGCCAATAGTACCTGAGGACTTAGCTCGCTTGATGGTTTCGGTTTTTCACGCTCACAGGCGGCAAGTATGCTGAACAGAAAAACTACCAAAACTAGAACTGGCGTTGCCCGCTTCACTTTGTCGAATATGACCAAGTTAAACAACCGTCGTGATCCTGTCCTGAAGGTGAAAACCTTTGCACAATATATAGTTGATAGCCATTGACCAGTCGAGGAATATCGGCCCTCCGCTTTATCGTTGGGATTACCACGACAATGCAACAGCCCTCAAATCAGAGCAATTCCCCAAGCCCAAATCTACCCGGGAACTGGCGACCTGATGGGCCAGATATTCCCGAATTGCGGAGGAATCCGTTTTCACGCCCACATTCTCAGACGAGTGGACGGCACTTCAATCCGGATGCCAACCATCTTCTTTGGTTCGATGTAATAGAAGCTGCTCAGACGTTATGCCCTAGCCCAAACAACATCCGAGACCGAAACGATTGACATGTCGATGTCTCAGCCTATCCTCGAAACCCGACCCAAAACAAGGGATCAAGCTGGTGGGCGCTGAACATTAATTTGGGGTGCTGTTTGAAGAACGCGGAAAACACCTTGAGTTTGCAACCAGACTTGCTTTCCATAAACTTTCCGGGCCTGATTTCTTCGGGTCAATTAGGTTGGTTAAGCACAGTCATGTTCATGCCGTAGCTGCTACTGCCCAACAGGTATTACGTATGAGGGTCACACTAAAACTCCTCTTTGGATCTTGTCTGCTGCTCATTATTGGCAGCTGTACTTATGTTCCGTTCGATACACCGAGGGAGAGTTCCCGGGCTATCCCGGCAGACGGAACCCGTGCTCAGAAAATCGTGATTGACCTGACTTGTCAGGACACTCAATTAATAGCAACGGCACCTTTGTTCGACGGCAATGATGCTCTTGGAGCGCGGTTGCGAATGATCGAGACGGCGGAAAGCTCAATTGACTTACAAACTTTTTTAATCAAGCCCGATTTGGCCGGTTCACTGACGTGGCTTGCCCTGTATTCCGCGGCAGAACGCGGCGTGAAAATCAGACTGGTGTTCGATGACGTTTTCACGACAGCACGTGATGATCAGATTGCGTCCCTAAACGCACATCCAAACGTGGAAATTCGCGTTTTCAATCCACTGTCCCGAAACAGTACCGTAGCTGTTAATTTCCTTTTGGATTTCTCCAGAGTAAACCGCCGTATGCACAACAAGGTGATGATCACGGACGGCAGTTTCGCGATTATAGGCGGCAGAAACATTGCGGACGAATATTTCAGTCTAGGAACGCAATACGACTTTGCCGACTTCGATCTCTTTGTCGCTGGCTACCCCGTTCAAAAATTGTCCGAAACTTTTGACACGTATTGGAACGACGCCTGGTCCTTGCCTTTTTCTACTGTCCATGATGGAGACGTTGCCCCTCTGAGCGAGGCATATGAACAGTTTCATGCACGCGCTCTGGATCAAGAAGTTTCTATTTATGAACGGGCTCTGGGTTCTGAGTATATAAGACAGCTCGAAAATGGTCAGGTGCCTGTCCACTTTGGTCGCGCGCGTATCGTAGCCGATGATCCTAAGAAACTTCGCACGCCTTCTGGCATCGGACCTTTTGCGGTAGGGGATGCCTTTTATAACAGCCTGGGACGCGCAGAAAGTAGTGTCACGGTAGTGACCCCTTACTTTATTCCTGAGGATTACGGCACGCAGTATTTGGAAAAGCTGGTCCGAAACGGCATTGATGTTACGATAGTGACAAATTCTCTTGCCTCAACCAACCATCCCTACACCCATGGCCATTATGCAAGGTATCGTAAACGCCTGTTATTGGCCGGGGCAAACTTCTTTGAGGTTCGTGCCAGTACTTCGCGTTCGAATGAGGGAGTGGAAATACCGCTGACCCTTCATACAAAAATTGCTTTGATAGATGGGGCTTATGTTTTCGTGGGATCTGCAAATGTTGATCCAAGGTCCGTTCGGCAGAACTCGGAAATCGGAATGTTGATCCGCAGCCCGAGCCTTGCCGAAGAAATTCAGAAACAGCTGGATGCGGCTCTACCGATCTACACCTACAAGGTGTCGATAAGTGAAGCCGGAAAACTACAGTGGGAAGAAACTGCGTCAAAGAGCAACAAGCTATTGCCTCAAGAACCATCAGCAGGGATCTGGCGCAAATTGATTGCTAAAGTTTCCGGCTGGCTTCCGATTGAAAGCCAGCTTTGACATCGGCTTTCAATAATTTTCCAGCTCACACAGATTCTAAAACCCTTCCCTGCTGAGTCACGACCAGGATAACATCCAGTACTTCGAAAATAGCTGAAAGGTCCGCTTGGAGTTGCAACGTAAGCTGGTCAATCAAACCGGACCTGTCAGATGAGGCTGCTCACCACCGCAGCCAATTTTAGTGCATCTTTCATAACCTAAGTCCTGATATATAAATGTAGAGTCAATCCCTCTGATGTGCTCTTTTTATCATGAGAAAATCGATTAACCAGCTAGTTTTCAAGTGCTTTTTTACCTGCGGCTTGCAAAATAATTGGCAACCTGAACTTATTCACATTCCAAATTTGTGTGCCAACACACAGCGTGAATACACGCTGCATTTGAACTGGCCCACATTTTGACCGGACACCTTGGCCTGACTAAGGAGGGTAGTTGGTGTCGGAGTGACCCAGCCCCCTGATCCGGGCCGTTTGGATGTAGAATCCGTTCGCGTTTCTTTCTGTTGATTAGGTTGCGGTCAAGGCCTGCTGAGCGGAGCCCTCGCGTAGCTCAAGCGAAGCAGGCCGGGTGGCACGGTTGAGATTGGCGTAAACGGCTGGAGCCAGTCCGCCAAGTGCCGTGTGTGGTCTCTGGGTGTTGTAGTCGATCCTCCAGGTTTCAATGATCTTTCGAGCTTCAGCGAGATTGCCGAAGATATGTTCGTTCAGGCATTCGTCCCGCAGCTTGCCGTTGAACGATTCCACAAAGGCATTCTGCATGGGTTTTCCAGGCGCGATGTAGTGCCAGCCGACGAGAGTGTCCGACCTTTTGTGTATGGCTGATCCGGTCCATGCTTCACCGAAAGGAAGCATGAATGAGCATCTCGAAGGAAATCCTGGACGAACTGCTGAAGGGCGTGGAGCGCCCTGAAGACCTGCTCGGCGATGCCGGGCTGATGAAAGAGCTGAAGATCAAGCTCATGGAGCGGATGAACTGCGGGCCAGAATAACGGTGGCAGCCTCATAGAGAAGTCCTCGCAAATGACGGTCGCCGCGTCGGGATATGTGACCCTCATAATCGACTTCTCCGGATTGATAGCGTCGAGGTGTTAACCCAAGCCACGCGCCGACCGAGCGTGACTTTCGAAAGTTACTCGGCTCTTCAATTGCGGTGACAAAGGAGGTTGCCGTGATGGTGCCGACGCCAGGGATAGACATGAGAATTCGACATGCCTGGCTTCGGCGCGCCATAGCAGCCAGCCGCCGAGTGAGTTCCGCGGCACGGATGCGCACACTGCTCCATGTCTGCAGCATTGGAATGACAACGGCGGCGAGTTCGTCCTGATCTGAAAGAAGCTCCCTGACACTGTTTTCGAAGCGGCTTCCCTTTCCCGCGCGAACAATCAACCCAAATGCCTTCATGATGCCGCGGATCTGGTTCGAAAGCTCAACAGAAATCCGAACCAACCGAGTGCGCACTGCTACAAGTTGTCTGACGTCAGCGCCCATGGGACAGTTTAGGTCGATTTGATAAGAGAGGGTTTCTGGCTCATCGTAACCGCCAAG
>NZ_JBXWOP010000047.1:0-2500 GCF_059610965.1 Ruegeria sp. CDSB136
TTTCATCGTCAGAGAGAAGGGGGATTTTGCTAGGTTTGGCGGTGACCTACTCTCCCGGGGCTTAAGCCCAAGTACCATTGGCGCGGCAGTGCTTAACTTCCGGGTTCGGGATGGGACCGGGTGTTTCACTTGCGCTATGACCACCAAACCGAGGAAAATCCCCGTCGCTCTTTTTGCCAAGCAAAAAGGCGACGCGCAGGAGGCAGCGTATTCGCGAAGCGGATGCGCGTTCCTGCACAGTTGTTATGTCAATCAACACCGTGCAATCCGCTTTGCGGATTGTCACGTCATTGTCCAACTCAAGGTCGGTGTATGCTTCTGGTTTGATTTTGTCTTTCCATTACTGGATCAAATCAAGCCTATCGGGCGATTAGTACCGGTCAACTGAACGCATTACTGCGCTTACATCTCCGGCCTATTGACGTGGTGGTCTTCCACGGCCCTCAGGGAGACCTTGTTTTGAGGGGGGCTTCCCGCTTAGATGCCTTCAGCGGTTATCCTGTCCGATCATAGCTACCCAGCACTGCCGTTGGCACGACAACTGGTCCACCAGTGGATCGTTCACCCCGGTCCTCTCGTACTAGGGGCAACTCCTCTCAAGTCTCCTACACCCACGGCAGATAGGGACCGAACTGTCTCACGACGTTCTAAACCCAGCTCACGTACCTCTTTAAACGGCGAACAGCCGTACCCTTGGGACCTGCTCCAGCCCCAGGATGAGATGAGCCGACATCGAGGTGCCAAACACTGCCGTCGATATGGACTCTTGGGCAGTATCAGCCTGTTATCCCCGGCGTACCTTTTATCCGTTGAGCGATGGCCCTTCCACTCGGGACCACCGGATCACTATGGCCGTCTTTCGACTCTGCTCGACTTGTCAGTCTTGCAGTCAGGCTGGCTTCTGCCATTGCACTCAACGAGCGATTTCCGACCGCTCTGAGCCAACCTTCGCGCGCCTCCGTTACGCTTTAGGAGGCGACCGCCCCAGTCAAACTACCCGCCACGCAGGGTCCCGGATCCGGATAACGGACCGCGGTTAGACATCAAGAGTGCGAAGGGTGGTATCTCAAGGGAGGCTCCACAGGTACTTGCGTTCCTGCTTCAAAGCCTACCACCTATCCTGCACATCACAATCCTGATGCCAGTGCGAAGCTGTAGTAAAGGTGCACGGGGTCTTTCCGTCTAACCGCGGGAAGCCTGCATCTTGACAGGCAATTCAATTTCGCTGAGTCGATGTTGGAGACAGCGGGGAAGTCGTTACGCCATTCGTGCAGGTCGGAACTTACCCGACAAGGAATTTCGCTACCTTAGGACCGTTATAGTTACGGCCGCCGTTTACCTGGGCTTCAATTCAAGGCTCTCACCTCTCCTTTTAACCTTCAGGCACCGGGCAGGCGTCAGACCCTATACGTCGTCTTGCGACTTCGCAGAGCCCTGTGTTTTTAATAAACAGTCGCCACCCCCTGGTTTGTGCCCCCAGCCCCTAGTTGCCTAGGAACCGGGCCTCCTTCTCGCGAACTTACGGAGGTATTTTGCCGAGTTCCTTCAACATCGTTCTCTCAAGCGCCTTGGTATGCTCTACCAGTCCACCTGTGTCGGTTTAGGGTACGGTCTGATGGAGGGCTATTTCCAGGAACCACTCAGCAGCCCAATCAATCCGATAAGATTGAACTACACCTGTGATCCGTCACATCCTCCTGGCCTAGGAATATTAACCTAGTTCCCATCGCCTACGCCTTTCGGCCTCGGCTTAGGGGCCGGCTTACCCTGCTCAGATTAGCTTTAAGCAGGAACCCTTGGACTTTCGGCGAGAGTGTCTCTCACACTCTTTGTCGCTACTCATGTCATCATTCTCACTAGTGATCTCTCCACCGGATCCCTCACAGGCCGGCTTCATCGAAAGAACTCGATCCGTCATTACACCCGCTGATATTTCACAGGTGGATGCAAATACGGATGAGTTCTATGTCACACTACGCTCTGCTACCATGCCTTACGGCATCCTAAGCTTCGGCTCATGGCTTGAGCCCCGTTACATCTTCGCCGCAGGACAACTTATTTAGACCAGTGAGCTGTTACGCTATCTTTAAAGGATGGCTGCTTCTAAGCCAACCTCCTGGTTGTTTTGGTCGTCCCACCTGCTTTCCCACTTAGCCATGAATTGGGGGCCTTAGCTGTAGGTCAGGGTTGTTTCCCTCTCCACTACGGACGTTAGCATCCGCAGTGTGTCTGCCATCTAGTACTCCCGGGTATTCGGAGTTTGGTTAGGATCAGTAAGCCTGTGGGGCCCCATTACCCATCCAGTGCTCTACCCCCCGGGGTATTCGGATGACGCTCTACCTAAATAGATTTCGCAGAGAACCAGCTATCTCCGAGTTTGATTGGCCTTTCACCCCTAGGCACAGCTCATCCCGATCCTTTTCAACGGATGTGGGTTCGGTCCTCCAGTAAGTGTTACCTTACCTTCAACCTGGCCATGCCTAGATCACTCGGTTTCGGG
>NZ_JBXWOP010000048.1:0-6009 GCF_059610965.1 Ruegeria sp. CDSB136
CAACACCATGATTTATATCGGAAATAACACGATCACGACAGCGGAAACAGCGACTTACTTGGGGAATGTGGGTTGGAGAACCTTAGGCCAATCGGAATCCAGATTTTGCCAATCTCTGATCAGTCTGCTTCGGTAAAAGAATCGATCAACGACTTTGTCATGAACGTGGTTCTGGCGCTCATCATCGTTGTAGGCATATTGCTTATTTTTATGGGGTTAAGATCCGGAATACTGATGGGAGGTATTCTGTTGGTCACAGTTGCAGGCACGCTTGCCGGTATGCAGCTATTGGGGCTGGACATGCAAAGGATTTCACTAGGCGCGCTAATCATTGCACTCGGCATGCTAGTTGATAACGCCATTGTCGTTGTCGAAGGTACGTTGGTCCGAGTTCAACGCGGTGAAGCCACCAGCAACGCTGCTATCACTGTCGTAAATCAAACCAAATGGCCGCTACTCGGAGGAACAGTTGTAGGACTCTTGGCGTTTTCTCCAATTGGCTTTTCACCGGACAACACGGGCGAATACGCCGGGAGCCTCTTCTGGACTATTACGATTTCCTTGCTCTTTTCGTGGTTGATAGCGATATGGCTCACACCCTATTTTTGTACTCTGCTACTGAAACCAACCTCGGAAACACCGCCTGCAGAGAATGCTATTCTCCGTGCATATCGTTCGCTCCTCGCTTATGCGATCCAATACCGGTACCTTACGGTGGGCCTTATTGTTGCGCTCTTTTTCTCTGCAATCGCAGGGTTTGCGTTAGTACCGCCGGGTTTCTTTCCCAACAGCACCAGGGCGCAATTTGTGGTGGATTACTTTTTGCCAGAGGGAACCGACATTGAACAAACCAGTCAGGACATGCGAGAGATTGAAGCGCATCTCTTAACTCTACCTGGTGTCACGTCCACAAATCTTTCCGTGGGCAGCGGGCATTTACGCTTCATGTTGGTATACGACAGTGAAGACCAGAACCCCGCCTATGGTCAAATTTTGGTGGACGTGGAGGACTATCGGCAGATCGATGCATTACAGCCGGAAATTCAGTCTTGGATCAACCAAAACTACGCTGACTCATATGCAAAAGTTTGGAAGTTTGTATTGGGCCCTGGAGGTGGATCGAAAATCGAAGTCGAATTTTCTGGACCCGATCCCGTTGTGCTTCGCGAACTCGCCGAAAAGGCAAAACTGATATTCGCTGAAAACGGAGCCATCGCGGTAAAAGACGACTGGCGCGAACAAAAGCAGGTAATTCGACCTGTTATTGACACAGAAAACGCCCGAAGGCTGGGTCTCACCCAAGCGGAGATATCTAGGGCAGTTTACTGGCATCAAGTAGGGGCGCCTATAGGGATTTATCGCGAAGGCGACAACTTATTGGACATAGTAATGCGCCCATTCGAAGCAGACCGAAACAATATTAGTGACCTAAAAAACATCCAAGTTTACAGCGATGTAGCCGGAGGATACATTCCGATATCTCAAGTTGTAGACCGATTTGACCTTGTTTTCGAAGCTGGGAACCTTAGGCGCATCGACCGCAAGCTTGCAATCACCGCACAAGCCGATAACGCACCAGAAGTACTCTCAGGCGACCTTTTCGCTCAAATCCGACCATTCGTAGAGGCAATCCATTTGCCGAGTGGGTATTCTCTTGAATGGAGGGGTGAGTACGGGGACTCGCAAAGTGCAAACGACGGTTTGGCTTCGACTATGCCGCTTGGGTTCGGAGCGATGATTGTAGTAGTTTTCTTCTTGTTTAATGCAGTCCGTCAGCCACTGATCATATGGTTGACAGTACCTCTGGCTCTCATTGGAGTCGTCTGGGGGCTCGCGGCAACCAGAACGCCACTCGAATTTATGGCAATACTGGGTATTTTGTCTCTAACGGGGATGCTAATCAAAAACGCTATCGTCCTTATTGACGAAACCGATACTCAGATTGCTGGTGGAAAACCTCGATTGCAGGCTGTTGTCGACTCAGCTGTTCTACGCGTCCGCCCAGTGGCACTGGGAGTACTTACTACTGTACTTGGAGTAATGCCTTTGCTGTGGGATCCATTTTTTGAGTCGCTCGCAGTGGTGATTATCTGCGGTTTGAGTTTTGCGACCGTTCTTACGCTGATAGTGGTACCGTCTCTGTACTCAATTTTCTTTAGAATAAATGAGGACGAAACAGCGGCTTAGTAACTAACCTTCAGATCCTCATCTCCGAAAAACATATCACGCTTTCGCCATGTTCCAGGTTTTAAGTACGTGCTTTTGCATTAACCTGCTGATTTGGATCCAACCTTCTATTCGCGCGTCCTTACCAGACCTGCAGAAATCTAGGTCTCCAAGTGCGGAAACTAACTTTTTTCGCAATCCTCTAGCATTCTTGGTTCAGAACAGAGATTCTGTTGGAACATTGCGAACAGTAAGTTTGCCTGACCAAACGCAGCATTCTAAATCAGAAGTTGGTGTCGAGCGTTGGCATGAAGTGATCGAAAGGTATGGAGCTTGGCCTTTTCTAATGATCTGATACCTGTATTCATGCTATGTGTCGCTTGCTTCACCCTCGTCATAACTTTGTTGTACCGCCTGATGCACGGCGCTATACATGACCGAATTGCCGACGAAAACATTAAGATCCTTGATTGGGGCGCATTCAGAATATCAGTGATACACTCGCTGTTGCTGACGCTTGGCTTTAGTGTAACTCGCGAAGACTTCACCGAATTGAGATTTGTCGCCAACCAGCAGGCCATTGAAATCGAGCGAGTTTATAAAGGCTTGGGTTGGTCGAGCGACCCGGAAGCTGCGATCATAAGAGCCAAAGTGGCGGAACTGGCAAGCGTTTTAGTCAATGAGGAATGGCCCCTTCTCGGTGAAGGCGAGCTTTCGTCGGCAGCAGACTCGCTAATGAGTGAGATCGGTACTGGCTTAATGCATCTGCGGTCGAACGCAAGCGAACCACTTGCGGAAGACCTTCTCGCGAGTCACTTGGCTTTACAAGAGACCCGGGCAACTCTCAGTTTGAATGTCATGTCTGGCCCAACCAAGCTATTCTGGACGATCGCTTCAGTCGGCTTTGTATTTACTGCGATTTGCTTCCTAGCATACCCATTGAGAAGTGCTTCTACGGCGGTGATGGCGATGTTTGCGGCATTAAACGGCGCGGTACTTTTTGGAATCGTCGTTATGGGTAATCCCTTCGACCAGATTGTGGAAGTCACACCAGTTTCACTTGAAAGGGTGATCGAAAGATCATTCTGAAGTTTTGCCTGCACAAACAACTTAGATAACCGCTTTAGGCGGTTTCGTTTGTTTGTATTAAGGCGGTTCAAGTCGCTTACCGCGAATGTCGGCTCCGTCCGCACAGCAGACATTGAGTGATTTTTCCCGAATGACCGATATGCGGACATTGCTGCCATCCGCATTTTTACTCCAAAGGACCGCAGTCAGCCCAAAGCGGTCAGTCAAAAAGCAAGGAAAATGGGCATTATCTTAATTATTCGGTGAATACCAGATCGGTGACGTATACGCGCGCTCTTGTCCGATCAATGTCGCTTCTTCAGGAATGTCAGCGCCTAGACGCACTTTGTCGTAAACGACCCAGCGTGGCGTCGGGATTTCAATGACCCGCGCGTAGTAAAACGCGTGTTCGACGGCATCAAAATCTGGGTCCACCCAGACCGTTCCCAGCTCTGAAGCGCCGATGGTGTTGACATAGTTTGCCGCTTCCAGGTCGACCGTATTGCCCACTGCTGGCAGTTTCCCGTCAGCATCCAGTTCACGGTCACCCGACCACGCCACATCATAGACTTTTTCCGACAAGTTCCCGTCGCTGTCCATCCAGCCTTTGACGATCTGGATGCGATCAAGATTGGCCCCGATGGGATCGCGTAGTGCATAGACCATGAAAGTTGGCGCATCGGACGTTGCCACTCGCAAATCACCACCCATCGGAACACCCTTTTCGTATCCAACAAAGGCTGGAGCGCGAGACCTCATGTCATCCTCGTCGAACTCCCATCCCCCAAAGAACCGCACAGCCATGCGCGGACCTGTTGTGGCATAGACCTCGCGGCGCACCATGGCATCCCATAGACTAGCGCGCGTGTTCTCTTCGGCCCAGACACCTGTGTACCCTGACGCCACCAATGACCAACCGGGGAAAATTCCATTTTCTGTTTCGGTGAACGGATGCGACGCACGTGTCAATGAAGGTTCGGCATTTGTTGCTTTACCAAAGTAATTGTCGCTGTCAGCGGTTGCCAGAGATGTATGGCTGTCCGTCGCGCCGGACAAGCCAAATTTGTATGGGTTTACACCCGTGCGCGCCTCGATAGCGAACCCCTGCTTTAGCGCCTCGCGCGCATATTCGCCTGACAGCATATCTGGCGTTTTGGCTTCAGTTAGATCGAGATTCCCCGCATCCCAAGTCTCGTAATTCGCAAACTCGTCATCCGGACTAAGTGCGGGGTGCGCTTCGCCGTCTCCCTTGATCTGGGTAATTTCGTATAGCGGTTCCCATCTCATCCGCGCCATTGCATAGGCTTCGTCCACAGGTTCGCCATTGTAACGTGTTTCAGATGGGAACATGATGCCGTTTGACAGGTTTCCATTGTGCGCGAGTGCAAAAGCCTGTCCGCCGGTATCGGCCTCATAAGCCTCCAACCATTTGTACAAGTCCATCGGGTCTGTAGAACCAATGGGGGCTTGCGTTGTCATAGGTTGGACCTGTTTGACCCGATCTGCATTGTCACGAAAAATGATATTGCGGTGCATGTTGTTGCCCCGGATCAGCGACGTCCACTCAAAGCCGTGGAAAGCCGTGAAGTCTCCCGGATCGTTGAACGATTCCACGGTTGCGATCATGTCTTCCCAGACCGAGGCATAGATAGGCGATCCAGGAGAATAATCTGCGATCAAGTCTGGATCCATGTTCCCTTGAGAGAACGTAGTGATCAGGTCCAGAGCTGCTGCAGCAGACGCCTCACCGCCGTCTTGCAGACCTTTTGCCCAGCGGGAGCCCTGTTCTGATTCCATAATGTTGGGAGATCCTTTGGCCAAATCGGTGATCATGCCCATTCCATCCGAGTGTTCCGTTGTCACGATCCAGTCTAACGGTCGCGCCAATTTAACACGCTGCCCCGTGGCAGAGACGACCTCTTCGCCTCGCGCAAACCGAAGCATTGTGTCCAGATCGGTCGTGTTCCCGAAAAGACCGGCATCCATTGAAAGACCGGTGTGAATATGAGTGTCGCCCCAAAATACGCGCGATGGAAAGCTGCGCTGAGCATAGGGTGAATAGGCTTTGCCGGGGTAAAGGTTTTGAAGGGACTCTTCAGAGGGTACAAACTGTGCGTCGGCTGCGCCCGAAATTAAAAATATGGAAGAGAACAAAGCGGAATTTAGGTGCCTGAGCATAATAAACCTCCCAGAACTTGCTGAAATCAAAACGCGTTATTTTACGAATGCCGCACTTTTAGACCCGATGATAACACGTCATTCTTACCATGTCTTCGAATTTCCGCTTTGTCCGCAGAGCGGTCACTGATGCTCTGCGCAGCGAACGACTGCTCTGAGAGCTGACATTAGTGCAGTCCTTAGCTGCTTTGCAGTACTTGACCTATGTGCTGCATTCGCAGCCAATATAGCGGTCATTCTCTATGAAAGTACGATCAAGGGTTACTAAGTTTGGGTTCGGCAGGTTGAATGCGAAAGCCCTTGCTTGAGAAGTGGCCAAACCGGGCGGAATTGACGTAGCGAACATTATTCCTGAAGGTCAACTCACGCGGAATCCGTCGATTTAGCCAACACTCCAAGTTTTAAATCTGAACCTGAGAAAATCTTAGGCCTACAGGATCGACCAGATGCTTTGCGATGGAGCCATATCAAGTCGGTGTTTGAGTTTAAACTACCGTTGATTGTTTGCGCATGCACCTTTCAACCCACATTCCCCAAGTAAGTCGCTGTTTCCGCTGTCGTGATCGTGTTATTTCCGATATAAATCATGGTGTTGGT
>NZ_JBXWOP010000049.1:0-5998 GCF_059610965.1 Ruegeria sp. CDSB136
TTGCGAGATGTAGCCAACACGACGAACAATTCGCAAGTCGTGGTGCTCTCATCCGCGTTTAGCGAGGCGGGAACACAGGTCACAGTCGGCGTTGGCGAGGATCGTGCTCCTTGGAATTGCATTGCTTACAGTGATGGCGCGACAGCTGGTATCGAATTCCTGGGCGACGAAGGCGCATTGTGACCTGTCTGCTGCGTAGCTGAAAACGGCTGCGCAGCACTGGCTTGATCTGCTGAGGCTCGACTTGGTTTGTAGAACCACCATCATCGTATTCGCGGTCCTGTACCTGTTGGCGTTGGTTGCATTCTTGACGGGCACATTTGGCTGGTTGGGACAGGAACGAGACCCTTTGTCCGGAGTGTTCCTTCTACCGTTGGGACTACCTTGGATACTTGTAGCGGATTTAATTTCGGAGTCCGCCAAGCCGTGGTTTGCGGCGATTGCACCGATGCTCAACAGTTCTAATATGCGACAGCACCTCCATCTCGAAACTTTCCTTGAAGGTAAAGGGACCCAAATGGCCAGCACCTTTCAGAACCTTTAGTTCAACAAGCTTGCCTTGGGATGCCAGAAGTTCAGCGATGCGCTTTGTGTGCACATGCGTCTGCGATCCGCGAATGATCGTAGAGGGGACTCCCTCAGAAAGAATGTATTCTGGGTCAGGTTCTTTCAGAAGCGCATCGAAATCGCTTGGGGCTTTGTGAACCCAATCAATCATAGCGCACCTGCGTTCACGACTCAGGGCTTGCCAAGAGCCAAGTCCTCCCCAAAAATCAGTGAAAACCTGTGCGCTAAACTCTTCGCATCCCTCTTCTATGCCCGTTCGTATTGCGTTTGTGAGGCTAACAATCTCGGAATACAATAAACCGTCAGTCAACTCTCCGGCTTTCAGTAGGCTGAACAGAGTTGGTTCATAGAGACAAAGTGATCGAACAAGGTCGGGTCGAGCTCTGGCGATATGCAAAGCCAGCGCTCCTCCATACGAGTGTCCAATCAAGTGAGCGGGCCTGCCAAGCTTCTCTATCTCAGTGATAATCGAAGCAGCTTCGTTTTCCAATGTGAACGGCCCGTCCGGGGTTTTATGACCCCTAGACAGGGTTCCTATTAGGTCGGGTGCTAATGTTTTGGTTTCTTCGCTCATCCGGGCAAACAGATTGCGCCACTGGCTTCCGTCAGCGCCGGAACAATGTAGCCCTACGCAGGGAGCAGGCGAAATTTGGGACCAACACGGCGATGCGTGTAGTGAAGCGTCAAATTGCTTATTCATGTGATGACCTCCAAACTGAGTTTCACAATGGTGTCACTCATCTGGCCTTCAACCTATCGGACACATGTCCCGGCTAGACTCAAACCGACGGGAAATTGATGGGACATTTGCCCCAAATCGACTAAAAAAAGACATGCGAACCGTTAGATACACTTCTTCAAGCGATGGTACGTCGCTGGCGTGGAGCAAATCCGGAAACGGCCTACCAATGGTAAAGGCGGCTAACTGGCTCACGCATCTCAGTTATGATCTAGACAGTCCAATTTGGTCTCACTGGATCGAATTGCTAGAAAGTCAATTCACCCTTGTTCGATATGATGAGCGAGGCTGCGGATTATCTGACAAACGAGTTGAGAATCTGGGTATTGATTACTGGGTTGATGATCTCGAAGCTGTAATCGACGCCGCTGAAATAGATGAACCAATTTATCTTCTGGGTATTTCTCAGGGCGCTGCGACTTCTATCGCGTATTCGCTGAGGCATCCCGGCAGAGTCGCCGGGATGATACTCGTTGGAGGCTATGCAAGGGGCAGCAACCACCGCGGATCGGTCGCCGCCAAAAACTACAAGACTGTTATCGATGTATTTCGCCTGGGTTGGGAGAATGACAACCCAGCGTTTCAAGATGTATTTACATCAAGATTTCTTCCTGGTGCGCCGCCCGAACAACGCTCTTGGTTTACAGAACTTTGCCAAAAGACCGTTTTGCCTGAGACAGGGGCCGACCTGCTTATGGCGCGCGCTGACGTTAATGTTGAAAGTCTATTGCCAAAGGTTTCAGTTCCAACACTGGTGATCCATTCAAGGAACGATCAGGTTATTCCGTTTGAAGAAGGACAACGTCTCGCTCAGAAAATTCCCAGAGCGACAATGTCTGCTTTAGAGGGAAAAAATCACATTATCCAACGCGATGAACCCGCCTGGCGCGCTTTTTCCAAGAGCTTGCTTGAATTTACATCTTCCGGTCAAACGATGGACTTTAACGATTTGACAAAGCGCGAGCAGGACGTGCTGAGACTCATCTGCCAAGCAATGAGTGGTAAAGAAATTGCTAGAAGTCTTCAAATGAGTGAAAAAACCGTTCGAAACCACACAAGTAAAATCTACGCCAAACTTGAACTGCAAAACAGACAGCATGCAATTCGCACGTATGGGCATCTGTTCTGATCAGAGCATGATACTGCAAACCTATTAATCTGATCTAACGTGGCAATGGTAGCTCTGTCCGCAGAGCAATCGTTCACGCCGAGCGCCGCGAAGGTTCGATTGCCGCTCGCCGCTATTCACTTCAACGATTGTTCGCAGACCAAATTGGGTATTCTTCCAGCGGCAAAAATATGTTTCCACATGTTGCATGCTTGCTATGACTTGCCGCTGGTCTACAACTGGTGTCGTCAATCAGGAATGCCTGCGGCTGCCAGCATTTTATAGTAGGCGTCATAGATTTCTGGTTTTGCGATAGAGATACGAGCGCGCATATGCCGGAACATTGAAACGCTAAAATCGGGTTCCCGCGACATGTGAATACGTGCGAGCTCTCTAGCTCGGCTCTCATTGCCGAGAGCCATTTCCGCCACAAGTTCGTTCAGGCGAAAGACAGTCACAGTATTATGAAATGCACGCATTTTTTGGGCAGTTTCTCTTAGATCGCGCCAGTTCCCTTCCGCGATTTGCGACAGGCTGATACCCATGTGGACCCGGTAGTTTAGTGGGTCATTCGGGTTAAGTCGGAGCGCCTCCCTGGCATGTGCCTGTGCCGTCTGTGCTTGGCCCATCAGGCCATGCAGTACGCAACTGGATCCCCAGGCTGAAACGCAATTTGGGCTTCTCTCGACGACTTGATCCACAAGTGACAAACCGTACTCTGTATCCTCCGAAAGAAACGCGAGTACGTAACCGGCATATGCTTGCGCCTCTAGGTCAAGATGTGATGCCGCCAGAGCCTCATGTGCGAGCTGAATTGCGCAATCAAATCGGGCCTCGTTTGGACGCGTATCTGGGTTCCATAGCAAAGTGCGGATCCAGCCTCGAAGAGCGCTTGCCAATGGGTACTCACTTGAAAGTGAAAGAGCTTTTGACAAATGGTCGTCTGCTTCAGTGAAATTGAACCTGTAGATCAAGGACTGCGCACGTAGGAAGTGATCATAGGCTCCAAGGGTGTCAGGGCGCTTGTGAGCAGCACGGTCTATTTCAGCTTGTCGGATACCTGGCGCAATCGAAGCAACGACAGCCTCGGTAATCTGGTCCTGAAGCTCAAAAACATCATCGAGCTTGCCATCGTATCGATCCGCCCAAACATGAGACCCGGTTTCCGCATCAATCAGCTGACCCGTGACACGCAACCGGTCACCAGCGCCGCGAACGGACCCTTCCAATATATAGCGGACACCAAGCTCTCGGCCGATACGACGCACATCAACCGAAAGCCCTTTGTAAGAAAAAGAAGAGTTTCGGGCGACCACGAATATCCAGGGCACTCTGGACAAGCTGGTGATTATATCTTCGGCTATACCTTCTGCAATGTAATCCTGTTCAGAGTCAGGCGACAGATTGTCAAACGCCAATACGGCCACCGAAGGCTTGTCTGGGCGAGATTGAATTATCGGGGATTCAGTAGCAAATGCTGTTTGTACCGAGTAAGCAGTTACAGGGCGTGTGATATTCTTCAGATATTGCGGCCCCAATTCGGTGAACGATACATCCACCTTACCCACAAGGTCTTCGTAAACCCGACCTGAAACGATGATCCCTCCGGGAGGAGCAAGACTTTCCAGCCGGGCCGCGATGTTGACGCCGTCACCAAGAACATCACCGTCGTCATCAAAAACATCGCCCGCGTGAATTCCCATACGGAATTGCATTTCCGGACTTTGCCCGCGCGCCCCGTTCCGCTCAGCCATCTGACGTTGCATCGTTTCCGCACATGCCAGCGCATCTACAACCGAGGAAAACTCTGCAAGAAAACCGTCACCGGTTCTTTTGAATAGGCGTCCGCCATTCAGACCGACATGCGGCTCCAGCGCCCTAAAATGGCCCCTATATGTGTGCAATGCGGCTTCCTCGTTAGCACTGACAAGCGCGCTATAGCCAACAACATCAGCCACGAGTATGGCAGCCAAGTACCGCTCCAAACAAAATCCTCCCGCGTATCCATTGTGAAGGAGTGTCAAAGGGATATTAGGGGTTTCGCGCATAAATCGCGATCATTATTCAATGAACATCAATGACCGAATAACGACACGCAAGCTTTTTGCTTTTGGGTAAATTAGGCAGAAGCGGACCTCGAAAACCGAACTTTGTAATTTCGACTTTGCACCGCAGCACAGACACTCGAGCAAGTTGCCGCGAATGACTGCCTTGAGGGCAAAACGAGCTTCTAGCCGCGAATGGAAGGTTTTGGCTTGGCACTTTGAAAGGCCTTCCTACTCGGGTGCCATCAAAATTCTAGGTTCAGCGCCGCATGCTTGCTATCGTTTCATTAAGGGTCCATTGGCGGAAATCAGAATGACGATACGGGCGTCTTCAAGGAAGGCATTCGAGTACAGAACACGTCTCACCGACAATCGGATTTGGGACATGTTCGCGCTGCGCCAAGGAGATGTGATTGTTGCAACACCGCCAAAGTGCGGAACAACATGGACGCAAGCCCTTGTGCTGTCGCTCTTGTTTGAAAAGCCAGGTATGGACAAGGTCATGGATGACCTGTCGGTTTGGCTCGACCCTGCGTTTCGAGATCAACTCCCCATAGCTCGAATGTTCGAAGCTCAAAGCCACAGAAGATGCATCAAGACCCATACGCCTTTTGACGGCATTCCTTTCGATCCAGATTGCACCTACATCGCGGTGTTCAGACACCCAATCGACGCACATTTTTCGATGCGCCGACATGTGGCAAACCTGAAGGAAGACCTGATCCAAGACAGGTTCCCGGATGAGCTGACAGCTTCATTCGCCCTTTTTCTTGGTGAGACCGTTCGAGAGGAGATGGCCGATGGGATCACCCTTGAGGCCATCGTTCATCACTTCAAGTCCTTCAAGTCAAACATCCAACATCCCAACATACACATTTTCCATTACGCCGATATGCGGCGCGATTTGCTCTCTCATACTAGAAAGCTCGCTTCCGTACTTGGTTTGAAAATTGGCGATGAAATGCTGGCCGCAATTGCGGAAAGTATGCAGTTCGAGAACATGCAAGCCAATGCACGCGCGAGTGCTAAGGAAGAAACACAACGGTCCACAACCTTTAAAGACCCGTCAGCCTTCTTCGATAGCGCAAGCAGTCGCAAGTGGGAGGGCAAGCTTTCAGACGAAGACCTTCTTGCGTTTCACAAACGTCTTGCAGAGTTGCTTCCGGAAGCCGACGCGCGATGGCTTCAGTCTGGCGGAGAGCTTCCTGCTTAGGACCTCGCTTTCTTAGTAAAGATTGCCGCTTCGGGACCGTCTCGGCCATCTGAGACTTTTTGCCGGATGACCCGTAACCACGATGAGCGGTCATTCATGCCCGCGAACGCGGCCAGGGTTTGCCCTAACCAACAACAGCCGTTCGCCGCGGTTTCGCCAGATGACTCAAATGTGGACGAAGCGGACCTTGCAAAGTTTGGTGGTCGAGACCGACTTTGGGCATGGTTTATGGTAAGATCCATGCAAGTGCTGCGAGGGAGAGTACCATGATCGACGCTGAACAGCGATTGGTAGACCACAACATCATTTTACCTGCGCCGCTAAAA
>NZ_JBXWOP010000050.1:0-5602 GCF_059610965.1 Ruegeria sp. CDSB136
CGTCTTGGCCTCGCACAAGCCTGGTTTTGAGGACATATTTCTAGGTTCCACTGCGAACAGAGTCGTGCATCACGCCAAGTGTTCGGTTCATGTAATTCGTTGATCCAAGTTTAGCGGTGTGTGTTCTTTATGGAGCGGTCCCTCACTTAGTGAGTCAAAATAAAGTGAGACAATAGGCAACTATGTCAAGGAAGCCTTGGGTTGCGGTTAGATTTTCTACATTTTTTCAGCTTAACTGCGGTATTGATTTTATTAGAATGAAGGATGGCCATGTAGGGCGAACTTGGAACTAGGCGGGCCGCGGGCTTTCCAAATCTTCGTCCATCGGCCTTGTCAGATTAGATAGCTCTGATACCGTTTCGGATTCCTGTTTTTCTGTTCCGCACCGCTCTGCAAAGTCTTTCTCTTTACAGATCAAATTACTGCGTGCTCTCGTTAGAAGAGAGAGCAAAGAAGGACGGCAGGAGGCCTTGTCAGAAGTACTTTGCTTGAGCGGGGCAGGGCGGTTGCGTAGCTTCTGTCCATGACCAAACCTGCCTCATTCAAATACTTCAAAACCAGCCCCGAAATCATCCGTCTTGCGGTGATCTCGTACATCCAATTTTCGCTTTCTTTGCGGAATGTGCAGGATTTGCTGCAAGAGCGAGGCATCAATGTTAGCCATGAAACTGTCCGATACTGGTTTTACAGGTTCGGCCAGGTGTTAGCTTCAGAGTTCAGGTGCACGCCGGTGCAACAACTGCGCGCTTTGCCGCTTTGTAGGCAGAGCGGTCATTCAAATCGTCTCGCAATACCGCTCCGCAGCGAACAGTTGGAAAGTCCGTTTAGCAGACATGTAGGAAAGGCGATCCCCTCAAGGGTTAGGGACACATCTGAGCCGACTGTCCAATTTTTTTTGGGCCGCTTCAAAAAAAATGCTATTTCGTTGGCCGCGCTGATACTTGTTCGAATTCATTTTGCAGTGCCCACTTTACGCCGGTACTGCTGTTGAAGCTATCCTTCGCGCGTGCTGTATTGAATTAAAGCAGGTGAAATTCGATGGTGGTGCGTTAATTCGAGCATCGGTGGTTGCAAACCACTGAAAACAGAATTTTCCGCATCCTATTTGAATTACTGACAATTCATGTGCATGTGGAGCCAAACCGACCGGCCCAATGTGACTCTAGGAGGGAACATGTCCCCTTTTGATCAAACTGCGTCGTCGTTCACCAAAGCCTCGGATTTGCTGGTCGAAGCGCTCGAGGCGGAGGGCGTTGAGTATGTTTTTGCCGTCCCGGGTGAGGAAAACCTGGATGTTTTGGAGTCCTTGAGGACGTCCAAGATTGAACTTGTTCTGACCCGTCACGAACAGGGGGCGGCATTCATGGCGGCAACGTATGGGCGTTTGACTGGCAAGGCGGGGGTTTGCATGGCAACACTTGGTCCCGGTGCCACAAACTTTGCCACACCCGCAGCTTATGCGCATTTGGGCGGGATGCCTCTGGTTATGATAACGGGCCAAAAACCGATCAAGAAATCGAAACAGGGGCAGTTTCAGATCATCGATGTGGTGGGTCTGTTTGATCCGATCTGCAAGATGTCCAAGCAGATTGTGCACGGCAACACCATCCCCTCGTTAATCCGCGAAGCGTTTCGCGTCGCGCAAGAGGAGCGACCCGGTGCGGTTCTGCTGGAACTTCCTGAGGATATAGCAGCCGAAGATACCACCGAACCAGTCCTGCAACCTCATCCGCGTTACTATGCCGTGGCAGGTGACACGGTTCTGAATGAGGCGGCCGAGATGATTCGCTCAGCCAAAATGCCCTTGCTGCTATTGGGGGCAGGTGCCAACCGGAAACACGCCCGCAGTGCGCTCAGTCAGTTTGTAAATGATACGCAGATTCCTTTCTTTGTCACGCAGATGGGCAAAGGCGTGGTGGACGAACGGTCCGATCTGTTTTTGGGAACGGCAGCGTTATCCGATGGGGACTACTTACATTGCGCGATCGAACGGGCAGATCTGATTATCAATGTGGGTCACGACGTGGTGGAAAAGCCTCCTTTCTTCATGAAAGAAGGCGGAACCAAGGTTATCCATGTGAACTACAAGGCCGCGCAGGTCGACCAAGTCTATTTCCCGCAGGTCGAGGTTGTTGGCGATCTGGCTCAATCTATTGAACGGCTGGGAAAGAAGCTTGACGGTCCCTTGGAGTTTGACCGCAGCTACTTCGAGCGGGTCAAACAGGAAACCGACATGCACATCTCGGCAGGCGCAGATGATCCGCGTTTCCCAGTAATCCCGCAGCGTTTTGTGGCCGATACGCGCAAAGTTATGCGGGATTGCGATATCATCGCGTTGGACAATGGCATCTATAAAATATGGTACGCGCGAAATTATCAGGCCTACCAGCCCAACACAGTCCTGCTGGATAACGCACTGGCCACGATGGGAGCCGGCCTTCCCTCCGCCATGATGGCGGCCAAATTTTATCCAGACCGTCGCGTTATGGCGATATGTGGCGACGGCGGCTTTATGATGAATAGTCAGGAGATCGAGACCGCTGTTCGACTAGGGCTCAATCTGGTTGTGGCCGTGTTGAACGACAGTTCGTACGGGATGATCCGCTGGAAGCAGTCTCACGCCGGGTTTGAAGATTGGGGGCTGGAGTTCAAAAACCCTGATTTTGTGGAATATGCCAGAAGCTATGGTGCGACAGGCCACCGGGTAGAGCGAACTGAGGATCTGGTACTGACCTTTGAGAAAGCGTTTGCAGCTGATGGCGTCCATCTGATCGATCTTCCTGTTGATTACAGTGAAAACCAACGCGTACTGATTGATGAACTGGCCGAAAAGGTTTGTTTGATCTAATCTGTTTTGTGGAAGGTCTGTCGGAGCGCTTTGGCCTAAGGCGGGTAAAGGTTTTGCCATTTAGAAATGGGGTTCATCACTGGCGAGACGCGCTTCAAGCTGGGCTAGCATTTCAATGTAGTTTTTGAACGCTTTGGCATAAGTTTCCCAATCTGAAGAAAAACCAGCTCTGTATCCGTTCTCCCAGGGTGATCCTGGTTCGATGTAAGCGGTCTTCGCACCGACGGCGACAATCCAGTCCCGGGACTTCATGCGCAGCGAATCCTGGGCCGTTACCGTCACACTCAACCTAAATGGCGCTTACTCGGAAACCGTGTAAAGCGAGTAAATGCCAAAGCTGCGCATCTGGGAACCGGGTGCGCGGCATCTAAGCGGCTATTCGATACAGAGACGTCAATGACGGCAAAGTCCGCAAAACAGGCATTCAACCTACTTGGTCTTGCCGGGGAAACGCGAGCGGCGGCCTTGGGCCCATGTTGGACCGTGTAGTGGACCGGCCGATTCCTGTTGATACTCTTCTCGTACATACGCGCAAAGGAACTTAGCGATGCATCCGACAGAAAAGATCGTTCGGCAATTCCACGAATCTTGGGACATGCGTGATCCCGTACGCGGTGTCGCAGTTATTGCGAACAACTGCCAGTTCGAAGACGTCCCACGAGGCGAGAGCCAAATCGGGCCTGAGGGCTATCGAATGGACTATGAGCGCTGGCGACGTGCGTTCCCCGATGGAAAGGTGAAGGTCACAAACGTAGTCGTCGATGGCGACAGAGCAGTGGTTGAGTTTATCAATCGCGGAACCCATACCGGCCCACTTGAATCTTCGCTTGGATCGTTCGAGGCAACTGGTAAGTGGCAAGAGACGCGCTATTGCAGTGTTATGCGGGTCGAGGATGGCAAAGTAGTAGAAGGTAGAGATTATTACGACACTGCTTCTATCGCTCAGCAGCTAGGTCTCGTGCCTTGACGACATATCTCAAGGCATATCGCTAACTCGCCAACTATTGTTGAACGTCGGCTTGGTCCGCAACTCGGTCATAGCCGAACTATCGATCAGCGCCTGCTCTCACGCAAAGCAGCCGTTCGAGGCTGCAGATTCGAAATTTCTTTGCTAAACGACCGCTTAACCCCGCTTAGCTGTCATCTACGTAAAACACTCAGATGACCGCGCTGAGCCCGAAGAAGACGGCTTTGTATTGCTTCTCCGCCTGTTTCGCGTGAAAGACTTAGCGATTTGACATGTTTGGGTTAGACTTACTGGCGCATGTCGGAAACCACTCGAGAAAGAGCATTATTACGCAGCGGCGCGGCTTTCGCTGAGGAAGAACGCCAAGGCATGATGCTCGCCGCAAAGGTCCGAACCATTTCTCTTTCGCTTGTTCTCCTGTGGCAGGCCATTGACAGCCCGGAGACTGGATTATCGCATTTTTTTGTTCTTCTTGAAATCTTCGCTTTTGTTTTGCTTGGCGGTTTGCAGTACATCGCGGCTTACTCGCGTCTTGGCGGACGCAGCATTCAGTACGTGTTCGTTACGTTAGATTGCCTATTTCTAGCGGTAATTTTCAGCCTCAGTGTGCCGTTTTCCGGCGCTTCGTTGCCGCCGGCTATTTCGATGGATACCGCGCGTTTTCTGTATTTTTTGATGTTTCTTATGCAGGCATCGTTTAGTTTTCGACCTTTCCTTGTTGTCTGGTGTGGTATCAGTATAATCATTGCTCGCGCCGGCATGTGGGTATGGTTTTTGAGCCTGCCAGGTGCATACAGTAATTTGGATCTGCCGGAACAGACAGTCGAAGCCTGGCTTGCCGCAGGCGCTGACCTCAACTTTCTGTTTCTCGGATATGCCGCCACAGAATTACTGGTCGTGGTGATATTGTCTGCGGGGCTTGCTGTTGTTGTTGCGCGATCTCGGCGGCTCGTTAGCAATCTCCTATCGACTGAGAGAAAGCGGGCCAGTCTGGCAAGATATTTTTCACCAAATGTTGTAGACCAATTAAGCAGATCAGATGTTGGTCTCTCAGCCGGTAGGCGCCAAAAAGTGGCGGTACTCTTTGCGGACATTATAGGCTTCACAAAACTTTGCGAAAATGCGACTGCCGATGAGGTGATTGAGCTTCTTAGAGGCTATCACGACCGTTTGGGTAAAGCGGTCTTCGAAAACTCTGGCACCTTGGATAAGTACATTGGCGACGGGCTCATGGCGACCTTTGGAACTCCCCGTCCGGGCCCTCACGACCCCGCAAACGCCTTAAACAGCGCCTATGAAATGATCGAAGCATTGGACCATTGGAACGCTAAAAGGGTGTTGTTCGGAGACGACCCGATCCGAGTTGGCATCGGACTGCACTGGGGCACCGTGGTCGCTGGAGACATAGGGAATGAACGACGCTTGGAATACAGCGTAATTGGCGACACTGTGAACATCGCAAGCAGGATCGAACACCTGACCAGACAATTTAACACTCAGCTGGTTGTGAGCGACGACCTAGTGTGTGCAATCAAGCGGGACGATCCAAATGCTAATCTTGATCGATTAATGGATGCGGGACCTCAGAAAATCCGCGGAAGAACGTCTGATGTGAAAGTTTGGATTTATTCCAAGTAGCGACAGTGATTGCAGTTGACCGTGTTGTCCCGCAGAGCCGCCGTTCTTGGCAACTTGGGTGAATGACCGCTGTGCGGATGGGGTGGATGGCGTCTGCAGCCAACCGTCGCGCTTTGCGGCAAACTGCAGAAGACATCTTCTGCAAGGAA
>NZ_JBXWOP010000051.1:0-5417 GCF_059610965.1 Ruegeria sp. CDSB136
CATAATCAATCCAACCAGATGAGCCACGCTCTCTCTTAGATCAGAGCGCCATCTGTCCCAAAATCTCTGACGACGGACAATCTCCACTCTTTGGCGGTTACGATGAGCCAGAAACCCTCTCTTATCAAATCGACTTAAACTGTCCCATTGGTGCTGACGTCAGACAAAAAGTACAGAACATATCGGCGGGGTCCCTATTGGCGCTACGGCGTAGGCGGCGTGATTATTAGAGATGCCATCGAGCGTGAAATCACCCGACGCGAGGTCGAGGAGGCCATCACGGATCCAGTCTGGGGCAACGGAATTTGGGACGACTGGTAGGTTTCTCTATTCGCGTATCAGCGCTGTCTGACGTAAAGGGTTTTTGGCGCAGACGTTGGCCTGAGTAAAGGGATGCTCAGATCCTGATTGAACGAGCCAGGATCGTGCGCGTCCGAATGAGCATCTGGACAAGTTCCATGCATTTTACAGTGAAATCAATGATTTTCTAGCCGGCCTACACCCACGGGATCCATACCGGTTTGAAGATTTTAGTCTCGCGGAGGCCGTCTTCTGTTTAAACTGACTTTGAAAACTTCTTGTCCCCAAGAGGTGCATTCAAACTCATTGGGTCACCAAAGGCAGGAGACATTCCGCACGGCGTGCTGCGCTTGGACCTGAAGAGTCGTCGGGAAAGTCCTGTGCGACTTTATTATAAGATTCGATCATTTCCTTAGGATTTTCAACGTCTCTCAAAATGATCCCGACGACCTCTGACATATACGATTTTGACAGTCTGGTATTTAAACTTACTTCCTCTATCAACGGCCATTCCGCATCGATTATACACATCGCAGCAGCGATTTTTTGTTCTGTTTTCCCTTCATGTGCCTGCGCCCAAGATACATTCAACATCACCATACAAGCTGCCAAAATTCCCGGTTTCATTAGTGTTTTCCTAACATTGTCGCCAATCATGAATTGAGTTTACCGCGAACTTATCACCCGGAGGAAAGATTTCGCCATTCAGGTGTCAAAATTGATGACCTCCAGGCTCAGCTTTGCCACTACCGCATACGAGACTTAGTTCGTGGACGGCGGCTATTTGGAAGCACAAAAACAAAGGCCAATGACGAACGTGGATGAAAAAGAGATCTTGTTCTACAAACTTATTTTCAGGCATGAATGGGCGCGCCACTCCTATCGGAGGATTTGAATGCCTCGATAGGGACTACTATTGGTCCACCGGGATTGGGGCGTTGGAAGCACGAATGGCGGGCAGGCCGTAGCACTTGATGAGTTGTGAGTTCGAGTTGTTATCTGGCCGCCCCTTCGACTTGCCCGGTTGCGCCGCGAGCGCAAATCCGTAGTTGTTGTGTGGCCCGCTGGCTCTCTTGGCTACTGACCTTGGAAAGGAGCCTGTCATGAAAATCATTGCCCCTGATATACATCGCACCTTTGCTCAGGTGGCAATCCTGGTGAATAGCAAGATCCGGGATTCCGGTCGCCTCGCGCTTGAGCAAGAACATATCCGTTCAGGCCAATGAAGCACTAACGATCAAATTGGACCAGTCAGATGAGGCGGTTCAACCTGACAGTGCCCACTCAACATATTTAGCGTAAACTACCGTTTATTACCTCCCGAAAAATCTCCGTCGCGCACAAATTGGCATGGTGCGGTTAGCAATACTCATACCGCGAAAGAGAAACTGAAATACTCACCGAGGTAAGACAATGTTTGGAAGAATGGCAATCAAATCTGCAGCGATCGCTATTGCCACGGTAATGGCAGTTACATCTGTTCCTGCATCTGCTGCAGATTGGAATAGCAGCTATGTTGGTACCCGCTTTGGTTATGGAAAACTGGCGGAGGATTTGAACGGTAAAGGCGGCATAGTTGGACTTCAAGTAGGTCGCGACTGGGAAGTTGGGAGCAATTGGGTGGCGGGTGTTTCAGTCGACTCTAATTATTCCAATATTTCCACTGAAATTGGCGATCTGAACAGCCTAAGTCGCATAAGAGTTCGGGGTGGTTCCGCTATTGGAGACACGTTGGCATACGTAACAACAGGTGCGGCCTATGCTACAGGTAGTGCCATAAGCGAAGATTGGGGATACACGGTCGGCGTTGGACTTGAACACTACGTATCGAACAACGTGTCACTATTCGGCGAGGTGCTTCAAGACAGGTTTGACAGATCCGGTGGAGACAATAAAATTAGCGCAACCACTGCGACTTTTGGTGTGAACTACCGCTTCTAGAAGCAGTAAATAGCTAGTCCTATCCCGGCTCCACAAAATCCATTCGGAGTCGGGGTAGTTGGTTTCAGATCCCGCCAATGCCAGTGTTTTGCGTCGCGGATTGAAAACACGACTTCATCAAGTTACCACTTCTCGCGGGGAGTGGGCAAAATTTGGTTTTTATGCAGCGAGCCTTGAAATAGTCAACTTACCGTCTAGGACAGCGGCCCTCGTAAGCTCCTAACGACAGAAGCCAAAACCCACTCTATTTGTCCAATCTAGTGAGCAACATAGATTGACAGCGTAAAGGTTAGTAGCCCGAATATGTATCAACGGAGCGTGCACTTAACGTGTAGACGGCGTCCACATCAGCCGCCCCATCAGAAAACGTGACATCACTGACCGTCTCTTCAGCCGACAATTCGCCCTCGACCCAGAACGCTTCAAAAATCGACGTAAAACCGAGACCATCGGAATACTCTACACGCACAATTTGGTTCGGGGGCGGCGATGGCGTGTGAACGCAGGAGCCTGCCACTGGCACCAGGAGAAACTCCGTCACAACTCCGTCTTCAATTTCAAGGGGTACGACGTAACCGGGTAGACGAATTCGCTTGCCGACCACGACCGGGTTCGCCTGCCTCCCAATCCTGCTGTTTTGGGCAATAATTTTGCGCCGTTCTTTCATCAGATTTTCGATGTCTATCTCTTCTGCCGCCAAGAGTGTCATTGCTAACTCGTGATCCGCAGCAAAGGCCTTGTCTTCGCGCGCGCGCAGACCTGATGTTCTCCATTTGACATGCGTGCGCATCGCCTCCAGCAACGGCTCCGGCAATCCTTCGAAAGGGGCTTCCAAAGACCGGAGCGGAGGCAGCAAATCGCCCCAACCGACGACGTTGGTTTCATCCGAGAATTGGCGATCTGAAACCTCCCCCAGAGGTGCCAACATATCAATCGTTTGAAACTGCGCGCTAAATCGAGGTGCTCCCGAAGGTGCGGAGGCATTTCGGCCTTCAGATGCGGTTTTTTCTATTTCCGAAAACGCTGGCTGAGCGTCAACCACCGCAAGAGTGCAGGCCAGCAGCACAAGTACCGTTCGTATCATCTAAGGTCTCCTACCAACGTAACACTTAACCTTCTTCGACGCGGACACTGGTCACAGCCTCCCCACGGCGGAGCTTTTCGTCATCACCTTCATCCCAGACCGGTTCAGTCAGTTCTTTGTCCGGTTCTCCGTCACGGTCTATGTCGTAGACCAGTTTACCACCGAGGTAAGTTTGCAGAACTTCTGTTTTGTGAAACTCGTAAATATTGTCTTCCGCCTGCTTTTGTATGTCGCGATCAAGAACAATAATATCGGCAACTTTCCCTTCTTCCAAACTGCCGAGAATGTGATCTTTTTTCTGCAGGCGCGCACTTCCAAGGGTCGAACCTTGAATGATCTCTTGGAACGTCAAGCCTTCACCGGGTATCCTGTCTCCACCTGGTGTCCCCTTGGCCTGTCGGGTCATTGCAATTTCCATGCCTTCCCATGGAGAAAAAATTGGAGACGTGGGTGCGTCAGGGGCAAAACCGTATTCCAAAAAGTCCGTCACCAATTTAAATTGAAACATGTTATCGAGGATTTGCGGTGGCAGGTTGCCGCGTACCACATTGACGAAATATTCCTCGGTCGGGTCTGCCCAATGCAGCTAAATTTGCCCAGCAACACCCAACGCAGACATCCTGGTTGCAGTATCTATCGATATGTGGTCGACGTGGGTGAATATGTGCCTGATTTCATCATTGAGCGGATTGCCCGTCTCGTCGGCATAGTCCAGCGCATCCAGAGATTTTCGGATCGCTGCGTTCCCTTCCACGTGCAGCATCAGCGCGAAATCACGCTCCGTCAGGTCGTCAAAAATCTCGGAAAGATTCGTCGGCGTAAAGTTCATGCTTGGCCTGGTGCCGTCCAAGTATGGGGCCTCCATGTAGGCGAACCGTCCGGGCCTCCCATCAATCGCGAACTTAACGGCGTTGGTTGTCAGGAAAGCCGGATCAACCCCTGACTCCGATATCGCCGCACGGCGTTCGACAAGTTGATCTATCATTGCCGCGTCACCCTCTGGAGTTCCGGTTCCCCAAAAAACCATCGCCAGTTCGTGTCGAAGGTTCAGCTCTCCCTTCTTGGCGAGCCGGACATACACATCATCGGCTCCGTCCTTGGATCCGGCAGCTGCCTCGGTCGCAGCGGTGACACCGACAGCATTCAGAATTCGCGCCGCAGCCTTGATGGCTTCCTCCTGCTTTTTATGTGAGTAGAGCTTGTGCTGTTCGAAAAAACCGGTCGAAAGATGCGCTTTCTCCTGCAGCAGCCCAGACGGTTCTCCAGCATCATTTGGGGGCATATACCCACCCTTCGGAGGGGCCCAATCCGCTGTGATGCCAAGATATTCCAGCGCTCTGGTGGAGTATCAGCCGTTGTGCTGGGTATTGTCTGATATCAATGCCGGGCGGCCGCCGACGATCTCGTCCAGCTCTTCCTTGGTGGGGTTTTGAAAGTGTTTGTCGGAAAACCCGCCGCCGATTACCCATTCGTCCGGGCCAAGTGCGTTTGCATATTCACGAATGACCTCAACCACTTCTTCGCGAGTTGCATCATTATACTTAAAGAGGTTGAGCATGACGGCATGAGTCTGCCCGAATATGCGGGTATGCAGATGTGTGTCCACGATGCCCGCCATCACCGTATTTGATCCTGCATCAATGATCTGAGTGCCGTCGCCAGCCATCTCCCGGCATGTGTCATCCGCACGCACGCAAACGATCGTATCTCCGGACACCGCCAAGGACTTGGCCAACGGCATATCCGGGTTGCTGGTTATGATGTTCTCGCCCAGGAAGACTGTGTCAGCGGTTTGTGCTAACAAACCCGACGCCATCAAAAGCGGTGGCAGAATTGCTATCACAGAACGGAGTTTAGGCATTGTGTCAGCCTCCCTGCGCTTTGCGGTGGTGGGTCAGAAAAAGAATGAAAGGCCCAGCTTCAATTGCCGATCCGGCCCGCCATTTGGCTTGCGCTCCAAGGCGTAGTAACCAACGCTGACGTCCATTGCAGTGCCTTTGGATTCGTTGATTATTGAAGCCCACATTCCCCAAGTAAGTCGCTGTTTCCGCTGTCGTGATCGTGTTATTTCCGATATAAATCATGGTGTTGG
>NZ_JBXWOP010000052.1:0-4922 GCF_059610965.1 Ruegeria sp. CDSB136
CAACACCATGATTTATATCGGAAATAACACGATCACGACAGCGGAAACAGCGACTTACTTGGGGAATGTGGGTTTAGCCGAGGCACGTTTTGAAATTTGCCTGCCTTTAGTTACGCAATACCGCCACCGACAAATCCTAGCAGTACAAACGTGGCGTATATCGTTCCTAGGCGAGGACTGTGTAACCACCTTGCAGTATTTCTCTGCGAAAAGAACGTGGCAGAATTGAACTTGGAAATTGGGAGACAGGTTTCACTTCCCTGGTGTTCATTGTCGGTCATTGAAGCAAAATTCAATTCACTTGAACCCAGTTCACCCAACTTCGGTTACGCACTTGGTCCGAAGATAGACCACCCTGTCGCGCGGACCAACTCTTGAAATGCGATGGTTGCCAAATGAGAATTGCCCTTTGAGTCGAGCCCAGGGCTCCAGGCGACTACAGATGCGATACCAGGTACAATGCACAAGATGCCGCCGCCTACGCCGCTTTTCGCTGGAAGGCCAACACGGAAGGCGAACTCACCCGAAGCATCGTATGATCCACACATCATCATCAGTGCAGTAACTCTTCTTGCTCGTTGCGCCGACAATACTGCAGAGCCGTTGGCCGGATTTTGACCCGCTGCGGCAAGAAATCGACCTGCCAAAGCCAGCTGTTCACAAGACATGGCGATGCTACACTGGCGAAAGTACAGAGACAGAACATCCTCTACCGGCGCCTTAAGATTCCCTTCCGCCTGCATAAAATGGGCAAGCGCACGGTTTCTGGATCCAGTTCGCATCTCAGATTCCGCAACTGACGAATCGACCTCAATCGAGTCGTCCTCTGAAAGCTCTCGGCACAACTTCAATAGGTCGTTGATGGCCTCGTCAGAAGAGCGGTCTTCGAGCAGAACATCGGCCACTACGATCGCACCGGGGTTGATAAACGGGTTCCTTGGGATTCCGCGCTCGTGTTCTAGCTGAACGATGGAATTGAATGGATCGCCAGATGGTTCCCGGCCAACTCTTTGCCACAAAGTGGCGCCAACCCGTTGCAGCGCCACTGTAAGCGAGAACACTTTTGAGATGCTCTGAATCGAAAAGAGTTTGCCAGCATCTCCAGCGGACACTAACGCACCGTTGACGGGTGCAACGGCAATGCCGAATTGGTTCAGATCGACTGTGGCGAGTTCTGGAATATACTGCGCGACTTTCCCCCTGTCAGACATGCCGGCTATGCGATCTGCAATATCGTCCAAGACTTCCTGAAGCTTTTCGCCGTCAGTGTTTTTGAGTTTCGGCATGGATCTCCTCCGTCCAGACAGTGTGATCTACGCCTTTACCAAGCTCGGGAAATTTGCTGGCAACAAAGCGAGGCTCAAGGTTCTGCCGGCGTTGCGAGAAATAGTCTACCGTCAGTTTATAGACGGTGCCGGACAGCAGCAGTATCGCAACCAAATTGATGGTTGCCATTATTCCCATGGCCGCATCCGCGAAATTGAACACTGTGGCAACAGCTTGCACAGCGCCCCAGACAACCATTGCGAGACAGCCCAATCGCAGGACGTAAATTGGCAGCTTCCCTTCCAATTTTAGGAATGTCATCGCGTTTTCGGCATATGAGTAATTACCTAGGATGGATGTGAAACCAAAAAAGACGATAGCAACCGCGATAAAGTGGCGGCCGATTTCGCCAAGATGGACCGCCGCCGCGTCTTGAGTAAGTCGCATTCCGGTAGGCCCATCAATTTCGATTGCGCCTGATAGAAGTATTAGCAATGCAGTGGCCGTTGCGACCAAAATCGTATCCACGAAACACCCAAATGCCTGAACGAATCCTTGGCTGGAAGGGTGGTGAGGATCAGGTGTGGCGACTGCTGCAATGTTTGGTGCTGAACCCATGCCCGCTTCGTTTGAGAAAAGCCCCCGTTTGATGCCGTTAAGTGCTGCAGCCATGACACCTCCTGTCACGCCTCCGGCAGCTTCCTGAAGGCCAAATGCCCCGGCAACAATCGACCACAACATAGCGGGTACTTCGGAAATGTTCAGGATTACGACAACGCAGCCAAGCAAGAGGTACAGACCCGCCATAAGCGGTACGACAATCTCTGCAAACTTTGCGATGGTTCTTATTCCACCGAATATTACTACCGCTGCGGCTGCAGCAAGCGCTATGCCAACGACCAACTTGTTCAGCCCGAACGCGCCCTCGAAAGCCTCGGCAATCGAGTTGGATTGGACGGCGACAAAAACCAAACCAAAGCTGACTATCAGGCAGATCGAGAAAATGACTCCAGCCCAAGGCGCATTCAAGGCGTTGGCCATGTAGAACGCGGGACCTCCCCTGAACCTTCCGTTGGACGATGTGACTTTATAGAGTTGGGCCAAAGTACTTTCAGAATAAGCCGTGGCCATTCCAACCAATGCCACGATCCACATCCAAAAGATGGCGCCTGGACCTCCCAAGGTCAGGGCCACGGCTACGCCAGCCAGATTACCAGTACCGACACGTGAAGCCAGGCTCACTGTCAGGGCTTGAAAAGGAGTAATACCTCTTTTGTCCGTGCTCTTTGCAGAAGTGAGCACGCGCACCATTTCCCCAAAATGGAGAAACTGAAGTGCGCCAAGACGAATTGTAAAAAAGATACCGGTCGCAAGAAGTCCGTAAATCAATACGTAGTTCCAAAGAACCGTGTTTATGCCGTTAACAAATATTTCCATTGTGCGCCTCTTGAGAATTCAAACACTTCCCGGAAGGCAAAAATAGTGTGCCTGTTTTTCATCATGCACGAAGATGCGACAATTGTCAGGAATATGCTGCGCAGTCTCCCGGCGGTTGGCGCGGGGATCACTGAAATTAAGCCACAAACTTATAGCGACGTAGCCAGTGGGCAGTCCGCCTGGCAGTCGCTCAAACCAAGTGCAACGAACGGCCGCTTCGGGCCGGCGTGACAGATGCTGCGCGTCGTACCAATGTCTGCTTACTTGTAGGAGAAGGTGGAGGTCTTATTGCTAAGACCTCCACCAAAAAGTTTACGCGTTGAAGAACTCAGCCACGGCGTCAGTCGATGCTTTCACTGCCTCAGGCTTGTAATAGAAATCCACGTGGCTGAACTCATCAAAGGCCAGCTCTTTGTGCTCGTTGGTCAGCTTCTCGACGAATGCGGTCGAACAGACCGCGGTGAAGGCAGTCGAACTGTAGATTGTCAGCGAAGGCTGCACGATCTTGTCGGCATAGTGCTCGCCGATGGAGATCAGCGATTGCATGAGTATCGCCCATCCAGATGGCGAGAATGTCGGTCTCGATGACTTCCTAGAGCAAACTTACACAGATGCGTTTTTAGTTCTGAGGGGCGACACAATTGTCTTTGAAAGATATCTGAACGGAATGCATGCCGATCAACCGCATCAAATGATGTCGGTGACTAAGTCCTTTGCAGGTCTCTTTGGCTTGATGGCCGTCGATGCAGAGTTTGTTCAAGAAGACGCTCCTTTGAAAGAAATCATTCCGGAACTGGCACCCTCTGGAGCTTTTGGAGAAGCAACCTTTGGCCAAGCTCTGGATATGACTAATTCTATGGCATTTACGGAAGAATATGCTGACCCCAATTCCGGTATCCAACAGTATGGACGCGTTCTTGGCCTGCTTCCCTCCAACCCTGGAGAGGACTTGCCTGACAGCATTTATGGGTATTTGCCGACCCTGGACATTGATCCAGAACATGCGCATGGAGAAGTGTTTCACTACCAAACCCCCAAAACAGACGTGGTCAACTGGGTCACCAATCGTGTGACAGATCAGTCTTTCTTTGACCAACTCACAGAACTAATGGAGAAGGTCGGCGCTGAAGGTGAGACCTACGTTTTGCTTGATCAAAATGGCACCCTGTTTGCTGGCGGTGGACTGAATGCAACACCGCACAACTTGGCACGATTTGCTGCCATGATGCTGAATGATGGAATGGTGAAGGGCGAAGTCGTCGTACCTGAGGCCGTAATCGAAGCGTTGGAAACAGGGGGTGATAGAGACGCCTGGACGAATGGTCCCAATGTCAACGAAATGCCCGATGGAGAAGGTAGCTATCGTGCACAATGGTGGGTGCGTCACAACGAAGGCCGTGAAGCCTTCACCGCGCTCGGCATTCACGGTCAGTGGATTTACATTGATCGGGCTAACAACACGGCTTTCATCAGGCAAGCCTCACAACCTCAGTCGACAGGCGCGTTCTACGATGATTTCACATACGCGGCGATTGACGCAATCAACGATTACTTGGCGGAAGATTGAAGCTACAGGGGACAGTCCGCATCGCAGTCATTGAGTGGAATTGAGCGAACGTCTGCCTCGAGCCTTAAATTGACCTTGAGTTCCGATGTTTTTCTGCTGATGAAACGTCCAAAACATCCAACTAAAAACCCGCCTGCGTCCTATGTTCCCCGGAGGTTTAGAGGAAAATCGAATGGCGACGCGCGGGTATTGTCTGTGTAAAAAAACAAGCTGGGTCTACCACGGTGAACAAACATGGGCATGCTATTGCCACTGTGATGACTGCCGTCGGAATTGTGCGGCACCGGTGGTCGCTTGGTTCGGCGTGCCGATAGAGAACTTTGAATGGACCGGTGATAAACCTCACACTTATGAAAGTTGCAAAGGTGTTTTCAGGCACTTTTGCGGGAAGTGTGGGTCACCCATTGGATTTGAAGCCGATCACTATCCGGGTGGCATGCACCTCTACGCTGCGTCGCTCGAAAACCCGGAAAATTTTAAACCGACTTTTCACGTTAACAAGCAAAGCAAGTTGCCTTGGCTGCAAATGACGGATGATCTCGACGCGTTTGAAGGCACATTACTATATACCCCTATCCGTCGTCAGAGATTTTGGGACAGATGGCGCTCTGATCTAAGAGAGAGCGTGGCTCATCTGGTTGGATTGATTATG
>NZ_JBXWOP010000053.1:0-4265 GCF_059610965.1 Ruegeria sp. CDSB136
GGCGGAAAAACGCTTGATCAGGTGGCGCAGTCAGGCGACCTTAACGTCAGAACCCAGGCCACTTGGGGAATGTCGGTCAAGATATTCTTCGGCGGAGGACCGTGCGGATGCATGCATTTCCTCCAAAAAACCAATCTGCGCGACGATTTCGCTTGCAAGGTTTGTCGGGGTCAAAACAAGCTCGTCCAAGGACAGGCGAACACAATTTCTGACCACGGATAAACTTAGTGCCGCTTGAATGTCAAAATCGAGCGTTACCAATTCTAGGCGGTTCTCCTCGTTTTGATTTTTACCGCATGCGTAGACTTTGGATTGAAGTCGGCCATCGATTTGTATTTGGTCGGCTAAGGCCTTTGAACCATCTACTTGCAAACCAATTCGGAGGTCGCATTCGTCAACCAAAAATGCCGATAGCAACTGGGGTAACTTCTTTTGGACAGGAGTTAGGTTCGCTGCGAATTTTATGGAGATTTCAGTCTCGCTTATTGATTTGAGGTACAATTCTACCGGCAAGCTGAATGTCCCGACGGGAGTAGTCACCACGTCGCGGTAGCGAACTAGCTTTTCCTGAGCGGAAGTATCGACAGGTATCGCAAGAAAAACCAAATAAAGAACTGTTCTTGTTGATTTGAGCGCAAGCCTGAGGCCTTTCAGAAGCTTAGAGTTAGTCACAGTCGAAACCGCCATCCAGTACTCCCATATCTCTACCTAAGTCGGATGTGCCAAAATCTGTACCTCCAATATCATCTACGCGCATCGATTCGGCGTCAAACATAGATTCTTGAATGGGTTTCGCTTCGAATTCTGGCGTCGAGACCTGTTCGGACATTTCGAGTTCTTCAGAATTCTGGAGCTCGACGTCCAAGGATTCTAATTCTGTAGACAGGTCTTGTTCCACCGTCACAGGTTCAAAGTCAGAATACGAACCAAAATCGGGATCTTGAAAGTCAACGTCATTTACGTCTTCAATTCCTTCCAACGCGTCGGGGCTCAAGCCGACAGGAAAATCAGGGGTTTGCTCGTCCATTGCCAAGCTGGCTTCCTCCATTTCGGCGTTGTTGAAATCAGCCGCCATGTCGATATCTGCACTTGGCGGATGGCATCAACGCGCGCCATGCCCTCGCCGCAAAGCACCTCAACCTGCCGTAACTTCGTGACAATCTCTTCCGGCTTGTGTCGCTTGATTCCCATATTTGATCCTCCGTTTCATAACTATACGGGCGGACCACTTCAGTGGGGGAGGATCAGGTCCAAACAATTTTGCCTGTGTCGCTATCCGATTTGAGCAATGGGCTCTCTGATCTGCGAACAGAAGTTATCAAACGGACAGTTAAAGCTTCGATGGTTTCGCTTAAAGCCTGAACGTCTGCCCTTTGCTCGGCCTGTTGGGCGATTGCTGTGCCCAAATAATTTGTGAAAACGGTCGACGCAAAAAAAACACTGATCGAAATGACTGCCACTAACGCAAGTCGAAAAGTTTGCATGTCAAATCCGCCTTCATTAAAACTATCTCGTATGAGTATACCCTAGATTCCAGCCTTAAATCCAGTTAACTCGAGTTTCGGCTTCACCTAAGCTACCTAGACCTTTACAATAAAGTTCTTCGACCATTGGGTGAAGTGCAGCCCTGCTTCCGTCGACCTATGCTGGATTTCCCAAGCCAAAACAGAGAACGCCGAGATGACAAACTCAAACTCTCCCAACCAGGATAATAAGAACAATGCAGGCGGCGGCTGGCGTTACAAGCTGGGCATCATCATGTTCATCCTGCCGATCATCATGATTGTGATCACACCTATCGTTGTGCCGTTTTTTGGGCTGTCGACGACTGACACTGCCGCGTTAATCGGAGGCACTGTCATTTGCGGCGAAGTTATCTGGTTTGCATCGATACCTTTCTTGGGAAAGGAGGGATTCAAGAAGCTAAAGAACCAGCTTTTCAGCAGGCTGAAACTAAATAGTGGCTCAATTAGCAAGACTCGGCACAGTTGGGGTTTGGTCCTTTTCGGCGGTGCTTTGGCCTTTCAGCTTCTGGTGCTGGTCTGGATTGTCGGTGGGTTTTTCTATCTTGGGCCTGAGCATCTGGCGGAGGGGGTCGCCGGCCTGACATTCGCCGAAGAGGCAACTGGCATGGTCTACATGATCATTGCAAGCGTGGGTGCCTTCTTCGCTGGAATCTGGATGTTAGGCGGAGATTTTGTCGATCGGTTGCAGACCGCTCTGGTCTGGCAAGAAGGAGCTTAAGTCTGTTTGCCCGATTTGTGAGTCCGAGTTGTGCAAACCTTATTGAACTGATGCCTCAATTCAGCGAAGGCGCCGCGTGTGACCGTGGCTCTGAGCCATTGTCAGGCGTTTTAAAACAGCCCAGACATAACTGTACTTTCTGGCTTGTCTTTTTCTTAGTTGTAGTACTTTTACCCCTACAAACGTCGGCCCAGGATTTCCGGCTAGGTGATGGGGTCAGCCGTTTTCCCAGCCAGGCTCTGGCCACTTTTGGCCTGGTGGCGATCCCGAATGACTCTGCAAACGGATTGTCGTTGAGAAACAAATCCAATGACGCGAACGAGTACTTCAGTTTCCAATTGGGTGGCGGCTTTAGACTCCATGAAGAAACACCGATCTACCTAGAAGGATACCTCGGCTATCAGCGTTATGACCCAATCCTAATCGTCTCTCGCCCAAGCGGGGATATGATCGTGCCGGTCAGATGGAATGGAGCGGCTGCCACTGGTGGGATTGGGTATGACTGGAAACTTACGAATCACTGGTCTTTAAGACCGATCATGAATGCCTCAATCGGGCATATTGTGAGTGACGCCGCCATTTTAGGAAATCTTCTGCCGGGTACACCTGATGCGGACGAAGGTTTTTTGGTCGACGGAGGGATGTCTACAGGTGGTCTAGGTGGGTCACTACTGCTCAACTACAAAAAGAGGTCGGCGGCGATGGATGTCGATATTCGAATCCGGCACACGCATTTGGAACTCACATCGATATTCGGCAGTGCAAATCTCAACGCACGGGCCAGCGCGATTTCCAGTTCGATATGGTCGCGTGTCAGGATTCCAGTCCGCGGTTTGAAGTGGCAAAACAGACCCATCCGTTCAGTTTGGGAGGCAAGTATCACCCGCTATTCTGGAGATCAGGGCAAGACGCTTGATATTGAATGGTTGGGCAAGGTGGGCGCCGGTTTGGAACTGGAGCTGACAGGGACGGACATTGGGATAGTCTCGCGCGGGCGCTTAACGTTCAACTATCTATTTGGTGAAGAATATGACGGGGTCTCCATCGGCTTAGGGATCAGCTTCTGAAGCATAGGATGAATTGCCTCCTGGCAAGATCCTGAACCTAATGACTGTTTTTTCTTTGGTTAAGAGAAATGGAATCACGTCTATTTGAAACTTGGCATTGGAGTACGATAAATGGATCTGGCAGTTTTGACTTCAGGGTCTGAAAAGGCCATCGCAGGATTGGCTGAGCTCGAAGCACGCTACGATTTTGTGGCGCCGGAACAAGCCGATGCTCTGATCGTTCTGGGCGGGGACGGTTTTCTTCTACACTGCATCCACGAGTACAAAGACCTCGGCTTGCCAATCTACGGGATGAACAGGGGAACTGTCGGGTTCCTTTTGAATGCCTACCGGGCAGATGGCTTGAGAGACGCTATGAGAAAGGCACAAAAGATCAAGCTAGCGCCCATCCGCATCGAAGTTGAAACACGCGATGGCGAAACACAATCTTTGCTGGCCTTCAACGAAATGTCTATCGTCCGGTACTCCAACCAATCCGCCAACCTTCGGGTATTTGTCGATGGGAGGAAGCAAGTGGAAAAGTATGTTGGTGACGGCCTGATTCTTGCGACGCCCGCGGGAAGTACAGCTTACAATCTCGCGGTGCGCGGACCAATCCTGCCGCTGGACGCAAACGTCCTTGCCCTGACCCCGGTTAGCCCGTTCCGACCGCGCCGATGGTTTGGCGCCGTAGTCTCCAATTCGACCAACCTCGCCGTCGAAGTGATCGACCCGGACAAGCGCCCGGTTGGCGTCTCAGGTGATTTTAACGAAGTACGGGAGCCGATTCGGGTAACTGCCCGGTTGGATCCAGATTCAGCGGTGAACGTTCTGTTCGACCCGCAACAATCACTTAACGACAGAATCGTGTCAGAGCAGTTTTATGGAGGCTAGGCTTTAAACCCACATTCCCCAAGTAAGTCGCTGTTTCCGCTGTCGTGATCGTGTTATTTCCGATATAAATCATGGTGTTGG
>NZ_JBXWOP010000054.1:0-3445 GCF_059610965.1 Ruegeria sp. CDSB136
CAAAACTACAAGCGTTGAAGTCAGGAGAGAACAGGAATGTCGACGTATTATTCTGAAGAGCACGAGTGGCTGCGAGTTGAAGGAGAAGTTGCGACGCTGGGGATTACGGTTCATGCGGCTGAGCAGCTTGGCGATGTTGTTTTTGTCGAGCAGCAGGAAGCGGGTGACGAGTTTGAGAAGGGCGGCGAGATCGGCGTGATCGAGTCGGTCAAGGCGGCGTCCGAGCTTTATGCGCCGGTGGATGGCGAGATTGTCGAGGTGAACGAGGCGCTGGCGGACAATCCCGGTTCGCTGAACGACGACCCCGAGGGCGAGGCGTGGATCTACAAGATCAAGATCGCGGATGCGTCGCAGCTGGAGGATCTGATGGATCTGGACGGCTACAAGGCCCTGATCGGCTGAGCAAACGGCGGGTTCCGACGGGATCCGCCCCCTTCTTTCACCCGGAGCCGCTGATTTGGGCTCCGCCCGTTTGGGCCTGACACTGTCCCCGGACAGGTTCCAGGACGGCCCTTACCCCACGCCGGAGGCTCCTGCCAGAGCGGCTGGGTGAGACATTTCATGAGGAGCGCTGCAATGGCCTTCAAACTGACCGATTACGAAGCCTATGACTTCGCCAATCGCCGCCACATCGGCCCGTCGCCCACCGAGATGCGCGACATGCTGAAGGTGATCGGCTTCAAGACGCTGGACGAGCTGATCGACGCCACCGTCCCGCCGGCGATCCGGCAGACAGAGCCGCTGGACTGGGGTCCGGCGATGACCGAGCGCGATGCGCTCTTTCACATGAAAGAGGTGGCGCGCAAGAACAAGGTTCTGACCTCGCTGATCGGTCAGGGCTATTACGGCACCACCACGCCGGCGCCGATCCTGCGCAACATCCTGGAAAACCCGGCCTGGTACACCGCCTATACGCCCTATCAGCCCGAGATCAGCCAGGGCCGTCTTGAGGCGCTTCTGAACTTCCAGACCATGGTCAGCGACCTGACCGGGCTGGACGTGGCCAACGCCTCGCTGCTGGACGAAGCCACCGCGGCGGCCGAAGCCATGGCGATGGCCAAGCGCGGCGGCCGGTCCAAGGCCAACAACGCGGCCTTCTTCGTGGACAAGAACTGCCACCCGCAGACCATCGCGGTCATTAAAACACGCGCCGAGCCTCTGGGCATCGACGTGCAGGTGGCCGATCCGGATACGCTGGATGCTGGTGCGGTGTTTGGCGCCATCTTCCAGTATCCGGGCACCTATGGCCATGTGCGCGACTTCTCTGCCGAGATCGCGGCGCTGCATGAACATAAGGCGATCGCCATCGTAGCGGCCGATATCCTGTCGCTGGCACTGCTGAAGTCACCGGGCGAGATGGGCGCGGACATTGCCATCGGCTCGACCCAGCGCTTTGGCGTGCCGATGGGCTATGGCGGCCCGCACGCGGCCTACATGGCGACCACCGACAAGCTGAAACGGTCGATGCCGGGGCGGATCATCGGCGTCAGCATCGACAGCCGTGGCAACAAGGCCTATCGCTTGGCGCTGCAGACCCGCGAGCAGCATATCCGCCGCGAGAAGGCGAACTCGAACGTCTGCACCGCGCAGGCGCTGCTGGCCGTCATTGCCTCGATGTATGCGGTCTATCACGGCCCCGACGGCATCAAGGCCATCGCGCAATCGGTGCACCGCAAGACCTCGCGCCTGGCCGACGGTCTGGAGGCGGCAGGCTTTGCCGTGGAACCCGAGGTGTTCTTCGACACCATCACGGTCGAGGTCGGCCATCTGCAGAAGACGGTCATGGAGGCCGCCGTGGCCCGGGGCGTCAACCTGCGCAAGGTGGGCGAGACCAAGGTCGGCATCAGCCTTGATGAACAGACCCGCCCCGAGACCATCGAGGCGGTCTGGGGTGCCTTCGGCATCGACCGCAAGGATGACAGCTCGAACAAGCATTACCGCCTGCCGGAACATGCGCTGCGCGAAAGCGCGTACCTGACCCACCCGATCTTCCACAAGAACCGGGCCGAGGCCGAGATCACCCGCTACATGCGCCGTCTGGCCGACCGCGACCTGGCACTGGACCGGGCGATGATCCCGCTGGGGTCCTGCACCATGAAGCTGAACGCCACGATCGAGATGATCCCGGTCACCTGGCCCGAGTTCGGCAATCTGCACCCGTTCTGCCCTGAAGATCAGGCGCAGGGCTATCACGAGATGATTGCCGATCTGAACGACAAGCTGTGCCAGATCACCGGCTATGACGCGATCAGCCAGCAGCCCAACTCGGGCGCGCAGGGTGAGTACGCGGGTCTGCTGACCATCCGCAACTATCACTTCGCCCGTGGCGAAGGGCACCGCAATGTCTGCCTGATCCCGACCTCGGCGCATGGCACCAACCCGGCCTCGGCGCAGATGGTGGGCTGGCAGGTGGTGCCGGTGCAGTCGGACGACAAGGGCAACATCGATGTCGCCGATTTCCGCGCCAAGGCGGAAAAGCACAGCGACCATCTGGCTGCCTGCATGATCACCTACCCCTCGACCCATGGCGTGTTCGAGGAAACCGTGCAGGAGGTCTGCCAGATCACCCATGACCACGGCGGTCAGGTCTATATCGACGGCGCCAACATGAACGCCATGGTCGGTCTGGCCCAGCCGGGCAAGATCGGCGGCGATGTCAGCCACCTGAACCTGCACAAGACCTTCTGCATCCCGCATGGCGGCGGCGGCCCCGGCATGGGTCCGATCGGCGTCAAGGCGCATCTGGAAGAGCATCTGCCCGGCCACCCGGAATACGGCACCGCCGTGGGCCCGGTCTCGGCGGCGCCCTTCGGCTCGCCCTCGATCCTTCCCGTATCGTGGGCCTATGTGCTGCTGATGGGCGGTGAGGGTCTGACGCAGGCGACGAAAGTGGCGATCCTGAACGCCAACTACATCGCGGCACGGCTCAAGGATGCCTATCCGATCCTCTACACCTCGGAAACGGGCCGGGTGGCGCATGAATGCATCCTCGACACCCGTCCGCTGGACGAGGCCGCGCATGTCAGCGTCGACGACATCGCCAAGCGTCTGGTCGATAGCGGCTTCCACGCGCCGACCATGTCCTGGCCGGTGGCGGGCACCCTGATGGTCGAACCCACCGAATCGGAACCCATGGCCGAGCTGGACCGCTTCTGCGATGCCATGCTGTCCATCCGGGCCGAGGCGCAGGACATCATCGACGGCAAGATCGACGCGGACAACAACCCGCTCAAAAACGCCCCCCACACGGTGCGCGATCTGGTCGGCGACTGGGACCGCCCCTACACCCGCGAACAGGCCTGCTTCCCCCCGGGCTCCATGGGCGTCGACAAATACTGGTCCCCCGTCAACCGCGTCGACAACGCATACGGCGACAGAAACCTCATCTGCACATGCCCTCCAATGTCAGAATACGAAGAAGCCGCTGAGTGAAAGATAATACCCC
>NZ_JBXWOP010000055.1:0-3304 GCF_059610965.1 Ruegeria sp. CDSB136
TCGAACCATTCCTGCGCGTCAGCAACCAATCGCTCCGTCGAGTGGCGCTGCCATTCCGCCATACTCTGAAGGGCTTTCGAGGGTTCCGACGGGTTAGCGTAAGACACTTCACGCGCAGCTTGCAGGGCCGTTCGGACCGCCTCATGTCGCCGCTCGAACCAATGCTGCGCAAAGGCCTCTGTTTCCTCAAGCATTTTTTCTTGCGCGTCCCAGAATTGTTCGATCTGGGCACCGAAGGCCGGATTGCCAGACATGGGCGGCTGCATATTCTTGAAAACGTCCACGAGTGAAGCCGAGTAATTTGACTTGGACTTCTTTGTCGGCATCAAAAATTCCTCCTCATTCCCTGATTGACCTATTGTGCCACTTGCGGTGGGCATCCGCCTTAATACAGATCAATATCCCTTAATCTTATGATCCTCGGTTCAGACCGTGTAAGGATATTCGCATTCGCTCCGACATCAGTTCCTACAAGGCAGGGTCGGAGTTTGAGTAGTCTAGACAAGAAGTTAACGCTTGGTATTATGTGCACGTTGCCGGCTTTCTGATTACCCTTGGTGTCCTCATCCTTGCCGGATTGGCGTGCCATCCGCTTGTCTGACCGGGCGCTTGAAAACGGGAAAGCCCCTGAAAGCCGAAGCGGTGGGTATCGTCTTTCTGACAGCGGGTCTTTCGCTATTGCTGGAGGTTTCATTTCTTTCATCAGGCATGGTTGCAGGCGCAGTTGTCGGGAATCTTGCCCACCATCATGACCGTGCTTTTCATGAGATCGAGAACAATCAATGGCCATTCATCATCCTGTTCTTCCTGTTGGCTGGCGCCACGTTGGATAATGAGGCCTTTGGCTTCATGGGTTGGGCCGGTGCTCTTTTCCTGATCTTGCGCGCCGTGGCACGCCTTGTCGGGGGGTTATTGCGGAGCAACCCTACGCCGCGAATGATCCCATCCCTCAGCAGCGCGGATTTTTCTTGCCTGCGGCGCTGCGACGCGGAGCCGGGTCAGGCAATCACGCTAACTACTTACTACTACCACCCTTCGGGGGGCCCGCGTTGCTCTTGTCCCCTCTAGCTAGCTTGCAGCGCGGGCCAACTAGTACCATTCGTTTTTCTGCTGTGCCTGTCTCGCCGCCGCTGATGATGCGCAGCGAGAGTTGAACCTTGACGACCCACAACCGCATAGTTGATTTCGGCTACTGATATGTCAGCAGGACCTGATGCAAGCAATTCGCTCGGACTTTTAGTAAGATACCGACATCTATTATGGAATTGCTGGCATTGACGCTTCTACTTCGTTCAATCTAGAACAGCTCGTCGCCAACTGGTGCGCCGGGAGGAACCGACTACATCGTTATCAAAATTGGACCTGTAGCGCCTCGTTCACGAGACTGCCGCGGACAGCGAAATCACAACAACGCCGATCAGAAAAAGCCGCATAACGCTGCAACACTAAACCAAAAAAGTGTTCAACGAGATTGAAGAAAATAGTACGAAAGGGCTTCTGAAACAACGCGACCCGAGTGTCGCTCACCTGGAACTCCCCGAAAAAAGCGAGTGGACCAGACCGTGAAGCTGATATGCACTGCCAATTACAATCAGATCAAGCATACTGCCTGTCGCAATTGATAGCTTTGTGATGGGTGGAGCGAGGGGCTGGACGAGGGGGTAAGAGCCAGCCCCTCTCTCACAAGGGGGAATTCCGGAGTGGTAGTAGTGTTCCGTTGAAGACAACTTACCTTGAGCACCCAATCCTCGAAATTGGGGAATTCCCGTAGCATTGCAAAATCTGGCGAAATAGTCTGTTTCCAAAAGGCAAAAAGTAAGTTTCGTAACGAGCAGCGGGCATAATTTTGCCACCATGCAATCCTCTGACCGTGGGCGGCACGCGTTGATTTTTTGCGCATTCCGGATATTGCGACCGGTTATGAGCGGGTTGTTGGGTTCGGCGTGCCGCCCCACGGGCCCCAAAAAGCTCGCTGGAGAATTGAATTGCGGTTTTTAGATGTCAGAGCACAACCGCATTTTTCATTCCACCGACCCAATTTGAACAAGCCGAACAAGTAGCAGTGTGGAGCGGCGCGCCTTGATGGGGATTTACGATTTCAATGAGGGGGTACGAGTTCGGCGCGTCGCACTATGCCCCAAAAGGTGTAATGATAGCAGTGGACTATGTCCCCGCGAGCCGTTTGCTCAAACTTTCTGATGCGTAAAAATGACCTGCTCCCCTGAGAAGTCCTCGAATTTTGGTTAGCCTGTTCTCCAACTGAGGAGACAGACGATGAAGAGAAGCCGTTTCAGCGAAGAACAAATCATCGGCATTTTGAAGGAACACCAAGCTGGTCTCGGTGCGAAGGAACTGTGCCGCAAGCACGGCATCAGCGATGCGACGTTCTACAAGTTGCGCTCCAAGTATGGCGGCATGGAGGTGTCAGACGCGCGGCGACTGAAGACGCTGGAAAACGAGAACGCCAAACTGAAGAAGATGCTGGCCGAGCAGATGATGGATGTGGTGACACTGAAAGAGATGCTCGGAAAAAACTTCTGCAGCCCGGTTTGAGGAAGAATGCTGTGAACTGGGCGATGAAGACCAAGGGTTACAATCAGCGACGCGCCTGTGCGTTGACCGGGATTAACCCGCGTGTGTATCGGCGTCGATCTAAGCGCCCTTCCGACACGGAACTGCGCACCAGGATGAAAGAACTGGCCTGTGAGCGGCGTTGGTTCGGCTACCGCCACCTGCATATCCTGCTGAAACGGGAAGGCTGGGAAGTGAACTGGAAGAAGCTGTATTGGCTCTACCGCGAAGAAGGGTTAACCGTTCGTAAGCGGGGTAGACGCAAGCGCGCAGTGGGCACGAGAACGCCCATGGCGATCCCACAGGGGCCGAACCAGAGATGGTCGCTCGACTTCATGTCGGATGCGCTGGAGGATGGCCGCAGGTTCCGTGTGCCAAACGTCATTGATGACTTCAGCCGAGAATGTCTGGCCGCTGTGGTCGATACATCCATCGGCGGCGCGCGTGTCGCCCGCGAACTGGTTCGGATCACCGAGCTTCGCGGGTACACGACTAAGCCGATTCGCCTGAGTGATCTCAAGAGAGTCTTGCTGGGAGAGCCCATATATTCAAACACTAGGCAGCCTAGCACTTCTTTAATTGACAGTAACATACTCCAAGAGCTGGGTGGTACTTTGGGTGTAGAGCAAATGCGAAAAGCTATTTTGGATTTCTTCCGTAACCGCCCGATTTAGACCGTCTGCCGCGCTGCATGATCAGATTTTATAAGACGTCGTTACTGACGTGGATAACG
>NZ_JBXWOP010000056.1:0-2585 GCF_059610965.1 Ruegeria sp. CDSB136
CACGGCATCGAAAATCTGAGTTGCCACGAACTGCGGCAACTACGCGGCTGTGAAAATCGAAAGACCAATTTGGGCTCGAAGCGGATGTTCGATCAAATCAGTTCAATGTCTGCTTTGCGGACATTGCTGCCGTTAGCAGCCACGCCGTTGGCTGGTTGGGCGATTATCCGTTGCACGATCAAGTCGCATGATCAAATCATGAACGACCTCGTGTTCGGCCTTCAGTTTCGCCACAATCTGTCCAAATCGGCCTCCGCCTGCTGCCTCTAGTCTAGTTTCATCAACTCCTTGAAGCGGGGATCGTCGCGGATCGACTCGAGATCAGGATCGACAGACAACCATTGACGCACATCCGGTCCTGCATCTTCGACGATACGTTCGAGCACATCCAGTGCCAGATCCGTTTCGCCCAAAAGTGAATAGACACAAGCTATGTTGAAACTACCGCCGTCACTTCCGCCCCGTATTCGCAACGCGCGGTCCAACCATTCCCGCGCGCTGTCAAACTCGCCCCGCTGGGCGAGTGTCGACGCGCCAAGTTCTAGCGGGTCGGGATTGTCAGGATAAAGATCGGCGGCAATTTTCGCTCTCTGCAAGCCTAGATCAACATAATCCCGCCCAGTCGCCTTTTCACCTAACCGCGTCAGGATCATATTGAGAAGCAGTGGTGAGCGGTAGTCGTCAGGCCTAATTTCAAGCGCTCGGATAAAATGGTGTTTGGCTTGCTCGGTTTCTCCGGACGTCCAGCAGTAACGCGCATAGTAGTAATGTGCCTCATAACACAACGGATCGATAGAAAGTGCATGTTCCATAGAAGCGCGTGCTGCGCTATCCTGCCCCGCTGCCAAAAGAGCCTGCCCCTTGGCAGCATGTGCTTCGGCTAGGTTCGGTTCAAGTTCTATAGCCTTTTCGGCTGAGGCAAGTATCGCGTCGCGATCGATGGCTGCGCCCAACCAACTTGTTGACCAGGAATCGCAGTCTGCGATGCCTGCATAGGCGCGCGCAAATGTGGGGTCGAGCTTTACAGCTTCCTCAAACATAGCTCTTGCTCGCGCCATGTAGTCATGCATCCGCAAATGGTAGAAGTGTCTGCCCTTCAGGTAATAGCTATATGCGTCGACATCGCGAGTAGGAGCCGTGGCGATGGAACGTTCGTCCGACACGTTCAGCTTGATACGCAACTGATCGACGATTGTTCGCGTGATCTCGTCCTGCACCTCGAATATGTCTTCCAGATCACGATCGTAGCGGTCAGCCCAGACATGCCGCCCCGTTGTGCCGTCGATCAGCTGCGCCGTCACGCGCACACGCTTGCCAGCGCGTCTCACACTGCCTTCAAGCAGGTATCGAACGCCCAGCTCACGCGCTATCCGCGAGGAGTTGCCCAATTTGCCCTTGTAGCCAAACACTGCGTTGCGCCCGACTACGAACAAGGTGGAAATCTTTGACAAATCCACGATCAAGTCTTCCGTGATCCCGTCGGCGAAGTAGTCCTGTTCCCGGTCTTCGCTCAGATTGATCAATGGCAGCACCGCAACTGACTTGTTGCGTTGCAGCGGTGCATCTGCTGGAAGCTCATGTGCGCCGCTGCTTGCCAGATGAAACACCTGCAAAGGCTGATCTATATTTTTTAAGACGTGTTCCCCACCATCCTCGAAGCGAAGCCCTGAATCCCTACTGATCTGAGAACGAGTGGGCCCACTCACGGCTATGCCGCCGGGGCGCGCTAAAGATTCGATCCTGGCTGCAATATTCACACCGTCGCCGAAGACATCATCGCCATCATGAATAATGTCTCCGACATTGATTCCAATCCGGAACTCGATCCGCCTGTCGATGGGAACGTCGAGATTGCGGTTGCGCATACGAGATTGTATTTCGGCACCACAGGTTGCTGCGTTGACGACGCTTGGAAACTCCGCAATGAAGCCATCGCCAGTACTTTTGACGACCCGCCCGGCATGCTCTGCAACTTGACCTTCCACCACATCTTCGAGGTGGCTCTTCAAAGCCTGCAGCGTCGCAATCTCATTGGCCCGCATCAGGCGGCTGAATCCAACCACGTCGGTTACCATGATTGCTGACAGCCGTCGTTCCACTAATGACTCCGATCAATTTGTTATGCTTGGCATGCATACACAGCGGAGCCTAGATTGCAGCGTGCAATCGGTCCAGAACCAGAAGACAAATGTCGGTAAAACCTCATTCGCAAGGTCCACATTGGGCTCAACGCAGCCATCTGAGTCTTTTAGTCAGACGACGGCTTAGGAACGAATAGCGGTCATTGTTAATGGTCATTCCGAGAAATTTCGCCTGAAGGTCTGCATAGAGCGGTAGCGGACGTTCGCTGAAATCTTCTGAACGGCAGAGTTGCGGACGAAGCCGCCATTCATTGCATTGCTTTGGTGATGCCCAGAAGCCGCTTCGCCCGCTTCAAAAGATGACAATACCTGAGCGTTGTCTTAACCTTGCTTTATGAAAGCTCGCCTGGCCGTAATCTTGATGGCCGACCTGGTCGGCTATACGTCCGCAATGGAGGCGGATCAGTCGCTCGCAATCGAGCTGGTCCACGAACTTCGGGATAA
>NZ_JBXWOP010000057.1:0-2490 GCF_059610965.1 Ruegeria sp. CDSB136
GTAACCGCCCGATTTAGACCGTCTGCCGCGCTGCATGATCAGATTTTATAAGACGTCGTTACTGACGTGGATAACGACGTCGTATGCGGCGAGGGCAGGTTTTGCGACATGAGGTGATTGTTGGGGTCGAGCGGCGACGGTTTTGGCCTGATGAGTTGAAGCTGTCGATTTTGCGGGAAGTTGGTGTTGGCGGCGCGACGGTGTCGGACGTGGCTCGCCGTCATGACGTGACCCGTCAGCATATTTATCAGTGGCGGCGGCAAATGAAGGATAAAGGTCTCTGGCCGGAGCCTGAGGGTATTTCCTTTCTGGCCCTTGATGCGCCAGAACTGCCCGCGACTTGCAATCCTGAACCGCCAAACAGCACATCCGCCGAGATCGGGTTTTCCAATGGTCGGGTTCTGCGCTGCCCGGCTGGCATGGCCGAGGCGGATATCTTGCGCTTGATCCGGCTGGTTGAGACGGCATGATTGGCCCTGGCACGGGTGTCCGTGTTTATCTTGCTTGCGGGACGACAGACATGCGGAAAGGGATTGCCGGCTTGTCGGCCCTGGCTCAGGATGTTCTGCGGCAGCGGCCCGCGAGTGGCGCGGTCTTTGCGTTCCGCGGGCGTCGCGGCGACCGGCTCAAACTCCTGTACTGGGACGGTCAGGGATTTTGCCTGTATTACAAGGTGCTGGAGAAAGGGCGCTTTCCCTGGCCGTCTGCGAAGCATGGCAATGCGCGCCTGACCTCTGCACAATTGGCCATGCTGTGGGAAGGGATCGATTGGCGCCGTCCGGATTGGGGTGCGCCGCCTGCGCGGGTTGGGTAAATTACTGCGCTGATATTGCTTGTTTTTATGGTGCAATGGGGCGGGTCATGGTAGACATTCCCATGTTCGAAGACACCGCATCTCTCTCCAATGATCCCGCCGTTTTGAGGGCGATTATCGCCTCTTTGGAGGCTGAGAATGCCAAACTCTCGGCCACATTGCGCGCCCATGATCTATTGGTGCAAACCCTGCGGACGCGGATCGCCAAGCTGCAGAAACAGGCCTTTGGCAAAAGTTCCGAGAAGATCGAGCGCGAGATTAAGCAACTGGAACTGGCGCTCGAAGACCTGCAGGTTGCCATGGCGGAGGCAGATGAAGCGGCAGGGCCGGGCAACGATGCCGAGGACGACATCACCGCGCCAAACGAAGCCGCCCCAGAAGATAACCTGCCGCGCCGGCGCCCGCGTATCTCAAAAGATGCGCCGCGCGAACGCCGGGAACTTGACCCCGGCGAAAGCTGCCCGGAGTGCGGCGGTGACCTGCGTGTCCTGGGCGAAGACGTAAGCGAGATGATCGACATGATCGCGGCACAGCTGAAAGTGATCGAGATTGCTCGGATCAAGAAGTCCTGCCGCCGCTGTGAAAGGATCATGCAGGAGCCTGCGCCAAGCCGCCCGATCCCGCGCTCCATGGCCGGACCCGGCCTCCTGGCTTACATCCTCACGTCCAAGTTCGATGACCACGTCCCGCTTTACCGTCAGCATGAGATTTTTGAACGCATGGGCGCGGACATTCCAGACACCACGCTGGTGGATTGGTGCGGGGCTGCAATGCGGACATTGGCACCGCTGATTGAACGCATTGCAGTCGACGTGATGGCCAGCGACATCCTGCACGCTGACGATACTCCGGTCCGGGTGCTGGATCGTTCTGCCAAGTCAAAAGGCCTGGGAAAAGGCGTCAAACAGGGCCGCATCTGGACCTATGTCCGTGATCAACGGCCATGGGGCGGGCAAGCACCGCCGGGCGCGGTCTATTACTTCTCGCCGGATCGAAAGGGCGAACATCCCCGCAAACATTTGAAGAATAGTGCCGGTATCCTGCAGGCCGATGCGTACACCGGCTTCAAAGCGCTCTATGAGACACGGGCCGATGGCAGCGCCCAATTCCGCGAGGCCGCCTGCTGGGCGCATCTCCGGCGGGACTTCCATGACATCTGGGTCGCAACAAAGTCCGAGATCGCTAAGGAGGCGCTCGACCACATCGGGCAGTTCTACGACATTGAGCGTGAGATCAAAGGCTTGCCCGCAGATGAGCGCTTGGTCGCCCGGCAACAGAAGACCAAGCCAAAGGTGGATGCATTCCAAGCCTGGGCAGAGGCTCAACTGACGCGCATACCTGGCAAAGGCGATCTGGCCAAAGCCTTCCGCTACGGCCTCTCCCGTTGGCCATCCTTCACTCTATTCCTCGAAGACGGGCGTGTGGCCATCGATAATAACGCCGCCGAACGCGGCATGCGCCCCATTGGCGTTGGCCGCCGCAACTGGTTGTTTGCCGGATCAGACACCGGCGGCGAAACCCTCGCTCGCGCCATGACCATCATTGAAACCGCCAAAATGAACGGCCTCGATCCGCAAGCCTACCTGACGGACATCCTCAGCCGTATCCACGATCATAAAATCAACCGGCTCGACGAATTGCTTCCCTGGAACTGGCTGCCAGCATCTGCCGAAAAC
>NZ_JBXWOP010000058.1:0-2187 GCF_059610965.1 Ruegeria sp. CDSB136
CTTGGCGGTTACGATGAGCCAGAAACCCTCTCTTATCAAATCGACCTAAACTGTCCCATGGGCGCTGACGTCAGACAGATGGTAGAGCATATGCAGGATCGTGGCTTTTTCCCAGAATGTGCGTTCAACACCCAAGACCTTCACATCGACGTCGCCCTCCCTCAAAAAGTCTGGAAAGGCCTGATGCACATAAGGTGATATTCTGCGGGACTCGGCTGGTAGGTGAACCCCACGGGCGCCAAATTCGAACCGCACTACCGGCTGGATGTAGCTGCTGGCCGCACTTGTCTCGGATGGATAGGCGAAAAGCAAGGTTTGTGCATCATTAGGATCGACCGACAGGGAAAAGTGCTGATCCAGCGCGGCGCCAAACTTGATCTTGGTTTCTTTCAGAAGCGGTCCTGAGACTACTTTGGTGGCCGTATCCTGAAGTTCCTGCAACAGTTGCTTTTGTTTTTTGCCGGAAAGGGCAGGGTGCTCGGGGTCACGTGCACCCTCGAAACCGAGCTGTGCCCGGTCGAGAGACAGATCCACGTCTTCTGAGAACCGATGGATGATGTCATAGGCCTTGGATAGCGATGTCCCACCCTTGAAGATCATGTGAGCGCCAAAAGAGGGCAGGGCGAATAGATGTTTCAGCGACCAACAGACCCAGAAATCCTTCTCGACGATTGCTTTGGACAAACCAAGCTGTGCGGCCGATTCCTGAAAAGCCTCCTCACGGTTCTTTGGAGTATCGTTGGCAAACTGGTCCACGATCAGTTCCGCGCCACGATTTGCTGCACTACCGGGTGCATCCAGGCCGGTACATATCTACTTTGTTTTGCGAGCAAGGCGCGGTCCTTAATATCCAGATTGCGGGCCAGCGTGTCGACAACACGGCTATCCACCCGGTTTTTGCCAACATAGCGTAACGCCTGAAATACGGCGCCGGTTTTCTGGCCTGCACCAACTAGCGTTTTGGATGATGCATTTCGAAACTGGATGACTTGTCGACCAATTGTCTTGGTGCGGGTCGGGCCGTCGGTCATATAAGTCGGCTTGGAGGGCACTTGGGTCGACAGCCCCAACTGGTTGGCTGCCATGGCAGGGGAGGGCTGTAGAACCTGGTTGTCTTTGCGTGCAATCGCTTTGGCAATGTCATCGGCTGACGGAGACAACAGCCCTAATCGGGCGCTCTTTCTCGGATAGTCATAAAGCCCACGCGTTAACCGTCGGATCATCCCTTGATCCGCCAAACGCGACAATGCCTGATCCACGCTTGCGCGGGAGCCAATATCCAGAAAGTCGGTTGGCGCAAAGATTGCGCCCCGGCCTTTTCCGATGATGCGTTGTCTAATCGATGAGGTGATCATAGCTTTCTCCTTGTCAGAAAATATAGCACTTTTTTCTGACATTCAAGTTAGGGGAATATCTGGGTGTTTTTGTAAGTTGGGCGGAAACCTGATGGGGTGGATGGCTCCTGCTTCAACCGGCGTCGCAATGCGCCATAGTGCAGGTGTCAAAGTCTGCTTTTGAAAGGAGCCACCCCATGCAAGTTACCACAATTGGCGTTGATCTGGCCAAGAACGTCTTTCAAGTCCACGGGATCACCGCGTCCGAGGAGGTTGTGTTCAACAAAGCCCTGCGGCGGGCGCAGTTTCTGTCGTTCTTTGCGAAGTTGGAGCCTTGCCTGATTGGTATGGAGTCCTGCAGTAGCGCCCACCACTGGGCGCGCGAGCTCATGGCCTTGGGCCACGAGGTTCGGTTGATCCCGCCGATGTATGTGAAACCATACGTCAAACGCGGGAAGTCTGATGCAATTGATGCCGCAGCAATCTGTGAAGCGGTTACTCGTCCGACCATGCGCTTTGTTGCAATCAAGACGGTCGAGCAGCAATCCCTCCTCTCGCTGCATCGGGCGCGTGATCTTCTGGTGCGCCAGAGAACGCAACTCATCAACAATCTGCGCGGTTTGGTTGCCGAGTTTGGCATCTTCATTCCGAGAGGTCTCGCCCGGGTGATTGGGTTTGCCGAAGACATTACGCTTGGCGAAGTTCTCGATCTGCCTAAGATTGCCAATGAAGTGATCCATAATCTGTGCGAGCAACTCATGGCTCTGCACAAACGGGTCCGCTGGTACGAAGATCGTATAAAACAAGTCGCCAAAGAGGATGCGCGTGTTCGTCTTCTTCGCACGATCCCCGG
>NZ_JBXWOP010000059.1:0-1837 GCF_059610965.1 Ruegeria sp. CDSB136
GGAAAAACGCTTGATCAGGTGGCGCAGTCAGGCGACCTTAACGTCAGAACCCAGGCCACTTGGGGAATGTCGGTTAATAACAAATATCGATTCATTGGATTTGAGTGCTGTGATCGAGATCAATAGCTTCAAGCTTCTATTGGGCTATACATAGGGTGTCAGCTCGTGAAGCCTTGTTTGCCCGTGATAACTAGAATTTGGGAAGATTATGTTTATGAATCATTTTGGTGTCGTTGTGGATTGGTTTCGAGGTTTTCTCACTGTTCTTTTGATAACTGGTGCGCTTACGTCTTGTTCCCGTTCCCCAGAACTGGTTGGTATCGACAACTCCAAGATCCCTGCCGTTTCTGTCACGGAGGCAACGCGGCAAAAGATTTTCATCACCACCACAAGGCAAGCGACAGAGGTTGTTGGAGCATTCTACTCTGGCCAAAGAGCTCCAGAACTGGGATTAGCATCGGTTGTAGTATCGATACCACCTAATCATGTTTCAGGAGAGTTAGAGCGTTCCAAGAGGATGCCGCCGGACCCAAGAACTGAATTTGCGGTCATCGAACCGACAGTCTATCAAACCGACGATGCATTCATCAGGTCCCTGAATGGAGCGCTCGCCAAGTTGCCACCCGGTGATCGCGACATTCTGTTCTTTGTGCATGGCTACAACAACACTATCAGCGATTCGATCCTTAGGCTGGCCCAGTTTGTAGAAGACACGGACTTTAAAGGCGTGCCTGTCTTGTTCTCCTGGGCGTCTGCAGCACAACCGGTCAAGTACGTGTATGATCTGAACAGCGCTCTTGCCGCGCGTCCGCAGTTCCTGAAGGCCGCAGACATACTTGTCAGAACCAAGGCAAATGGCGCTGACATATTCGCACACTCGATGGGCTCGATGTTGTTAATGGAAGCAATCGTCTTTGCCGAACGGGCGGGCAAGTTCAACTCCACGGGTCGCCTCAAATCCGTCATGATGGCATCTCCGGACATAGATATTGATGTGTTCCGGTCTCAATTGGGCATGATAGACGGAGACCGCACCAAATTGTTTGTCCTGACATCCAAGGATGATAACGCCCTTGGGTTTTCTCGCAGGATTTCGGGTGGGATTAGCAGGGTGGGAGCGTCCGACTCAGCCGAACTTGCCGAGCTTGGAGTGACTGTGATCGACCTGAGCAATATTGATGACTCCAAATCTGGCAGCCATTCGAAATTCGCAGGATCACCGGAAGTCGTACAATTGATTGGCCAGGGTCTGAACAGTTCCAGCCGCTTTGGGAGCAAGTCAAATCATCCCCTTGAAAATATGATCTCTGGCCTGCCCATCCTAGTTGTATCAAACTAAAGGCCGATGCCTCTTGATGTTTCGGGGAAGTATCAAAGTACATTTGGGCTACGCAGCCGGTTTCAACCAATAGACAGAAAAATCGTTTACGCGCCCAATGCCCCCGTTGAATACCTAAATGCTAAGACCCTAAAAATTACGTTCAGCCACCTTTACTTCCACCTATAGCAAGGCTGCGCAAACCGCCTTTTGCGACCAATGCTGCGCCCGAACACTATGTCTGCATTGGGCTCGAAGCAGTCATTCGCTGCAACTTGCTTGAACGACTGCTACGCGGACTAAGCCGCCACTCGCCGCACCGTCCACTAAGAAGCGCTCCGCGAACTTTGCGGATTTCAAAGTCCCTTAACCCTGCTGACAGGATCTGAGCGTTTACCACGCGCAATGGCTCCGGAAATTCCATGCATCCCGAATAGGACTCAAGCCCACATTCCCCAAGTAAGTCGCTGTTTCCGCTGTCGTGATCGTGTTATTTCCGATATAAATCATGGTGTTGGT
>NZ_JBXWOP010000060.1:0-1732 GCF_059610965.1 Ruegeria sp. CDSB136
AAAAAATTATCTCCGTCAACTTGCAATGCAGATAGTCATACCCATTTATTAATCTTGTTAACCGCCCGCATCCCCGTGGGCACCATGATCAGCGTCTAGAGGCGCTATAGCGGTTTGGTCCGCTATGAGGTTCCGCAAGAGCCTCCAAATCTCAAAGCACAACATAAACCACAGTCGAGTTGTATCTCGTCGATGGCTTGATGCCGTCTTCGGTTCCGCTCGGCTAATCACGTCTTCAGGGCCTCAGTGCGCTCTGGGCGTGGTCGCATATATTGAGGACCAAATTGACTCATGGAAGAAACATACGCTGGAAAGACCCTAGATGCTTTTCCGATCACAAATCCGCACTACTCCAAACTACTAGATGTTCACCGATATTCAGAACACCCGAATGTTACCCATCTGACCAAGCAGGTCTGGGCAATATGTTATGGGGAACCAGAAAGCAGCAGCCCAAAGAAGGGTGGCGTAAGACCCAAGGCCAACAGTTTGACACAGCTACAGGCTATATTGCTCGATCTTTATGTGGCTTGGGATGCCGACCCCGAGCTGTCTATTGGCGTAGCGATGAGCAACACAGCTTGGAACACCGACTCCCGCTATAACAAGATCGGGTTGTCTCGCTTAGCACCCAAGGTAATACATCGCCTGCATGAAGTTGGTTACATCTCATTGGCGGCTGGCAGCTATGCCGGTCCCGGAGCCAGCACAAACCGCACCACCCGGATAAGGGCGGCAGAACCACTTAGGCAGATGTTTCGGGAAGCCAAGTTCGGACCACAGCATATCCTGACCCATCCGGGAAAGGAGTGCATTCTCATGCGATCCAGCGAGAAGTCAGAAAGAAACATCGAATACAAGGATACTCCGGCGACTGAGCAGATGAGAGCAGATCTGATGAAGTACAACAGCCTGCTGCTGCGAACCTTCATCGACATACCCGATCAGGAAGACACGTTCATTGAGCGCCCGATTAAGTCTGGTGTTCGTACGGGCGAGATAACCCGAGTTCCTATCTGCGGGTTCGATAACTTCGTTCACCGTGTCTTCAATCGCAACGACTGGTCATGCGGTGGCCGCTTCTATGGCGGCTGGTGGCAATCGGTCGGGTCAGAGGTAAGGAAGCGCATCCACATCAATGACGAACCCACTGTCGAGGTGGATTATCAAGCCCTTCATGTCGCGATTCTGGCAGCAAAGAGAGGAGTGAAGCTGGAAGGTGATCCTTATGAGTTGGATGATAATTTATTGCCTGACTTGGACACCGTGCAGCAGCGTAAGTTGGTGAAACTGCTAATCCTCATGGCTCTTAATGCTAAGAACGAGCGGTCAGCTTACAGCGCGTTCCGGGACGCCTCTCCGGTTGGGTCGATGGCAAAGTCAATGAAGAATGCGGAACTTCGGCTGGTATTGGACGCTGCAATCAAGAAACATCCATTCCTTGAGGATGATCTCTGCGCGGATCGTGGGATAGCGCTGATGAACACGGACAGTTTGATGGCTTCAATGGTGATCAGGCACTTCACCAGACAGCGGATACCTGTCCTATGCATCCACGACAGTTTCCTGATCGGTTACACGTATGCACTAAGGCTCAAGACGACCATGAAACTTGCAGCCATGCGTGTTCTTGGTTGCCCGGTTGCCCTGTCCAATAATTATCTGGGGCTAGATGAGGTTGAACGGGATTCTCCCAGCTTGGTCGATGATTACATGGACATGCGTTATCTCC
>NZ_JBXWOP010000061.1:0-1601 GCF_059610965.1 Ruegeria sp. CDSB136
TTTCCGCCCCGAACAGCGTCTGTCGTCGCGCAAACGCCCGAAGTTGGGTGAATGGGCCCAAAAAACAGCGCATCCCGGCCCCGGCGGCGACGTTTTTCAGCGCATCGGGCAGACTTGTCCTGCCGCTTTCGTTCAGTTTTGGCTTGGCCCTCGATCACGCGCATAGCGGTGGCGCTCGAAGGCGGCGGATCGCGGCGAGGATGGCGCGGACCATCGGGCCGGTGACGGCTACCTCGGCCAGTTGGAAGGTGATGGCGCGAGCGTGACGCACGACGCGGGCGCCGATCTTGATCAGCTTGAGTTGCAGGCTGGTCAATGACCAGTCCGCCATGGCCTCGGGCAGTTCGATGCAGCGCAGGAAGGTTGCCAGGTTATATGCCAGCGCGTGCAGTTGCAGGCGCACCTCGTTGTCGCGGAACTTCCGGCATGACAGTCGCGTCCAGCGGAAGGCGTGCTTGCCTTCCTTGATGTGTTGCTCGGCGGTGCCGCGCTGGTTGTAGAACCGCACCACCCAGTCTGGTTCCATGGGCAGGTTGGTGACGATGAAACCCACACGCGGGAACAGCTCGCCCGGATGCCATTCGATCTTGGCGATCACCCGGCGCGGCTTGTCCCAAGACGCCGCCTGATACTCGAAGTCCTCGTAGAAGCGCTTGACCTTGGTCTGCGAAGGTCGCCCAACGGGGCGGGTCAGCCGATGCGCGATCTGCTCACGCAGGACGGTGTTGGCAGGCAAGCGGATGGCGTAGAAGTACTTCGCTTCTTCCAGACGTTCGTAGATCGCGGGCATTGCAAAGGCGGCATCCGCCCGGAAGAACCGCATGATGTCACGCTCGGCATACCGGGCGATGACAGGATCGAGGACATCCCGCCAGCCATCGGCGCTGTGGACGTTGCCATGGCGCAGGGCGCAGCGCTCCAACATGCCGAACTGGTTGAACAGGAAGTTGGGATGGTAGCAGGTGCAGTCGAAATGCCCGTTCCAAGCGGACCCTTCCTGGTCCCCATGGGTGGGGCTGACCGAGCTGTCCATGTCGAGCACGATATACTTCAGCCCGTTGCGGTCGTGGAAGCGATCAATCCACTGGCCGTTCAGGTCAGCCAGCGCTGCCCGGTTCTCGGGCAAAGCCAGCGTCCCGGTCTCGAACCGTCCCATTTGCGAGGCAGATGCCGCTTGCACGTCGACAGCCCGACCACCAACGACCTGACGCATGACCGGATCAAGGGCGAGACGGTCGGCGTCGTTGACATCCTCGTATCCGGCCAGCCGCCCAAACACCGATTGCCGGAACAGGCCGTCGAGCCGATGAACCGTGTTCTTGCCGCGTCGCGTGTCTCGTAATGCTGTTGCCGCCAGATCGGACAACCCGAGCGCGTCATCAAGCTCGCGCATCACCAGAAGGCCGCCGTCGGAACTGAGCTGCGTGCCACGAAATTCCAGCCGCACACGGCGGTCGAAATCCACCCGATCTGCCTGCTGCAAGCCCGCACCCTCCAGGTGATCCATGAAACGTGTCCCGCGTAGTCACCAACACCATGATTTATATCGGAAATAACACGATCACGACAGCGGAAACAGCGACTTACTTGGGGAATGTGGG
>NZ_JBXWOP010000062.1:0-1537 GCF_059610965.1 Ruegeria sp. CDSB136
TATTTTGTTGAAAAACTCGGGCTTGATCGGTTGGTAAGTTGCTGATTCAATTCTTCCTAAAGGGAGGGATCAGCCATGATGGGACCGAGACAGGAAGCGCAAGCGTCGCTGTTTTACGAGTTCTCGCTGGAGGATCATGTCCCGCAAGACCACCTTTTGCGCTCGATTGACCGGTTCGTCGATCTGGGCAGCATTCGCGCGCACCTTACGGATTTCTACAGCCACACGGGCCGGCCCTCCGTCGATCCCGAACTGCTGATCCGCATGCTGTTGGTTGGCTATTGCTTCGGTATTCGATCCGAGCGACGGCTCTGCGAAGAGGTGCATTTGAACCTGGCATACCGCTGGTTCTGCCGTCTCGACTTGAACGACCGGGTGCCAGACCATTCCACGTTTTCCAAGAACCGGCACGGCCGTTTCCGGGAAAGCGAACTGTTGCGTCGTCTGTTTGAGACAACTGTGGCACGCTGCATTGAGGAAGGTCTCGTCAGCGGCCAGCGCATGGCGATTGATGCCAGCCTGATCGAAGCCGATGCTAACAAACGGAACTCAACACCGAAGGAAGACTGGGACGCGGCAAGCATTGACCCGGCAGATGCGTCCCGCGCGGTCCGCGAGTATCTCGACACGCTGGACGAGGCGGCATTCGGCGCGGCCAGCGAGGTACAGCCCAAGTTCACCTCACATTCTGACCCCGCCAGCCAATGGACTGCAGCCCGCAAAGGCCCTGCATTCTTCAGCTATTCCGAAAATTATCTGATTGATACGGATCACGGTGTAATCGTCGATGTCGAAGCCACCAGATCAATCCGACAGGCAGAAGTCGGTTCAACAAAGACGATGTTGAACCGGGTCAAAGACAAGTTCGACCTGCACCCAGAACGGTTAATCGCAGATACCGCTTACGGTTCCGGCCCCATGCTGGACTGGCTGGTGAAGCGCAAGATCGCGCCGCACATTCCCGTTATCGACAAAGCTGGCCGGACAGATGGCACATGGTCCCGTGCAGACTTTGAATGGGATCCCGAGAACAACCAATACATCTGCCCTGAGGGCGAAGCGCTCAAGCAGTTTCGTCGCAACTACTCTGATCCGAACCGTGGCCCGACGGGCAAGGGCGTGGCCAAGTATCAGGCCCTCAAACACACCTGCCTGGCGTGCCCGTCGAAGATGAAGTGCTGCCCAAACGCCGATGCTCGCAAAATCACCCGCGAAGAACATGAAGACGCACGCGATGTGGCACGCGCCATTCGCAAAACGCCCCAATACAAAGTCTCGGCAAAGCTCCGAAAGAAGGTTGAGATGCTGTTTGCCCACCTCAAACGCATTCTCGGGCTGGGACGACTCCGATTACGTGGCCCTTGTGGTGCAACCGACGAATTCCTCCTCGCCGCCACCGCCCAGAACCTCCGAAAACTGGCCAAGATCTTTCCCGCACCGCAGCAAACGAGCAAAGCCTGACAAGAAAGGCACTCGCGCTCAGTTCGGTACGCCTCTCTCTGCGCCAGCAACACGTTGTTTTTCAACAATATCGGCG
>NZ_JBXWOP010000063.1:0-1364 GCF_059610965.1 Ruegeria sp. CDSB136
GTCCTGTGTGGATGGCGTCTGCTTTGCAAGGACAAAATGCTCTGATTGCGCGGCTGGTCAGTACAGTCCTGTGTCCGGCCTTTGATTGCGGCATTTGCTTGAGCCGCTGGCCTTGATGGGTTCCGTGAACCTGGTCCCAATCGGCAAAGCGAACCTGAGAGTTCAGGACGAAGCTCGGGTTTTCCGGGTTCTCGGATGACCGCACGTGCCATCATGGCATTCGTCTTGCAATTCTTTTTTGTTCAGTGCCTCCGGTTATGCCGCTGATTGCCGGTAGTATGTTTCTTTGGTGAGGATCGCCCAGATGATCCGTGCGGCTTTGTTTGCCATCGCGATCGTGGCAAGTCGGACGGGTTTGCGCTCGAGGAGTTGCATGATCCAAGGATGCACGCGTTCTGGATAGCCGCGGGCGCGCTGTACTTGTGAGGTCATACCGATCACCAGAAGCCTTCTTATGTAACGGTCACCCTTCTTGCTAATCCGGCCGAGGCGTTCCTTGCCACCACTCGATCTGTTCAATGGGGTGAGACCAAGCCAAGCAGCAAACTCGCGCCCGTTCTTGAACTGTTTGCCGTCGCCGATGGTGGCGACGATGGCAGAGGCGGTGATTGGACCAACACCAGGGACGGTTCTGATCCGCTTGGCCCGTTCATCGATCCGCGAATGATACTCGATCAGTTTGTCGTAGAACACCACGCGCTCGTCGAGTGCAACAACCTGCTCGCAGAGGGTTTTGAGCATGCTCTTCGCAACGTCTGGCATGTCCGGGCAATCGTTGGTTTTGAACCCTTTGACGAAGCGCATCGCCGCCACCGGCCCGTTCCCGATCACATGACCAAACTCTCGAAGAAGACCCCGGATCACGTTCAGCATCTGGGTTTTCTGGCGCACGACAAGCTGGCGCACGCGATGCATTGTAAGAAGGGCTTGTTGTTCCTTCGATTTCACAGCGACGAACCGCATGGTCGGTCGCGTGACGGCCTCGCAGATTGCCTCGGCATCAACCGCATCCGTCTTTCCACGCTTCACGTAGGGCTTTACGTAAGTCGCCGGCATGAGGCGCACGTCATGGCCGATTTCAGTCAGCTCACGCGCCCAGTGATGTGCCGACCCACACGCCTCAATTCCGACGAGGCAGCTCGGCAGGGTCTCAAAGAACTTCAGCAATTGTCTGCGGCGGATCGAACGATTGAAGACAACCGTACCGTCATCAGCGATTCCGTGGACCTGAAAGACGTCTTTACCGAGATCCAATCCTATTGTCGTGACTTCCATGGTGGGGCTCCTTTCCTTGCAGAAGATGTCTTCTGCAGTTTGCCGCAAAGCGCGACGGTTGGCTGCAGACGCCATCCACCCCATCCGCA
>NZ_JBXWOP010000064.1:0-1176 GCF_059610965.1 Ruegeria sp. CDSB136
GAGCCCAAATTGGTCTTTCGATTTTCACAGCCGCGTAGTTGCCGCAGTTCGTGGCAACTCAGATTTTCGATGCCGTGGCACCGCGGAGAAAACCTGCGCCGCGAACTCATGGAACGGTGGGCGATAGGGACGCGATAGTTTTTCGGCAGCGCGATCAGCTTCGGTCAGCGGGGATAGGTGATCGGGCAAATGCTTGAGCAGGGCGGTATCAAAAGGGGCATTCATCGTCTTTCTCCTTGTTCCTGTTGCCACTGTGACAGGGGTAAAAGATCTTCGCTTGAAGACAGCCCTTAGAAATCCCTGTGAATTCATTTGGATTTGTCTAGAATTTCAAAGATCATCTTGGATCAAAGGTTTGTCTCATTGTTTTACCGTTTTGGAGATTGCGAACTCGACACTGCCAGCCGCCGACTGAAATGCGCCGGTCTGGAAGTTGCCATCGAACCGCAAGTTTTCGATTTGCTGCGGCTTCTGGCGGAGAACCCTTCAAGATTAGTGACCAAAGATGAGATCATTGACGCCGTCTGGGGCGGACGCGTCGTTTCCGAAAGTGCCGTCAGCGCCCGGATCGCTGCAGCACGCCGTGCGATTGGAGACAACGGAAAGCAGCAGAAGGTAATTCGGACACATCACGGGCGAGGTCTGGAAATGGTTGCTGTTGTTACAGGCGGCGACGCCACCGACCGCCCAAATTTGGAAAAACCAATGGCTCCCAAGGTGCGATACACGATCTCAAAGCGCGGGCACTCTTTGGCCTATCTTGTTTCCGGTTCCGGGCCACCGCTGTTTCAACTTGATGGTCCGCCGCTTAGCAAGGAGAAGGCGTGGCACATACCGATCTTGCGAGATGGCTATGATGCCTATCGAGAGGGTCGTACGCTCATTCAAATGGACTGGGCCGGAACGGGTCTGTCGGAGGCGTTGGATGAAGCGCTTAGCATCGAAGAGAATGTCGAGGATATGGTCGCCGTTGCCGATGCCGCCGGGTTAGACCGATTTGCTCTCATGAGCGAATCTGGTGCGTGTTTGCCAGCCGTCCTATTCGCTGCAACGCATCCTGAGAGGCTCACACACCTTGTCATGGTTGGCGGGTATGCAGAGGGCCGCGGGATTCGTGAGGCGCAAGGCCAGCCCGAGGTCTTGAAGGCTATGATGGAGGCAGGTTGGGACCAGCAT